>JAFVBK010000049.1 GCA_017480045.1 Clostridia bacterium
GGGACCTTCCTGCGCGAGCATTTCCCGTAGATCGAGCGCCAGGGTCTGTTTGAAGGCCTCCGCGGTCATGTCGATGCCGAGGCTGCCGCCCGCAATGACGCGCCCCTCCCGGAACAGCTCGCTGTAGAAGTCCTCCGTGTCGCGCTCAGTAATAAGGGCCTCCACCTCCTCAGCGGATTCTGCCAGATTGAGGACGGTAACGATGCCGTTCTCCGCATACAGGGCGTTTACATACGCGCTGCGCCCGTGGCTATCGTCGATGCCGGAGGCGGAGCGATACAGCCATCCTTCCGGAATATCGCCCATGACGATTCCCCGGAAGTTGGCAAAGGTCTCATCGCTGTCGTAATCGCCCCGGCTGTCGGAATAGGTCATATTACGCGCCTCATACTGCCGGACATAACCCTGCTTTTGTCCATGGAGATCGTCACAGTCACGTCCACGTCGGCTTCGGGCAGTCCAACCGCCGCGGCGAAGGACTGTTGGTTGATGCAGAGAACCAGCGAGTCCTTCCTGGACATCAGCAGCATATAGCCGGGATTGACGTCCGAATAGCCCGTGCCATACGGCATCTGAAAGCGCTCTTCTCCAATCGTCACCCGAACGATATCCCCCGCCTCATAGCCGTTCTCATCCAGTTCATGGGCGTAAATATTCAAAATCACATTGCCATACTGGTTGATCTCATAGATGCCGCAAGATACTTCGGGATAGTCCGTTCCCTGCGTCTGGGCCGCGGCGACCCCGCAGACCGATAAAATGGCGAAAGCCATGCAGACCGCGAGGATCAGCAGCCTGCGGATATAGGGATTTGCGCGCTTCATCAGCGATGCCTCCTGTCCTTGAATGGGCGTCACAGCCTGTCAAAAATCAAAATTGTTTGCGGATCACCAGGTCGATGCGGTCGCCCCGAATGCCCACCACGACGTCGTCCGCCAGCTTGGCTACGATGGACTTCTCCAGCTCGTCCCAGGCCTCCTCCGCGCCACCATCGGTGACGCGCGCCTCGTCCAGGTCGCTCCTGTAGGTTTGCAGCGTCCAGATTGTCATCATGTCGGCATTGCCCGACAGCACGTTGGGCGAATGCACGATGCCGTATTTAATCGTCTCCTGCTCGCAGGCGTCTATCGTCCGGCCCGCGCTGTGCAGCGCCCCGGAGATCAGCTCGCCCAGCATGCCCATGAAGCCCTTTGCGGCGGCGTTCTTGCCGGTGCTGGACACGGAGAGCAGCTCCTGCTTGCGATCGGCGTTCATGTCCGCCGTGGCCTCGAAGTGGATTTCAACCTGCTTTCCATCCGCCGTGAACCAAATCTGGCCGTAGAAGTCCTTCAGCATGGCCTTGACCATGCCCAGCGTCTCCTCCACCAACAGATCCAGCCGCAGGGTGTCCCGCTTGTCCAGCTTCACCTGCCAGGCAAAGCTCTCCGTGGCGTAGCGCGCCGCCGCCATGCGCCCGGCATCGCTGTTGATCATGAATTTATCCGATACCGTCATTTTCATATCCTCCTATCGTTGAATGAATGATCCTTCCATCGTGCCGCCACGGCGGACGTCCGTTCGCGCGATCCCACGGCGGCACAGTCCTGTGCTCATTCTCCCCTCGCATAGAGCAGCGCATCGGAGATGCCGTAATCCGCGTTCAACGCGGGGATGCCGACGGGCAGCTTGCCGGGGGTCTCTCCAATGCCGAAGCAGGCGCAGAGGGCGGCGGCCAGGTTCGGCGCATAAGCGCTGCCCTCCCCCTCCGTCGGCGGCACCGCGCGCATCAGTGAGGAGCCGTAGCAAAGCAGCATCGCGTCCGCGTCGATGAAGCGGCCCGCGTCGTAGGGCAGCTGACAGGAAACGACGATCACGCGCTTGCCCGCGGCGTGACGCGCCTCGATGATCTGATCAAACACCGCCGTGGAGAAGCCGTCGTCGGTGTTGGGGTCGAGGCAGGCGGAATTGTACACGCGGTTCACGAGGATCACGTGGTCGGCTTCGGTCGCCGCCACTATGCAGTCCTCGCCGTTCTCCGCGTCGTTCTTCATCACGGTGATCTGCTCGCCCCGCGCGCCCAGCCTTTCCTTGATCAAATCTCCCGTGCCCACGCGGCTTGCGCAGAAATCCGCGAACAGGATAAGCGCCGTCTCGCCGGACTGTAGCTGTACGGGGAACGCTCCGCCGTCGTTCTTCACCAGCGTCAGCGCCCTTTCGGCGATGTCCCAGGCCAATTCCCGATGCGCCGCGCTGCCCACGCCGCTGACCGCCGCCTCAACCTGCTCGTCGGTGACGGTGAAGTCCGTCTGATCAAGCAGGCCGTATTTCTTTTTCAGTGTCAGTATGCGGCGCACGGATTCGTCGATCCGCGTTTCGTCGATGACGCCCTCCCGCGCCAGTCGCACCGCCGTGTCCGCAAAGTCCTCGATGTGCTGGAGCTGGTCGCTGTCCCGAACAGGGGGCAGGATGAGCATGTCCACGCCCGCGTTGACGGTCAGGCGCAGCACGTCCTCATCGGTGAAGTTTCCAGAAATCGCCGCCATGTCCAGCGCGTCGGAGACGATCACGCCCTCAAACCCCATGTCGCCGCGCAGGATATCCGCGAGGATGGTCCTGCTCATCGTGGCGGGAAGGGTGATTTCCTCGCCGGTAGAGACGTA
>JAFVBK010000050.1 GCA_017480045.1 Clostridia bacterium
AAAGAAAAGGACATACTCAGTATGCCCCTTCCCAAATGATTATCTCCACCCGCCGGGCCGCATACGGTTGTCCGACGGGCGGAACTGTTTTTATTAATCCCTGCGGCGCGGACGGCGGTCGCGATCGCCGCCGCGGCGGTCCCTGTCGCCATCGCGGCGCGGGGGACGGCGCACCGGCATGGAGTCGTCGTCGTACACGATGTCGTTGCGGACCAGGTTCACGCGGCCCTGGCTGTCGATCTCGCCCACGCGGACCTCCAGCTCGTCGCCGATATTCACGACGTCCTCGACCTTCTCCACGCGCTCATTGGCGAGCTTGGAGATGTGGATCATGCCGTCCTTGCCGGGGGCATACTCGACGAACGCGCCGAAGCTCATGATGCGCACCACCTTGCCGGTGAACACGTCGCCCACCTGCAGATCCTTGGCGATGCCCTCGATGATCTTGCGGGCCTTCTGGGCCGCGGCGTCGTCCTCGGTGGCGATGAACACGCTGCCGTCGTCTTCGATGTCGATCTTGACGCCGGTTTCCTCGATGATCTTGTTGATGGTCTTGCCGCGGGGGCCGACGACCTCGCCGATCTTCTCGGGGTTGATGAAGAAGTGGACGATCTTGGGCGCGTACTTGCTCAGGCTCTCGCGCGGCGCGGGCAGCACCTCCAGCATCTTGCCCAGGATGTGCATGCGGCCGTCGTAGGCCTGGGCCAGCGCCTGGCGCAGAATGGCCTCGTCGATGCCCTTGATCTTGATGTCCATCTGGATGGCGGTGATGCCCTGGGCGGTGCCGGCCACCTTGAAGTCCATGTCGCCCAGGAAGTCCTCCAGGCCCTGGATGTCGGTGAGCACGGCCACCTTGCCGGTGTTCTCAACGTCCTTGATCAGGCCCATGGCCACGCCGGCCACGGGGCGCTTGATCGGCACGCCCGCGTCCATCAGCGCCAGGGTGCTGCCGCAGACGGAGGCCTGGGAGGTGGAGCCGTTGGAGCTCATGACCTCGCTGACCAGGCGCAGGCAGTAGGGGAACTCCTCCACCGAGGGAATCATCGGCAGCAGCGCGCGCTCAGCCAGCGCGCCATGGCCGATCTCGCGACGCCCCGGAGAGCGGGCGGGCTTGGCTTCGCCGGTGGAATAGCCGGGGAAGTTGTAGTGGTGCATATAGCGCTTGCGGTCCTCGGTGCCGATGCCGTCGATGATCTGCTGCTCAGACACGGGAGCCAAGGTAGCCACGGTCATGACCTGGGTCTGGCCGCGGGTGAACACGCCGGAGCCGTGGGGACGAGGCAGCACGCCGACCTCGCACCAGATGGGGCGAACCTCCGTCAGCTTTCGGCCGTCGGGGCGCACGCCGTTATCGATGATGTGGCGGCGCATGACTTCCTTCTGCACGCCGTACAGCGCGTCGGCGACCTCCTGCTCGCGGCCCTCAAACTGCTCCGCGAAGTGCTCGGCCACCTCGGCCTTCACCTGCTCCTCGCGGGCGTTGCGCTCGGAGCGCTCGAAGGTCTCGAACATCCACTCCACTTTGGGCAGGGCGTACTCGCGCACGGCGGCCTTCACGTCCTCGCCCGGCAGGGCCAGGGGGAATTCCTTCTTCTCCTTGCCGATCTCGGCGACGATGCCGTTGATGAAGGCGACGATCTTCTTGATCTCCTCGTGGGCAAACAGGATCGCGCCCAGCATGACCTCTTCGGAGACCTCCTTCGCGCCGGCCTCGACCATCAGCACGGCCTCGGAGGTGCCGGCCACGGTCAGATTCATCAGGGAGACCTCGCGCTGCTCGACAGTGGGGTTCACGATGTACTCGCCATCCACATAGCCGATGTTGACCGCGCCGATGGGGCCCGCCCACGGAATCTGGCTGGTGGCCAGCGCGGCGGAGGCGCCGATCATCGCGGGAATGTCGGGGATGTTATCCTGCTCCACAGACATGACGGTGCAGACGACGGAGACGTCGTGGCGCATGCCCTTGGGGAACAGGGGGCGCAGGGGGCGGTCGATCAGGCGGCAGGTCAGGATGGCCTTCTCCGCGGGACGGCCCTCGCGGCGGTTCCAGGAGCCGGGAATGTGGCCCACGGAATACAGCTTCTCTTCAAAATCCACGCTCAGCGGGAAGAAATCGATGCCCGGACGCGGGGTCTCGGCCACCGTTGCGGTTACGAGGATGCAGGTATCGCCATAGCGCACGAAGGTGGCGCCGCTGGCCTGCTCGGCGTACTTGCCGAATTCCAGGGTGAGCGTGCGCCCGCCCAGTTCCATGCTGTAGCTCTTGAACATGTTGTTTTCCCTCCTTGGGTTCTTCTCTCTATGACATTCTTTATTGATACCGTTGTTACTGTCTCCCTCTGAGAGGGAGGCTTACGCCGCGATGTACAGACGCGCGCCTGCGGGCAATTCCGCATCCTGGCGTCCGCACACCGCATAAGCTTTCCGGCCCGCTCCGAAGGGCTCTTATCATACCGCGCCGCCGCTCGGCAGGCCGAAGCGGCGGCGCGAAAAGACGTATCGGTTGATGCCCTGGGGCTTACTTGCGCAGGCCCAGCTTGGCGATCAGCGCACGATAGGCTTCGATATCGGTGCTCTTCAGATAGTCCAGCAGACCACGGCGCTGACCAACCATCAGCAGCAGGCCGCGGCGGGAGTGGTGATCCTTCTTGTGCACCTTCAGATGCTCGTTCAGGTGGTTGATGCGTGCGGTCAGCAGCGCGATCTGCACCTCAGGGGAGCCAGTGTCGCCCTCGTGACGGGCATAGGTTTCCATGATTTCCTTCTTGTTGATCTCCATCCGTATTTCCTCCTCTTTCTTTGCCCCGCGAGCCGGGTGAGCCGTCGGAGTCATCGGCGGACCAGGCAGGCGGTATCGCGGTCAATCGGGTCAAACCCGCATTGCCACAAACTGTATTGTACCACAAGCGCAGGGCCTTGTAAACGGAAAAACGGCAGTTTTCAGAAACTTCATATCTGAGAGGTAAAGCAGCGGTAGCGAAAAACAGCTTTGTGAATTCATCGTCATCCTTCTCTGTCTATTCCAGATAATCAACATATGGCGCAAACTGCTTTTCCGCAAAAGATATGGCATCGCGCAGCTGCTTCTCTTGCAGCAGGCATTCCCTGTAAGGTTTGATTCGCTCGCCGAATGTGATATCATCGGTTGTAATAATTCCATTCAGCAAACTGGTCGCAATCCCAAGGTACTTCGTACCCGCCGTTTGAAAACCGACGCTCATAGTTGTATCCTCAATCGAAAGGATCGTTCCATCTCCAAAGGTTCTGTGACGAACCGTCATTCCCACGTGCAATGTCTCGGCCAATAGCCTCTTTCCCTCTTCGAGAGGCTCCAGTTTCGCTCTTGCCTCATTAAGCGCCTTTGAAAGGCGCTGTGCGGTTTCCTTTCTTTCCTGCATCAGTCTACGCTCACTGTTCTTTGGCACGACGAAATGAATTCCATTAAACAGTTTGTAGGTAGAACAGCAATATATAATGTCAAACAGTAATATGTGTTTATTTCGGTCCGGATGCATACCTGTCGGGTCAATCTCATACCGAGAAGCCGCAGTAGCCAGTAACGCCTCGTTTCCATTGATCGCATCAATGACTTCATCGCACATACGATTATATATATCCAGCCTTGTATTTTCACCATAACTCCAATCATCGTAAAACTCTATACAGTCGGCAAAAATGCGGGCATGGCTTGCCTTATATAAGTAATTCTCATCGGGAGCATAGAGAAACATATATCCCGTAATCGAATGCATGTCATCAGCGTACAGGAAACTCCCTGGATAATACGCTTGCCGCAACGCAGCGCTCTTTTTGAGAAAGCGCATCACCTTCTCTTGCTTCGTTGCACCTTCCTGCGCAAAGAGCTCCTGAAACATCTGACGCACAGTTTGAGGCTCTTTTTCCGCGAATTTACACAGGCCATGAAATGGCTGCGTGTAGTTATCAATTATATTCCTACTTCTTTTTTTCACAAGATATAGCTTTGAAGGCAATTCCGCATCTGAGGCTGCCAGCGCCTTATCCATCATCGGCCTGAAATCCTGCGCGATCTGCCATTTATAATACTCTTGATGCTTTGGCCCGTTTATACTCTCGAAGCGATCGATATAGTGATTCACAATCTGCTGAAAATTCGTCATGTTCATGGAATCTGCCTCCTTATGTCATAAGCAATCCCAATTTAGCTTCTGGGTAATAGCTGCGGGCCATCAACTATTCAAATAATGCTGGTCTGACCAGGTAATAGCTTCCTCAATTGTCTCTTTTAATTCCCCGAATTTTGTCGCCTGCCCTACAATTCTCTTGATTACCGTGAGGTTAATAGTCTTTTGATTTGGATTTCCGTTCCTTTCACAATAAGCATTAATCCTGTAGGTTGGAACTACATAAAACTCCCAATTATCGATATTCAGCGGCTGAGGATTCTTAGTATTTCGTTCTGTATTTAGGCAAAAGACATAGATCTCGCTCTGTCTCGCAAGCCGTGGCGATTCTCTCTGTCCTGGAAGCTCACTCCAGTATGCGTTATTGGATGGCGCTATGGAGAACGTTCGTGTATTTGAAACACGCCGGTTCCAAGGATGAATATAGCTCGTCGCCTTGACCTCAATTCGCTTGCCCTTATATGAAAGGTCATAGGCCGTCCAATAGTTGACATTCTCCGCTTTTTCAATTCCAAGGGATTGACAAACCAGAAACTCCGCGATGGTCTCAGACTGTCCCAATAGTTGAGAATAGCTAAAACGCCAAAAATCCAATACGGAAAAAGCGGGCTCGCCGCAATACAGGAAAATATCGTCCTCCCGGTAAACCCTGTACTGCGTGTTCCGCATGCGTTGCTGCTCTACAGCTTTTTCCAATGCTTCGATCTGTTCTCTTTTCATTGGTCACTTTCTAAAATATCGCCTCAGTGCCGCTCTCAGTCCTCCACCCTCAGCAGCCGCTCCGCGTGCTCCCTTTCCCCCGCCGCCAGCAGTTGACGGATGTAGGTCGACGAGCACATCACATCGCCGTCCATCACCGGGAGCACGATCTCGGCGCGGCAACCCAGCTCCGGCGCCATCTGACGAATCAGCGCGGCGTCGCCGCGCCCGCCCGCGCCGAAGGTGTAATTCTCCCCCGTCACGATGGCACGAACCCGCAGCCCAGCCACCAGCGCCCGCAGGAAATCCGCCGGCTCCGTCGCGCCGTATTCGGGCGTGAAGGACTGCACCAGCGCCCATTCCGCGCCCAGGCGTTCAAACTTCTCAAGGTTTTCTTTCAATGTGAGCAGCGCCTTCGGGGCTCTCTCCGGACACAGCACCGACAGCGGATGCCGGTCGAAGGTGCAGACGACGCTCTCAGCGTTCAACTCCCGCGCCAACGCCACGGCCCGCCGGATCAGCGCCTGATGGCCGATGTGCACGCCGTCGAACATGCCCAGCGCCACCACGGAGGCCGCGCCGGTAAACTCGCTTTCCGCTCGGATGATTCTCATGCCTCGTCTCCCGATTTGTAAAGCATCGCCTTGAATTTCACACTGCCGTCCGGCTGGGGCGCGCCGATGCCGGCAAATTCGTCGTTCAGATAGACCCGCACGGCGGGAACCTGGGGGGCGGGCGCGTTCAGCCAGTTCGGGCGCAATGGGTTGCCGTTCACGACCGCGTGACGGCTGCGCTCCCCCACCCGCACGGCGGGCAGGTGCGTCAGCGGCGCGTCCAGCGGAATCAGCGCTTCATGGAGCCGCCCCGCCTGCGCCAGCGCGTCGATCTGCGCGGGCGTCAAGGCGTCCTCGATGCGAAAGATGCCCGCCGCCGCGCGCTCAAGCGTACGCATATGCGCGCCACAGCCCAGCGTTTGGCCGATGTCGTGACAGAGGGTGCGGATATAGACGCCCTTGCCGCAGGTGATCTTCAGCAGATAGATGTCGTCGCCCTCGCCGCCCAGATACTCGATGCCGTCGACCCGGCAACCGCGCGGCGCGACCTCGACCATTTGGCCCTTGCGCGCCAGCTGATACAGCCGCCGTCCGTCCCGCTTGATGGCGGAATACATCGGCGGAACCTGCTCGATATCCCCGATGAACCGGGACAGCGCCGCGCGCAGCGCATCCTCGCCGACGGTGACGGGCTTCTCCGCGATGATCCGCCCCGTCGCGTCCTGGGTATCGGTCTCCACCCCCAGCTTGATGCGGGCGATGTAGGTCTTTTGCTTGTCGATGATGTAGTCGAACAGCCGCGTGGCCGAGCCGACGCACACCGGCAGCACCCCGGAGGCTTCCGGATCCAGCGTGCCGCCGTGCCCCAC
This sequence comes from Clostridia bacterium, assembly GCA_017480045.1. Taxonomy (GTDB): domain Bacteria; phylum Bacillota; class Clostridia; order Christensenellales; family Aristaeellaceae; genus UBA2862. The sequence continues at coordinate 6,289 of JAFVBK010000050.1, forward strand.
GGCGGTGCCCTTCGGCAGCCGCTTGCGCACAAATACCACCACGTCCGAAGACGTGCGGCCCGTGGGCTTGTTGAGGTTTAAGAATCCATTCATTTCTGTATCACACTTTGCCTTTTATGAGAGCGGAGACGAGCCATGCCATGCGCAAAGCGAAGCGCGTAAAACATTCATTTTTCCGCGAAGAAGCCGCATTGCCGTGCAAAAGCGCCGTTGCGCCGACCGCCGGGGAAACCAAGTTCTACACGGAGGGCGGGCGCCGCAACGGTGCCCTACAGCTTGCGGCAGCGGTCCGCTTTATCTTTCAATTTCCGAGCTTCCTTGATTTTTGAGCGCTTCCCGCGCCAGCGCCAGCACCTTGCCGAGGGCCTCCTCCAGGGGTAAATCTACCGTCACGCCGGCGGCGCAGTCGTGTCCGCCGCCGCCCAGGGGCACGGCCACGTCCCGCGCCACATTCAGCGGCGCTTTGGTGCGCAGCGAAAACTTGGTGCTCTCGCCGCGCTGCTCCGCCAGCACCGCGATTTTTACCCCCCGCATCTCCTGCAGGTAGTTCACGATGCCCTCCTTGTCCTCTCGGATGGCCCCGGCCTTGAACAGCATATCCTCCGTCAGCCGCGCCCAGGCCAGCTGTCCGTCGGGCGAAAGCTCCAGCCCGGCGAGCGCCAGGCCCAGCAGCTTCGTGCGGCCCACGGTGCGCGTGCGGTACAGTCGCTCCGTGATGCCCGCGATGTCGATGCCCGTGTCGGCGCAGCGCGCCGCCGCCCGGAAGGTCTGGGCGCGGGTGTTGGAGTAGTTAAACTGACCGCAGTCGGTGGAAATCGCCACAAACAGGCAGGTCGCCATGTCCTGGCTCAGCGCCACGCCCAGGCCGTCGATCAGGTCCACCGCCAGCTCTCCCGCCGCCGCGGCGTCGCCGTCCAGAAAGTACAGCTGGCCAAAGCCGGGGTTGGTGTGGTGGTGATCCAGCGCGGCGCGGTCCGGGCAGGCCTCAAACAGCCGCTGCCCCGCCTCGCCCAGCCGGGCGAACTCCGAAACATCCACCGCCAGCGCCGCCTTGGGCGCAAAGGGCAGCTTCGCGTCCGTATCGCACACCTCCGCCGCGCCGGGAAGCCCCGCGTAGAGCATGGGAATCCCCCCCGGCAGACACACCACCGCCCGCTTGCCCATCGCACGAAGCGCGTGCCAGATCCCCAGGCAGGAGCCCGCCGCGTCGCCGTCGGGCGATTCATGGCCCAGCAGCAGCACGTCGTCCCTGTCGCGCAGCCAATCGGCCAGCTTGTCAATCGTCACTCGGCTCGCCATGCTTGCGCGTCTCCTTCAGCAGCTGGTTGATGTGGGCTGCATACTCGATGTTGGTGTCCAGCTCAAAGATGATCTCCGGCACATACCGCAAATCCACCCGGCGGCCCAGCTCCCGGCGCACAAAGCCGGCAGCCTTTTGCAGCGCCTTCATCATGTCCTTGCGACGATCGGCCTCCAGGATGCTCACCCGCACCTTACAGTAGCGCAGATCGCGGGTAACCTCGCAGCGCACGATGGACCAGGTGCCGCCGATGCGCGGGTCGTTCAGCTCATCGCGAATGATGCCGTCGATCGCCTTGTGCACCTCCTGAGAGATGCGGTCGATCCGGTCGAATGAAGCCATATTATTTGTCCTCCATCTGATAAGTCACGCTTTTATGAGTGTGGAGAGTGGAGTGTGGAGTTATAGATTGCCTTCGTTATGCGAACCGTACCGCAAATAAGACGATATTGGAGCATAAACGCCGGATGTTGCAAATCATACTAGTTTTAATCTAAATCGCAAGCATTTGCGGGCATCTTTTCCTCTCCGCATATGTTCACTTGTAGATTGGCTTAGTGTAAAGAAATCCGCAGGATTTCCTCCTGAACTGCACACTCCACACTCCACTCTCACTCAACCACTTGACAGCGGGCGTCCATCGCGTGAACGCCCGCCGCTTGTTGCTATTCAGTTCGGCCTACCGTTCGATTTCCTCCATGATGAAGCACTCAATGACGTCGTTTTCCTTGATGTCATTGTAATTCTCGATGCCAATACCGCATTCATAGCCGGTGTTGACCTCCTTGGCGTCGTCCTTAAAGCGCTTCAGAGAATCGATCTTGCCCTCGTGGATGACGATATTGTCGCGCAGCAGGCGAATCTGGGCGTTGCGCGCGATCTTGCCGTCCGTGACGTAGGAGCCGGCGATGGTGCCGACGCCGGACACCTTGAAGGGCTGGCGCACCTGAGCGTGACCCAGCAGCACCTCGCGGAACTTCGGAGCCAGCATGCCCTTCATGGCGGCCTCCACATCCTCGATGGCCTGATAGATGACGCGATACAGCCGGATGTCGATCTTCTCGCGTTCCGCCATGTCGCGGGCGTTGTTGTCCGGGCGCACGTTGAAGCCGACGATGATGGCGTTGGCCGTGGAGGCCAGCAGCGTGTCGGATTCGTTGATCGCGCCCACCGCGCCGTGGATGCAGCGCACGCGCACCTCGTCGTTGGAGAGCTTCTCCAGGCTCTGGCGCACGGCCTC
>JAFVBK010000051.1 GCA_017480045.1 Clostridia bacterium
GGATTTGTCGCGATTCTATCCTGAAGGGGAAGACAGGGCGGGCGGCGCAACGCCGCCCCTACGGGGGGAGGCTGAGAAGCGGTTTCATATGGCATGGATTTGTCGCGATTCTATCTTGAAGGGGAAGGCAGGGCGGGCGGCGCAACGCCGCCCCTACGAGGGAAGGCTGAGAAGCGGTTTCATTTGACATGGATTTGTCGCGATTCTATCCTGAAGGGGAAGACAGGGCGGGCGGCGCAACGCCGCCCCTACGAGGGAAGGCGGGAAGCGATTTCATTTGACAGGACTTCGTCGCGGCTACGGGCCGGCGGGATATTTATTCGTCGTAGACGAACATGCGGAAGGCGTCGATGTTCTTCTGGCGGTCGTCGACGCGTAGATTGGCGCCGTCGTCGGTGTAGCTGCCCTCCACCGGCAGGCGGGTTTGACCGGGCGCGCCGGCGGCAAGGGCCTTTATCCCCAGGGACAGCAGCTGGACGGCGGACATGTTGGTGTCGACGGAGCGCGTCAGCGCCCTGCCCAGGCGGGCGAGCAGTGCCGGGTTCCAGAGGTTGGACCGGATTTTATTCAGCATGGCCTCCAGCAGCGCGCGCTGGCGGGAGGTGCGCATGAAATCGCTGTCCAGTTTGCGGATGCGGGCGTAGTAGAGGGCCTGTACGCCGTTGAGATGGGTGTGCTCGCCGCACTGGGCGAGGGGGCTGGCATCGTAGCCCAGGGGCTCGAAATGGGCGCGGGCCACCTCTATATTTTGGTTGATGCGGCCCATCTCCGCTTCGGTGACGTTTAGCTCCACGCCGCCGATGGCGTCCACCAGGTTGACGAGGGATGTGAAATCCACCGCCAGATAGTGCATGATGTTGAGGTCGAAGTTTTGATTGAGGGTGCGCATGACCAACGCCGGACCGCCGTGGGCGTAGGCGGCGTTGAGTTTGCCGAGGCCATAGCCGGGAATATCCACCAGGGTGTCGCGGAGGACGCTGGTGAGCCGCAGCTGCTTGTAGCCGATGGATGCGACGACGACGGTATCGCTGCGCTGGCTGTTTTCGCGGGCCATGTCCAGACCCAGCAGCAGTATGTTGGCGCGGCTGGCGGGCAGGCCGTCGGTGAGGGACAGCTCGACGCCCTCCGGCTCTACGGCGAAGAGGGAGACCGGCAGGATGTACAATAGTCCCGCGCCAAGCAGCGCCAAAACCAGCAGCAGCGCCAGAAGGCGGAGCAGAAGCCCCGCCAGCCAGGCGCCAAAACCGCGCCGGCGACGTTCGCGCCGGCGCTTTTTGCGTCTCTTTTGATAGGGTCCTTCGTAGTACATGGTGCGTGGTGCGCCTTCTTGCTTTGGATTTTCGGGCGTGATTCGCGCGGGGTCCCGCCATGAAGGTTACGTTTTTTGGGGTGGGCAGCGCGCCGCCGCCTCTACAAGCGGCATCGAGAGGACGGACTTTGACGCAAGCATTTTACTTCGAAAAAGCCCGCAATTGGCGCTTCGGATATTGCTGAGGCCGCGGGAAAGCTTTTCCCAAAGCGATCCGAAGGGGGAAAACCGAAATCAGAGCTGGATGGGGAGGGGCTGGCGAAGCAGGGCGCGGCTCTCCGGCAAGCCCTCCAGCAGCGCGGGCAGCTGGCGGAGCGCGTCGAGGGAGGCGCTGGCCAGCAGCGACGGCAGCAGGCGCTGCGCCACGGCGCGATCGAGTATGCGCATCGGATCGGCATCCTCGCCCAGGGCATCCAGCATCAGCGCGCAATAGCGCCAGGAATCGCTTAGTGCCCGGTGGGAAAGCGCTGTACCGAGACGGCTCAGCGCCTCGCGAAGGGCGTCCATGCGTGCTTCGATGGCGGCGGGCAAAGGCTTGTCTGGGATGGCGAGACAGAGGGACGCCGGAGCCTGAGGCGCAAAGGTCTTTTTCGCGCGCGGCCTCCAGGGTGCGTCCGACTTCGAAGCGAGACGGATCGTGAAGCCGCGATCCAGCGCGTAGGGTGGGAGCGGACAGCCGCCGTCCTGTACCGTCAGGCAGAGACGCCACTGAGGACGATCCAGCGCGCCCAGACCGCGCAGGGCGTCGGGAACAGGATAAAGATTGGCGTCGTCCAGCAGCAACAGGGCGGGTGTTTCCGGGTATTTGTCCAGCGCGGAAACGCGGACGTCTCCCTCAAGGGAGGATTTGCCAGGGGCAAAGACGGCGCAGCGGTCGATATCGGCCCAGCCAAGGGCCTCCGCGAGCAATCGGGCGGTTTCGGTTTTGCCGCTGCCCACCGGGCCGCTGAGAATCAGAGCGGAACTGAGCGCGGCGCAGGCGCAGAGGTTCAGCGCCTCCTCGCGGTCAAGGGCGCCATAACCCGCGGCTTCGAAGCGGGTCGCGACCCGTTGAGCCAGCGCATTCAGGCTCGACGGCTGGATTTCAGGCGCCGGGGCGGGGACGGATTCGGCTTCGCCCCTGATGAGGCGGATGCGCTCCAGCATGTGCTGGTTCAGCGCGAATTCGCGCAGGCGCTGTTCCAGCGCTTCGCCGGTGAGGGCGTCCACGGCCTTGCGGGCGTCCTGGGCCGCGGCGCGGGCCTCTTCGGCCTGCTGTTCAAACCTGGCCTGCTGCGCCTGAGCGTCTTTGGCGCGCTTGACGGCATCGGCGAGCTCGCCGGCAACATCATCGCGCAGCTCCTGCTTGAGAGCCTGACGGGTTTCGGCGTTTCTCAGGGTTAGATGATCCAGCTCGCCCAGCAACGCCAAACGGCGAGCCTCAAGCCCTTCCAGGTGGCGCTCGATATCCAGCTTTTTGGCGGCCTCGCGGCATTCCTCCAAAGACGCGCCGAATTCCTCGATGCCGCTGAGAGATTCCAGCAGATCCCTTCTGAGCTGGGGCTGATTCCACGCGTCGCGCACGGCGTCAACGGCGTGTTCCACAGGACTCGCCAATGGCGCGCCCGTATGAATGGGCGCGACCGGCTGGCCCAGCTGGTTCAGGCGGGAATGCTGCCACTTTTCTTCGATCAGCTCCTGCAGGCTGCGGCCGCGGCGGGGATTCATGCCGCTTTGAGCGGCCAAACTGCGCTGGGAAGGGGAAAGACGGGGGTCTATCGGCTTGGGAAGCATGCTGCTGTCGTGATGAATCCAGGGCTTTTCGGCAGTCTGCGCGAGAGGCTCGCGCCCGGCGTCCCCTTCCCGGTGCACGGGCTTATCCGTGGGGGCGGGCGACGCGTCGCCGGCGGATGTGGCGACCGCTGTTTTTTCGATGGCAATGGGACAATCCACGGCGGCCGGCGCGGGATCTGACGGCTTGTCTTCTGAAGCGGGCTCTTCGATAGACTGGGATTTGCCGCTGAAAATTTGCGCCTGAGTTTTGGGCGCGGCGATGGCGAAGGACAGCGGTTCGCCCCGAAAGCCCTTGAGATCGAAGATCTGAATGGAATCCGGCGCGCAGCGCTTGCCGGTAGGCAGCAGCTTCGCGCTGCCCTCGGCATCGGGATCGGCGATCCACTCGAAGCGTTCGTGATTCAGCGATTCGCCCTGAAGCAGTACGGCGGCCGTGCGCGGCTGGGGGCGCGGGGCGTCCGCCGCGACTTCGGGAAGGATTTCAAAAATCGTCTCCGGAGCGGGCTCGCGGATCACATCGGAATAGATGATGAAGGCGTTCTGCTCCGGGGAGCCCTCGCGATAGGTCTTGTTGGGGCGTATCGTGTCGTTGTCGTCGGGATGCGCGCGCAGGTCTACCACGCAAAACAAGCCCATGCCGCGCATGCGGGATTTAAAATGGTAGGATTCGTTTTTGTCCGGTACGATGCGGATGCAGCCGTCCTCCGGGTAGATTTGGGCTTCGGTATAGGGAACGTAGCGCTCATCCACTTCTACCAGCAGCGGTTTGAAGCGAAAATAGGCTTTTTGGGGGTTGTCTTCTTCCAATATGCCTACACACAGCTTTCCGGGCAATGACATGTTTTAACCTCCATTGGATGGGTTCGTGCGGGCAGCTCCCGCATTATCGAGTACCGGCATCTGAACGGTCGCGCGTTTCAGGGGGACGGCAGGTTTGACGCATCCGCCCCCGCAAACATTACCTTCATGTTAATTGTAACATCGTGTGGGCGAAATTGTCAATACCCGGCGCAAGCGGCGGACGACTTCGTTTGCTTTTTAAGCTACCAGGGCCATTCCAGTTCGGGACTGTAGTCGTCTGGCGCGAGGGTTGAATCGATGTTTTGATCGAAGGCGCGCAGAATCTCCAGCTCCAGGTCGGAAAGTATCGAGGCGGGAAGCGCCCTCAGAAGCTTGACGAGGGCGCGGTTGCGCTCGGCCTGGGCGGGGTCGCCCTCCTCCGGCAGGGTCAGGCGGATGCGCAGAGCCTCCAGTGTGGGCCGGGGAGCGTCGGCGGCGTAGATATATTGCGCGTCGCAGATGAGACAACAACGCTCCTCGCGCTTGCCGGCTCTACGGATGGTGAACTCAACCGAGGAGCGTCCCGGCTGGCCCGCGGCGGCGAGGCTGAGGTCGAAGGGGCGATAGATGAAAAGATCTCCAGGCGAGATCTTCAGATATTGGCACAGCGTGTTCAGCGTGTCGAACTGAATGCCCTTGGCGCCGCCGCTGGCGAGGGCGGTGAGCGTGGTGCGGGAGACGCGGGTGTCCTCGGAGACTTTGGAGATGGTCAGCCGTCGCTCCGCGAGCAGCACGGCCAGATTGGGAATGAGCATGAAGCGACCTCCTGTATGAGGATTTCAGGACATATTGTACAGCAATCTGAACAAATTGTCAAGGACAGGCATGAAAAGCGCAAATGACTGACATATACTCATGATGTTCAGACTATTGGACATTATGACTACAAATTGAGAATAATGCGCGTCTCCTGCCGCGGGGAACGCGTGAGAAGTGGGAAAGGCGGGCGAAGGCATGACGGCGAAGGAGTATTTGAGCCAGGCCAAGCGACAGGACCGGCGTATCGGCGCGCTGTTGGACCGGCAGCGTCGGTATCATGAGCTGGCGGGCAGCTGCGGCGAGAACGGGCGCGCGCGGATGCTTGAATTGGAAAAGGAACTGGATGAGCGAATTGGCGCTTACGCGGCGCTGGTGCGGGAAATCGAGGGCGTGATCGACGCCGTGGGGGACGCGCAGTACCGCGATGTGCTGAAATACAGGTATTTGAATGGATGGAGTTGGCAGCGGATCGCGGAGCGCATGTACTTTTCCCAAGACTGGGTGTGGCGGCTGCATGCGCGAGCGTTGAAAGCGGTGCGCGTACCGGAGTAAACAGGACAGAGAAAGCAGGTTTTGGCGGCGTATAGATCAAGCATGAAGCGGCGAGAGGGGGCGGATTAGAATAGGCGGAACTGACAAGCGCGTCGGGCTGACGGGGAACGCCCGAATTGCCGCGCGGCTGCGCAAGAAGCTGCTGATGCGGCTGGAGAAGGTGGCGGACGCGATTCCGGATGGCGCGGTGACGGAGATGAAGGCGCAGGACGACGGCGCGACGACGCTGTTTAAGCTGCGGGATCTGACGGCGGCCTACCGGGATCTGGCGGAGGATATGCCGGGAGACGGCGGCGGAGATACGGAGGATTTGACGCCGTTGGAGGAACTGCTGAAATAGAGGCGCATTATCCCAATTGGGGAAGGCTGAAGAGGAATCCGAAGCGGAGGCCGGGCGAAGGGAAAGGAAAGTGAGACTCTATGGGCAAAACGGCGACGATTCCATGGGGCGCGTTTTCCGACAAGCACAAGCGCTACATCAAGGAGGCGCTGAAGCACCGAATGTGCGTGGCCGAGGGTGCGATTCGCAGTGGCAAGACCATCGATCATTGCATCATCGCGGCAGCCTATCTGGAGCGGACGCCGGATCGATTTCATCTGGCGAGCGGCGCGACGATCGCTAACGCCAAGCTGAACATCGGCGTGTGCAACGGCTTTGGATTGGAAAACCTGTTCCGGGGCCGCTGCCGATGGGGCAAGTACCGGGACAACGAGGCGCTGTTTATCCGCACGCATACGGGAGAAAAGATCGTGATTTTCGCGGGCGGCGGACGCGCGGACAGCTATAGGCGCATTCTGGGCAACAGCTATGGGCTGTGGATCGCCACGGAGATCAACGAGCATTACGATTGCGCTGACAGCCGCACGAGCTTTGTGAAGGTGGCGTCGGGCAGGCAGATTGCCGCGCGGCAGCCGTTGACGCTTTGGGATTTGAATCCTTGCGGGCCGGGAGCGCCCATCTATCGGGATTACATCGACAAATATAGGAAGGACAGGCTGGCGGGCGGCTATCTGTACGAGCATTTCACGATCCGGGACAACGCCACGATTACGCCTGAGAGGCTGCGGGAGATCGAGAGCCGCTACGACGTGAATTCGGTGTGGTACCGGAGGGATATCCTGGGTGAGCGCGCCGCGGCGGAAGGGTTGATCTATAGGCAGTTCGCGGATAACCCGGAGCGATTCATCGTGGACGGCACGGCGGAGGGGCAGGCGCTGCCCGGAAGGGTTCGCAGCGCGGCGATCGGCGTGGACTTTGGCGGCGGCACCAGCGCGCATGCCTTCTGCTGCCTGGGGTTTACCGCGGGCGGCGCCGCGATCAATTCGCCGAGCCGTCCGGCGACGGTGTCCGCATTTGCGGAAAGCCACGGGATCGTCGGGAACTCAAGCCGTGGCGCGGTAGTGGTGCTGGACGAATACCGGCAGGGAGAGGCGCTGACGCCAAACGCGCTGGCGGCAGACTTTGTAGAGTTTGTGCAGCGATGCCAGGCGCGATGGCTGGTGACGGATGTCTGGTGCGACAGCGCCGAACAGACGTTGATAAATGGGCTGCGGGCCGCGGCGGCGGCCGCGCGCCTGCCGGTGAACATCGGCTCGGCGCTGAAAAAGCCCATCAACGACCGTATTCGGGCGACCTGTCTGTTGATGGGCGAGGGGCGGTTTTTTGTGCATCGCGACTGTCGAGATACCATCGACGCGCTGCTGAACGCGGTATGGGATCGGGGAAAGCCGACCCAGGACGTGCGACTGGACGACGGCACGACGAACATCGACAGCCTGGACGCGATGGAGTACGCGCTGGAGCGGGAAATCGCGTATCTTCTGTGAAAGGATGATCGCATGGGTTTTATGGACATGGTTTTAAAAAGGGGGAGGAGGCTGATGGCAAAGGCGGGCGCGGATGCGGGCCTGAGCCGCGCGTTCAGGGACATCTTCGAGGTCGGGGGTGTGCCCGCGTACCGGCAGTTTTACGAGAATGGCATCTTTGTGTGGAAGGCGCTGTACCGGGGCAGCTACGCGCCCTGGCATCTGGTGCCCGCGCCGACCATCGCCAACCCGAAGGCCATGCGTCAGCTCTACCGGCTGAACGCGGCGAAGGCGGTATCGGCGGAGCTGGCGGGCCTGGTGTGGAGCGAGCAGTGTGACGTTCGCGTGAGCGTGAATGGCGGCGCGGAGGGCGATCGGGATCCGCTGAACACCTTTGTGCATCACGTGCTGCGGGAAAACGCCTTTAACGAGAAGATGCAGCAGCTGATCGAGCAGGGACTGGCGCTGGGCGGCGCGGCGATAAAGGTTTGGGCTGAGGACGAAGGTCCGCAAAGCGGAAGGATTCGGCTGGGGTATTGTGCAGCGGATCAGTTTGTGCCCGTTGCCTGGGACAACGCGCAGGTGAAGGAGGCCGTGTTCATCTCTCGCGAGGCAAAGGATGGGCACTATTATACCCGGCTGGAATGGCACCGGCGAGACGGCGAGACCTATCGTGTGGACAACGAGGTGTACCGTTCGGAGCCGCGGCACGGCGCGCCGGGACAGGACCAGGATATACTTGGAGTTCGCTATCCGCTGGAGGCGGTGTATCCGGAGCTTGACGAGCACGCAGAGGCGCGGGTGAAGGACAGCCTGTTCACTTATTGGCATACGCCCATCGCCAACAATTTGGACGACGATAGCCCGCTTGGCATCAGTATTTACGGCAACGCGCTGGAAACGCTGCGCGCACTGGACATTTGCTATGACAGCTTTGTGCAGGAATTTGAGCTGGGCAAGAAGCGCATCATCGTGCCTGCCCGCTGCGTGCGTACGGTGGCAGATCCCTCTACCGGCGAGATGCGGCGCTATTTCGATCCTGGCGACCGGGTATACGAGGCACTGGCGACGGACGACGCGGGAGAGCTGCGCATTCAGGACAACAGCGTGGAGCTGCGCGTGGAGGAGCACGTGGCGGCGCTGAACGCCTTTTTGTCGGTATTGTGCCTGCAGCTGGGCTTTTCGGCCAATACCTTCAGCTTCGACGGCCACAGCGGGCTCAAGACCGCTACCGAGGTGGTGAGCGAGAACAGCAAGACATACAAGACCATTCATACCATTCAAAACCAGCTGAGGCCCGCTTTGGAGCATTTGACGCGCAACATCATCGATGTGGCGATACTGTATGGTCTGAGCTGGGAGGGGCGTTCAGTGGAGAGCCTGGCGGCGAACGGCTATCAGGTGAAGGCGGTGTTCGACGACGGCGTGACACAGGACCGGCAGACCAACATCGCCGAGGGATTGAAGCTGGTGGAAGCGGGACTCTTGAGCCGGTATCGCTTTTTGACGGACGTGAAGTATGGTCAGGGGCTGACGCCCGGCGAGGCTGAGGAAGAGCTGCGGCGACTGAAGGCGGAGAGCGTATGAGCATCCGCGGCGGAAAAGGAGGAAAACATGGCGGAGTTTGACAGGGATTTCCTGATCGGATGCGGATTGTCTGAGGATCAGGCGGAGACCGTGCTGGCGGCGCACGACGCGGCGCTGGCTGGGTTCGTGCCGAGGGAAGAGGTGCAGCGGCAGATTGACGCGGCGCTGGCGGAGGCAACGAAGGGCGCGGAAGCCGGGGATTACGAGGCGCTGCTGGCGGAGCGCGATATGCTGCGGGCCATCGGCGGCGAGGACTTTGAGGACGTGAAGCCGAAGTTTCGCGAGCAGGTGTACGCGCTGCTGGATCGCGGAAGCCGGGCGCGACCGGTGGCCGAGCAGCTGTCGGCGATTCGGGAGAGATACGAGGAGTACTTCATTTCGGAAGCGCGCCCCGCGCGGATGCCGCGATTTGGCGGGCCTACGCATGGCAGCATGCCCAGGGGCGCGCTCGGCGCGGCAGACCAGTTCAGCCAGGCATGGGGCTTTGCGCCCCGGCAGCGATGAATCCATAAGCGGCGCGCGCCGCATGGAAATAGAGTGAAGAGAGGATGATTGTATGGCATTCACCAAGCAGAACGTGAACTATGCGGCGGACTACAGCCGCGCAATGGCGGACGCCTATCCGTATCTCTCCTACTTCGGGGAGATTTGGGGAGCGAACAGCGCCAACCTGTATAAGCCCGGCATGGGAAGCACCATGTACATTCCCAGCCTGACCACCTCCGGCGCGCGGGCGACCAACCGCGATCAGGTGACCGGCACGTTCAACCGCAACTGGAACAACAGCGTGCAGGCCGTGAACCTTGAGATGGACCGGGAATGGGATACGCTGGTGGACCCGATGGACATGGACGAGACGGATATGGTGGCGACCATCGCGAATGTGACCAAGGCCTTTACCGAGCAGCAGAAGGTGCCGGAGATGGACGCCTACCTGGCGTCGAAGCTGTACAGCTTTGTAGTCCCGGATACCACCGCGCTGACCACGGATAACATTCTGACCCGGTGGGACGGCTACCTGGAGGCGCTGGCGAACGCCCGCGCGAATCGCGACCGCGTGTGGGCCTACATGACCCCGGCGACCTATCGGCTGCTGAAGGAGGCGGCGGGCATCACCCGCTTTGTGGACGCGGGCAGCGCCGAGCGCAGCGTAGACCGCAATGTGGCGCGTCTGGACGGCGTGAACATTCGAGAGGTGCCTGAAGATCTGATGAAGTCGGCCTACGATTTTGCCGAGGGCTGGACGCCCGCCGCCGACGCCGCGCAGATCAATATGATCCTGGTGGACCCGGAGGCGGTGGCCGCGCCGGTGAAATATGAAGTGGCGATGATGTCTGAGCCAACGGCCCAGAGCAAGGGCAAGTACCTGTACTACGAGCGCTACTACTACGGCGCGTTCAAGCTGAACAACCGCGCGGGCGGCATCATCGTGAACGCCGCTACGGTCGACTGATTCGGAGGGCTTGAAGCATGGCGCGATATCTGACCTATGAAGAGTACCTCTCTCGTGGCGGCACGTTGGGAGAGACGGATTTCGGCGCCTGCGAGCTGCGGGCGCGCAAACGCATTGACTCGCTCACCTACTGCCGCGTGCGAGGAATGGCTGAGACGCCTGAGGCGGTGAAGACCGCCATGATGTCCGCCATTGAAGCGGTTTTCGCCTACGGCGTGAACGCTTTGGCGGCGGCACCGCCGCTGGCGGCCTTTACCGCGGACGGCTATTCGGAGAGCTATCAGAGCGCGCAAGAGCGCTCGGAGGCAGTGGATAAGGCGCTGAAGCGCGAAATTGAAGCGCTGCTTGCGGGCGTGACGGACGACGCCGGCGTGCCGCTGACCTACGCGGGGGTGAAATGTCTATGAACGGCAGGGAAGAACGGACGCCGGCCGAGGCGCTCCTTCGCGACGCGATGTACAAAGGCCGGTATGTCTGCTGCCCGGCGGGGCCGAGGAGGCGGGGCGAGAGATGAAGCTGTGCGGCGAGACCATTACGCTGTTCAATGCGCGTCAGAACGGCGATACGGGCGGACAGATATATATGCCGACGGTTATCGTGGGATGCGCGTGGCGTCGCGGGCAGCGGGCGGAGCTGGATCCGAAGGGCGGGCTAATGGCGGCGGATGAATACGTCGTGAGAATCCCCGTGGACGCGGATTTCGGCGGCAAACACTACGCCGATCCCATCACCTGGCGACAGGGAGGGGCGGAGAACGGCTTTACGTTGCAGCGCGGCGATATTGTGGCGCGCGGCGCGGTCAAGGGTGAAGGCTGGACGCCCTCCAAGCTGAAGGCGGCCTGCGCGGATTGCTTTACCGTGCTGGGTGTGACCGACAACCGGCGCGCGCCGCACGGCGCGCATTGGCGGCTCGTTGGAACGTAGGCGAGCAGAGGGAGGAAATTATGCCGCGAAGCAATAATGCCGGAGCGCTGCGAAATTGGCTGCGGGAATGCCCGGAGATCGCCAGGGGAAATGCCTTCGGCGTGGATTACCTGGGGGATGCGCCAGGAAGCTATGCGCTGAGCAGCGTGCCCTCAGAGCTGAAATACAGGGAGAACATCCTGGGCAGAGCCTTGCTTCAGACCAGACAGAGGCAGGAATACTGGTTGGATGCTCGCGCTCCCTATGGGGCGGACGCGAATCAGAACCTGGATAACCTGGCGTTTTTCCAAGCGGTGGCGCGCTGGATGCAGGCGCAAAACGACGCGGGTCGATTTCCGGAATGGGAAGGTGGGCGCGTGGTGGCGATACTGCCTGTGCTGAGCGCCGCGCCGGAGAACGCAGGCGGCGACGCCGCGCGGTATCGGATTCGGATTCGCGTGGAATTCGAGATATGAACGCCGAAAGGCGGGTAGAGAGTTGAACATCATCAACGGGAGGGATTTATATGTCTGAAAACATTACCGGCAAGATCGCGAGAAAGTACATGGCGCACTTCCTGGACAGCAGCTTCGGCGGCGCGACGCCCAGCTGGTACAGGATCGGCGAGGACCTGGAGGAGTTCAGCGTGGCGCTGAACCCCGATACCGAACAGAAGAAGAACATCCTGGGCAACAGCACCTTTGTCCATAACGGCTACGAGATCAGCGCGGACGCGGAGCCCTTCTTCGCTCGCGTGGGCGATCCGCTGTTTGAGAAGCTACAGGGCATCATTGATACTCAGGCCACTGACGATGGCTGCAAGACCTTCGCGCTGGAGGTGCATCTGTGGGAGAATGGCAGCGCGGAGGGCGGCACCTTTGTGGCCTATCGCCAGCCCTGCTACGTGGTGCCGACGAGCTATGGCGGAGACACCAGCGGCTATCAGATTCCGTTTACCATCAGCTATGTGGGCGACAAGGTGAAGGGCGAGTTCACCCCGGCCAGCGGCAATACGCCGGCCAGCTTCGTGGCGGACTGACGACGCTTTGCGGCGGGGGAGCTTGCTCCCCCGCCATGATGAAGAAGGGAGGCAGCTATGACTGAGAAGATCAAGAAGAGCGCCGCAATACCGGCGATTACTGTGGACGATGGCAGCCGTCGCGTTCCGATACACAACATTCACGGCGAGGAGATCGGCGTGTTTTATTTCCACCCGACGGATATCGGCATCATCGAGCGCTACAACCACATGGTGGATGGTTTTGACGAGATCACAAGGCCCCTTGAACGGTTCAGCGGCGACGCGGACGATGCCGCTCAGGCAGAGGCGCTGCGCGAGGCTGAGAAGCGACTGCGCGAGGCTGTGAACGGGCTGTTTGGCGGCGATGCCGCGGGCGCTTTTTTCGGCGGTATGCACCCCTTTAGCCCGGTGGGGGGCGCTTTCTATTGCGAATCGGTGCTGAAGGCCGTGGGGCAGTATATCTCCGAGCAATTTGACGCCGAGACGGCGAAGTTCTCCAGCCGCGCGGCCAAATATCTGAAGGACGCATAAAGCGCCCGATGCTGGAGGCGAGAGCATTGAGCTACGAGCTGCCGCAGGCGCTGGAGGTGAGCGGCCGCGATTGGGCGATTCGCGCCGACTATCGGGAGATACTGAAGATCCTGGCGGCCTTTGACGACCCGGATTTGACGGACGCGGAGAAGGCGTATGTATGCTTACATAACCTTTACGCGAATTTTGAGGACATGCCTGAGGCGGATTATCCGGAAGCTTTTCAAGCCGCGGCGGCCTTTATTGACCACGGCGCGGGCGGATCGGGCGCGGGCCCGCGCACAGTGGATTGGGAGAGGGACGCGCCGCTGCTGTTTCCGGCGGTGAACCGCGTGGCGGGCTACGAGGTGCGCGGCGCGGCATTTCTGCACTGGTGGACGTTCCTGGGAATGTTTATGGAGATTCGGGATTCGGTGTATGCTACAGTGCTGGCTCTCCGGCAAAAGAGGGCCAGAGGCGAAAAGCTGGAGAAGTGGGAAAGGGACTTTTGGCATCGCAATGCCGGAATTTGCCAGCTGAAGCCGCGGTTGACCGAACTGGAACAGGCGGAGAAAGCCCGGCTGACGGAGCTGTTGGGCGGCGTGCGGTCGCTTTGAGACAGGACGAATGACGGATGAAAGGAGGCGGTTTCGTGGCGAGAAATTCGGGCGGCGCGATCGTTATTGACGCGCTGTTGGGCGACGGCGATTTTATGGCGGATGCCAAGCGGATGGCCGAGGCGGCGCGTTCGCTGAACGGCGCGACAAAGCGCCTCGGTGGGCAGATGCGCGCGACCTCGGCCGGGTATATCAGCGCCGTCGGAAAGACTGTGCGCGCGGTTGAGACGCTGCGAGACGAGCAGCTGGCGGCGTTTGGCGATACGGCGAAGGCCTGGGAGAGCGCACGCACGCGGATGAACGGGTTGAGCGCCTCGCTGGGCGAGCTGAAGCGGAGCGCGAGAGATGCCTTTGTGCCGATTTTGACGGCGGCGGCGCCGACTTTGACGACGCTGACCAATTTACTGTCGACGGCGGTCAGGGGCGTGGGCGCGTTTATGGCCGCGATGACGGGTCAGAACGCCTTTTTACGAGCGACGAGCGCTCAGAAGGCATACGCCGGGAGCCTTCAGGGAACAGCGCGCGCGGCCAGGGCGCTCAGGAGACAGCTGGCGAGCTTTGACGAGCTGGACATTTTGCGGGATGCCGGCGGAGACTCTGGGGCAAATGGCGGCGCTGTCGGCTTGGAGGAGCTGGCGGGAAAGCTTACGATGATTCCGGTAGACGCGGGAATCCTGGATTTTGCGCAGCGGTTGAAGCGGCTGTTTGCGGCGGGTGATTACGACGGCGTTGGGCGCGCGATCGCGGATGGGCTGAACGGCGCCATCGAGAGGGCGCGGGAGCTGATCCGCTGGGAGAACCTGGGCGAAAGCGTGAAAAAGGCGGTCGACGGCTTCTGCGCGGCGTTCAACGGCCTGCTGGGCGGGGTGCGCTGGGCGGAGGTCGGCGGCGCGTTGGGCGACGGCATCGACACGCTGATTCGCACGGCGAACCGGCTGCTTTCGGGCATCGACTTCGCGGGCGTGGGCGCGGCCATCGCCGACGGACTGAGCGGCGCGATCGGGGAGATCGACTTTGACATGCTGGGCGAGACGCTGAGCCGTCTGTTGACCGCAAAGCTGGTAGTAGCGGCGAACGCCTTGGGCAGCTTCGACTGGCAGCGCTTTGGAGGAAGGCTGGCGGAGGGCCTTGGCGGCTTTTTGCGGACCACTGCGGACGTGCTGGACGATATCGACTGGGCGGATTTGGCGTTGACGCTGACGCGGGGACTGAATCGATTTGTCGCGGACGTCGATTGGAGCGGGGTTGGCGCGTTTTTGGGCAAGCGGCTGAGCGACGCGCTGGGAGCGCTGCGCGTTGCGGTGAGCGCCTTTGAATGGAGCGAAGCCGGCGCGGCACTGTCGAAGGCGGTGAACGGTCTGGTTCACAAGGTGGACTGGGAGGCGCTGGGGCAATGGCTTGATCGAACGATCAAGGGCGTTTTGGATTTTGGCATTCGCTTTGTGCAGGACTTCGACGCGGACGGCTTCGGCGCGGGCATCGCCAAAGCGCTGGACGAGGTGGACTGGGACGGCATTGCCGGGCGGCTATGGACGCTGCTTTCGACGGCGATGATGAAGCTGGGCGGCATCGGGCAGCTGCTGAACCTTGGCGGCGGATCGCTGGATGGTCTGCGCCTGGGCGGCGGGCAGACGGATCGGACGCAGGCGAATGTGAGCGTGCGGCTGGTAAAGCGCGGCTGGACGAGCATCGACGCGTTTGTGGGGACGGCGGTGAAGGTATCCACAAGCCTGGGCAAGGCCAATTGGACGACGATTTCAGACTATGTGGGCACGGTGGTTCGCGTGCTGACCTCGCTGGAGAGGCAGGGCTGGAGCAGTATCGCCGCCTTTGTGGGCGACAGAGTGACGGCGATGGTGGATCTGGCGAAGAACGGGTGGAGCAGCCTGGCTGGCTTTGTGGGAGACACCGTGTCCGTTAAAACGGGCCTGTTGAAGCAGGGCTGGAGCAGCATCGGCGAGTTTGTGGGCGATCTCGTCAATGTCAAGACGGGGTTGCAGAAGTACGGCTGGACGACCATCACCGACTTTGTTGGCGAGTTTTCCGAGGTTAAGGCGATATTGCGGCGCTGGGGCTGGAGCAGCATTTCTGACTTTGTGGGCGACGCTGTGTCCGTCAAGACGGATTTGCAGAAAAATGGCTGGAGCAGCATCGCTGATTTTGTGGGCGACGCGGTATCGGTGTGGACGCAGCTGCGGCGCAACGGTTGGGACAGCATCGCCGGTTTTGTGGGCGACGAGGTGTCGGTGTGGACGGAGCTTGTGAAGTGGGGATGGACAAGCATTTCAGGCTTCGTGGGCGATTCCCTCTCCGTATGGACCTCTC
This sequence comes from Clostridia bacterium, assembly GCA_017480045.1. Taxonomy (GTDB): domain Bacteria; phylum Bacillota; class Clostridia; order Christensenellales; family Aristaeellaceae; genus UBA2862. The sequence goes on from JAFVBK010000051.1 coordinate 15,456, forward strand.
TGAAAAAATCAAACTGGAGTTCTCTGGCTGATTTTGTGGGGACTTCAATAACGGCGAAGGTTACGTTGGTCGCCGACAAGGTGAACAAGATCTCGGCACAGGTTGCGCAGGTGCTGGGGCTGGCGACCGGCGGCGTCATTACGGCGGGGGGCGGCGTCAGGCGCTTTGCCTCCGGCGGCACGATTATGAACAGCGGGCGCGCCAGCTGGTGGAGCGGAGTGCAAAAGTACGCAAGCGGCACGGGACGGGCGCACGGCACGATGTTCGTGGCGGGCGAAGCCGGACCGGAGATCGTGGGCCATGTGAACGGCAGGACGGAGATTTTGAACAAATCCCAGATAGCCCAGGCGATTTATGGGGCGGTGGTGGCCGGCATGGCGCAGGCCGTCAACGCGCTGGGCCGGTTTGTGGCCGCGCGTATGGCGACGTATACCAACGCGCTGATCGGCGGCATCGCGGCGCTTCATCCGATGGGAACGGACGCGGCGCTGTCAAGGCGGTTGTCCGCGATTGCAAATACGGTGGCCTTTGCGCCGCCGGCGGTGGCCGCCGGTTCGGTGGTGCCCTATGAGATCGCGCTGCAGCAGTCGCGAATCAGAGATGGGCTGCAGAGCACGCTGGACGCGAACAACGCGGATTTGATACAGACGATCATCAGTGTGATTGGCGCGCAGACGTCGGCCATCGTGGCGGCGGTGAACGGCTTGCAGGGCGATAGGGCCGAGGGCGGTCTCTCCGCGCAGCGCGTTATAGACGAGATCAACCGACGGACGCAGATGTTTTCCGCGTCGCCGCTGAAGGGGGTATAGGCAATGGCAAAGCCCGTGTTGATCATCAACGGCCACGATTACGCGGCCTATGTGGAGGAACTGAGCCCTTCCAGAAACGACCTGGACGCGGACGGCAGCGGGCGCGACGTGCAGACGGGATTGATGTATCGCACCCGCATCGCCGTCAAACAAAAGTGGGAGGTGAAGCTGCTGCGCCTGACGGAGGCGGTGCACCGGCAGCTCCTGACCGATATCTCCGGGACCTATTACGACGCGACAGTGCTGGACCCGACCACGGGACAGCGAAGCAGGCGGACGTTTTACACATCCTCGGTACCCTTCGGCGCGCAGCGCTACGACAGGGAGACCGGCGCGCCGGTGTACGACGGGATGAGCTTTAGCATGACTGAACGCTGACGCGAAGCGTCAACTGATGGCGCAAGCGCAGGGCAAAGCCCAAGACGCGCCTGAAGCCCGCGAGCAAGCGAGATCGAGGCGCGGGGCGAAAAGGGGGGGAAGGACGATGCAGGCGACGAGCGCGACCTGGCGCGCGTTGGCGGCGGCCGGGACGGCGCGACTTGAGACTGTGGCCGTGATTGACGGTACGGAGTACGTCGCGATCTCCGCGCCGGCGATCAACCGCGCGCTGACGCAGGACGGGTTGAGCGTTGGCAACGCCGTTTCAGCGAGCTGCCAGTTTTCCGTTCTGACGGACGACAGCATTCCCAGGGCCGCGAAGGTGGTCATCAGGATGCGGCTATCGGATGGCGAAAAGGTGAGCGAATGGCTGCCGGCGGGGACGTTTTTTGTGAGTCATCGTGAAAAGGACGCGGTGACGGGGCTGACGGCGCTTGAATGCTATGACGCGATGCTGAAGGCCAACGCTGCTTATTCGAGAGAGGGCGCCTGGCCCCGGTCAATGGCGGAGGTGGCGGCGGAGATCGCGGAGGCGCTGGGCGTTGGGCTTGACCCACGCACGCGGCTGCAGAAGGGCGACGATTTTATGGTGTCGCTGCCGGAAGCAGGCATGACGATGCGGGAGGTGCTGTGCGGCATTGCCTCCGCGCAAGGCGGCAATTGGGTGGTGACACAGCAAAACAAGCTGAGATTGCTGACGCTCGGCTCGACAGAGGACGAGGCGGAGGCGTTGGCCGTGCTGGGCGGCGTGTCCGCCGGAGCGGAGCAGACCATTACCGGTTTGCGCGTCACCGGAATCGGCGAGGAGCGATTGATTGGAACCGACGGGGGACTGGTGCTGGAAATCGCGTCGCCCTATGCCACCGACGGAGGGCTTGAGTGGCTGTCGGGCCGGTTGATTGGCTCGACCTATCAGCCCTACGCGCTACGCGCGGCGATCTACGACCCCGCCGTGGAGCTGGGAGACCGCGTTCGCAGCAAAGACGACGTGATGAGCGCGCTATATTGCGAAAATGCCATGCTGGGGCTGGCGTTTCGCGGGGATATTTCCGCGCCGGAGCCGGGCGAGCTGGCGGACGAATACCCATACATCGGCGCATCCGACAGGTTGAAGCAGTTGTACGCGCAGGTGCAGACGTTGGAGGCGACGAAAGCGGACGAAGCGGACGTAGCCGCCGCGGAGGACCGGGCCAATGCCGCGGCCCAGGCATATGCTGCAGCGGCTGAGGAGAGCGCCAAGACCGCCGCGCAGGCGTACGCGGACAACGCCGAGGAGAGCGCCAAGACCGCCGCGCGGAGCTATGCAGATGCCGCGAAGGCGAGCGCGAACGCGGTGACGCGGGCGCTGGACGCCGCTCTGACGCAGCAGGAGGTGTTCAATCGACTGACCAACGATGGCGAGACGCAGGGCCTTTATTTGAAGGACGGCAAGCTGTATATCAACGGCAGCTATATCGACGCGGGCACGCTGGACGCGGACTTGATCAGAGCGGGCACGATTGCCGACGAAAGCGGAGAAAACTATTGGATACTGGATGGCGACAACAGCGAGTTTGTGACCAGAAAGGGCGTCATCGGCGATTTTATTCTTGAGGACGGCGCGCTGCAATACGGTTCGCTGGAGGTTGGCGGTCAAGGCTCCTATATTGGCAAGGCCGGCGTCATCTATAACGTGACGCTGAATACCGGGAGTACCTCCAAGGTGCAGATATTTGCCCAGGGCCTGGATTTCTATTGGAACGGCGCGTTGAAGACGAGGCTGTTCCAGGGCGCCGGCGGCATCAATTTACGCTGCTATGATGACAGCGGCGCGCAGACGACGCCATTTCAAGCGTATAACGCCGATGGCATCCAGGGCGTCTATCTGCGCTACGATACGCGGTGCACCGAGCGGCTGTACGTGAGCAAGGCGACGACCATGTATGGCGGTGGCACGGTTATCGGCGATTTCTCCGTCTCCGGCACGAAGAGCCGCCGGGTGAGCACTTCGCAATACTCCGACCGGCTGCTGTACTGCTATGAGACGCCGAGCCCACTGTTTGGCGATGTGGGCGATGGCGTGATCGGCGAGGACGGCAAGTGCTATGTGTGGCTGGACGCGGTGTTTGCCGGTACCATCTCGACGAGCCGGTATCAGGTGTTTCTTCAGCGCTATGGGGCGGGTGAATGCCATATCGCGGAGCGCCGCCCGGCCTGCTTCGTCGTGGCGGGGACGCCGGGTCTGGCCTTTGGCTGGGAATTAAAGGCGAAGCAGCGGGACTTCGACCAGCGGCGTTTGGATGGCGCGGAGCCGCCCTATACGCCTACGGGTACCGACTACGGCGCTTTGGCGTCGCAGCATATAACAGATTTGCAGAAAGGGAGGATTGAGGCGGCATGAAGATCATCACCAGTGTGACCGTGTTCAACGACGCCGTGGGCATGCGCATGAGCGCGACTTATTCCGAGGTGGACGATGCTACCGGGCGCATAACGAACGACAACCAGCGATTTGACCGCGTGATTACCGACGAGACCGCGAAGACCGAGGCTCAGGCGATTCTGGCATACGCGGCGGAGAATCTCTGAGAAACAAGAACGTTCGTTCGGCAAAAAATTAAACATATGTTCGATTCCAATCCCACCTGCTGTGTGCTATAATGATGAAGTGATCGAAGCGAGCAACGCTTCGGGACGCTCGAAAGGCGTTATAAGTACACAGTGGCGGGATTTACCGCAAATAAAGCGTTGGAGGATACCCAGATGGCAGCGGAGAAGAAGTCGGAGAAGAAGCCCGCGATCCAGAAGTTCGGAGACGATCGGAAGAAGGCGTTGGAAGTGGCGCTGGGCAAGATAGAGAAGGATTTTGGCAAGGGATCGGTGATGAAGCTGGGCAATGCCGCCAGCAACATGCAGGTGGAGGTCATTCCCACCGGCAGCTTGCAGCTGGATTTCGCATTGGGCGTGGGCGGACTGCCCAAGGGCCGCATCGTGGAAATCTATGGACCGGAATCCTCCGGTAAGACCACCGTGGCGCTGCACTGCGTCGCCCAGGCCCAGAAGGCGGGCGGGACTGCGGCGTTTATCGACGCTGAGCACGCGCTGGATCCGGTGTATGCCTCCAAGCTGGGCGTGGATATCGACGAACTGTATGTCTCTCAGCCGGACAACGGCGAGCAGGCGCTGGACATCTGCGAGGCGCTGGTGCGCTCCGGCGCGATCGACATCGTGGTGGTGGACAGCGTGGCGGCGCTGGTGCCCAAGGCGGAGATCGATGGCGATATGGGCGACAGCCACGTGGGCCTGCAGGCCAGGCTGATGAGCCAGGCGCTCAGAAAGCTGACCGGCGTCATCTCCAAGACCAACGCGGTGGTGATCTTCATCAACCAGCTGCGCGAGAAGGTGGGCGTGATGTACGGTAACCCGGAGACCACTACCGGCGGCAAGGCGCTGAAGTTCTACGCCTCCGTGCGCATCGACATTCGCAAGAGCGAGGCCATCAAGGAGGGCAAGGAGATCATCGGCAACCGCACGAAGATCAAGATCGTCAAGAACAAGGTGGCGCCGCCCTTCCGCACCTGCGTGGTGGACATGCTGTATGGCGAAGGCATCTCCCGCGAGGGCGAGCTGCTGGACATCGCCGTGGAGCAGGATTTGGTGCAGAAATCCGGTTCCTTCTATTCCTACAACGGCGAGCGCATCGGCCAGGGCCGGGATAACGCCCGCAGGTTCTTCCGGGATAATCCGGAGGCCTTCGACGCTGTCGAAGCCAAGATTCGCGAGAGCTTCCGAGCCGGCGGCATTGAGGCGCCGCTGGAGGCGTCGGCTGCGGCCGCGGATGACGGCGAGGACGATGACGACGAGGAATTCGAGCTGGACGAATAATTTCTCGATCAAAGGATTATGATTGGCCGCGAGCGTAGCGCATGCGCTCGCGGCTTTGGCAATTTTTGGCGCGGCTGCCGTCGAGAGAACGGCGGAAAGACGTTTGCGCGGGCCATCGCGATCCCGACAGCGTGGCCAGAGCCCGATATTCAAGGCCGCAGCGTGAATTTTGAAGTTGACAAGCGACGGAGAGACAGATAGAATATAATGTGATAAGTTATGTGAGAGCTGCGGCTGAAATCGAAGCTGCATTATAAGAACGAGAGAAAAGGTAGTGAGTGACGGATGGACGCTCAAAGGCGCGCTCAGCTGCGGGATGCCAGAGCCCGTGGAAGCAGGGGATGGCACAAGCAGCGCCTGCCCAGGGCCCCCAGAAAGGGCGCCAATCTGCACCATGATTTTGGACTGAGACTGCTAAAGGTGACGAATGTCGCGCTGATTACAGTGCCGTTCGCGCTGTGCTGGGTGCTCTACTACATCTATACGGTGCTTATGTTTCCTTCTATATACAGGGCGAGCGGTATCGTGCTGATGTTTATTGTGCTGTATTCCTTCTTTGGACGCGCCTATGAGGCCTTTCTGGTGTCGCTCAAGCGCATATCGGATATGTTCTATGCCCAGGCGTTGAGCATACTGTTTGCGGACGCCTTTATGTTTCTGGTGCTGTGGCTGATGAGTAACGCGTTCCCCAATCTGCTGCCCGCGCTGGCGGCGATGGGGGCGCAGCTGGGGCTGTCGGCGCTGTGGTGCTGGGGCGCGAACCGATGGTACTATGCCAACTACGCGCGACAAAAAACCGGCGTTATCTACGATATGCGGCGCGGGGTGGAGGATCTGTTTGGCCAGTACGGCATGGAGCAGAAATTCGACGTGCGCTTTACCTGCACGGTGGAAAGCTGCCTGGAGCATCTGGAACAGCTGGATGAGCTCACTTCGGTGTTTTTGTGCGGCGTGCACAGCCATGAGCGCAACATCATATTGAAATACTGTGTGGCCAACGGCATCGTGGTGTACATTATTCCCCGCGTTGGCGACGTGATTATGAGCGGCGCGAGGAAGATTCACCTGTTCCATCTGCCCATGCTGCGCGTGGACCGCTATAATCCGCCGCCGGAGTACACCGCGGCCAAGCGCGCGCTGGACATTCTGATGAGCGTGCTTTTGCTGGCGATGTTCAGCCCGATACTGCTGCTGACCGCGTTGTGCATCAAGCTGCAGGACGGCGGTCCGGTGTTTTACAAGCAGGTGCGGCTGACGAAGGACGGACAGGAATTCAAGATGCTGAAATTCCGTTCCATGGTGGTTTCGGCGGAGGACGACGGCGTGGCCAGGATGTCCACCGGCGACGTTGACGCCCGCATCACCAGGGTTGGCCGGATCATTCGCGCCTATCGCATCGACGAGCTGCCTCAGCTGTTCAACGTGCTGGGTGGCAGCATGAGTCTCGTCGGTCCGCGGCCGGAGCGCCCGGAGATCGCCGCCGAATACGAGAAGGAGATGCCGGAGTTCGCGTTGCGGCTACAGGCCAGGGCGGGGCTTACAGGCTATGCCCAGGTCTACGGCAAGTACAATACCACGCCCTATGACAAGCTGCAGATGGACCTGATGTACATCTCCCGCCCCAGCATTATTGAGGATATTAAAATACTGTTTGCCACATTCATGATCATCTTCCAGCGTGAGAGCACGGAGGGTATCGCGCCGGGCCATGTGAACGCCGGCTCCGACGATGAGCCCGCGGCATAAATAAATATACAGCGCAGAAGCGCGCCCGATACGCGGGCGCGCTTCTGTTGTGAAAAGGTTATAAATATGAGAAGAGCCCGCCGGCGGCGGCCCAATCGGTCGCCGCGGACGGAACGGCGCGGCCAGCGTTGGTTTAAATGTTTTAATTAAGAATAATGAACAATATGCCCAGTTTCAATCCGAAAAAAATAAAAAATATATCCTAAAAACGATAGATTATGTGAATTATAGACAAATCGGAGGTTCCTTTTTTGGCAATTTAAGTGGACGCAAAAATGGATAATAAGGTAGACTTTGTGAGCTGAGCGTGTTATAATATTATATAAAGAATTGATGAATATCCATCAGGACGATGGCGCTTGGAACGCATAAAAATGCACCGCCAAAACCGGTGCGAATGGTCTGCTTTGCGCATCGGCCGCTTCGCGGCGGCCAACCGCAAACCAACCCGATGCGAAGCCGAACGGCTTGCAATATATTTCAAGGAGGACTATCCCATGAAGAAACTGTTGACTTTGGTCCTGGCTCTGGGCCTCGTGCTGTGTATGGTTGCCAGCGCTTCCGCTGATGTCACCATCGCCTTCTCCCAGATCGGTCAGGAATCCGACTGGCGCACCGCCAACACCGACAGCGTGACCGCCGCGATCGAAGGCCATGAGGGCTGGGAGTTCGTGTACTCCGACGGCCAGCAGAAGCAGGAGAACCAGATTCAGGCTCTGCGCAACTTCATCACCCAGGGCGTTGACTACATCCTGTTCACTGGCGTTGTGACCTCCGGCTGGGACGAGGTTCTGACCGAGGTTAACGAGGCTGAGATCCCGCTGATCCTGTTGGACCGCATCCCGGATTGCGCGGACAAGATCGACTACGTGGCTGCTTTCGGCGGCGACTTCCCGCTGGAGGGCCGTCGTCAGGTGCAGTGGGCCGGCGAATATCTGAAGAGCTTGGGCCGCGACAGCGAGGATGTCAATGTCGTCATCATGGAAGGCACCACCGGCGCTGACGCGCAGGTTGGCCGTACCGAAGGCAACCTGGCCGCTCTGGAGGATTATCCCTTCATGAAGGTCGTCGGCCAGCAGACCGGTAACTTCACCCGCGCCGAAGGCCAGGCTCTGATGGAGAGCTGGCTGAAGTCCATCGACCAGATCGACGTGCTGATCGCTCAGAACGACGACATGGCCCTGGGCGCCATCGACGCCATCAAGGCCGCCGGCAAGGTGCCCGGCGAGGACATCATCATCGTCGGCTGCGACTCCGTTAAGGCTGCCTTCGAAGCGATCGTTGCTGGCGAGATGAACGCCACCATCGAGTGCAACCCCCTGTACGGCCCCTTCGTCGTCGAGACCATCGAGGCGCTGGAAGCCGGCGAGACCTTCGACAAGACGGTCGTGCATCCCGAAGAGGGCGTGTATGACTGCGTTGGCGGCATCGAGGTTGAGGGCACCACTTCCGTGCTGGCCGCGGACGTCATCGACGAGCGTCAGTATTGATCACTGAAAGTTCCCCAACAAGAAAGTCCTGCTGCTAAAGTAGCTTAGGCTTTTGCAGGGCGGCGGGTTTCCTGCCGCCCTGTTTATCGTTTTTATCGCGACTCAGTCGTGGCCGCGCCCCGGCGGAAAGCGGAGACGCGGCCACGGCTGAGATGCTGCATTACACATATTGGAAGGAGGAATTGCTTTGCCGGAAAACATACTCGAAATGAAGGGCATTGAAATTCAGTTCCCCGGCGTCAAAGCGTTGGACGGCGTGGACTTCTCCCTTCGTGCCGGCGAGGTACACGCGCTGCTGGGCGAAAATGGCGCGGGCAAATCCACGCTGATCAAGTGTCTGACGGGCGTGAACCATAAGGATGCGGGCACAATCGTATTTGATGGACGGGAGATAACGCCCACCAGCCCCCAGAACGCCATCGACATGGGCATCGCCACCGTGTTCCAGGAGATTAACCTCTGTCCGAACCTTACCGTGGCGGAGAATATCTTTGTCGGGCGCAAGGAATTCAAGAAGAAGGTCATCAATCCCAAGGCGCAGGAGCTGATGAAGCGCTTTCACCTGGATATCGACGTGACCAGGCCGCTGTCCTATTATTCCACCGCCATACAGCAGATGGTGTCCATCGCGCGCGCGGTGAATATCGATTCAAAGATATTGATACTGGACGAGCCCACCTCCTCGCTGGACGAAAACGAGGTACAGCTCCTGTTCAACGTCATGCGCGAGCTGAAGGCCGAAGGCATGGGCATCATTTTCATTACGCACTTCCTGGATCAGATCTATACCATCTCCGATCGCATGACCATCCTGCGCAATGGCAAGCTGGTGGGCACCTACGGCATTGATGAGATCAACAAGCTACAACTGGTAACGCTGATGGTGGGCAAGGATATGGAGAATATCTTTGACCTGCATCCCTCGGAGGTTTCGGCGGACGCGCCCGTCATGCTGAACGCCGAGCACATCGGCGCCCCCGGACCGGTTGCGGACATCAGCCTGAGCATGAAAAAGGGCGAACTGGTGGGCTTCGCGGGCCTGCTGGGCTCCGGTCGCACGGAGACGGCCGAGATGATTTTCGGCGCGAATCGCCCGACCAGCGGCAAAATCACCCTGAACGGCAAACAGGTCGACGTGAAAAAACCCTTTGACGCCATCATGGGCGGCGTCGCATTCTGCCCTGAGGACAGAAAGCGCGACGGCATCGTGGGCGATCTGTCCATCCGCGAAAACATCATGCTGGCGGTGCAGGCCAAGCGCGGCTTCCTGCATCCGCTGAGCAAGGCGGAGCAGAACGAGCTGGCGGACAGGTACATCAAAGCTCTGTCCATCGCCACGCCGGACGCCGAGAAGAAGATCGGCGAGCTCTCCGGCGGCAACCAGCAGAAGGTCATACTGGCGCGCTGGATGGCGACCCAGCCGGATCTGCTGATATTGGACGAGCCCACGCGAGGTATCGACGTCGGCGCGAAGGCGGAAATCCAGCGTCTGATGCTGGAGATGTGCAAGGACGGCGTGTCCGTCATATTCATCTCCTCTGAGCTGGAGGAGGTCATTCGCTGCTCCAACCGCATTGTCATCATGCGCGACGGCAAGAAGGCGGGCGAGCTGGAGGGCCCGTTCGACGGCAATACGCAGAATAGGATTTTGCAGATCATCGCCGAGGGAGGTGACGCGCAGTGAAAAAAAAGAGCCATCTGATACTGCTGATTGCGGGCATTGCGCTTCTGGCGGTCGGCATCGTCTGCTTTGCCAGAATCTGCGCGGTTAAAGACAGCATCTATTCAAATTACAAGCTCAGCTTCTCGGACGCGGACTTCAAGTCGGTGTTTATCAACGATCATGACGAGGCGACCGTGAAGGCTGACTTTAACGCCGCGGTGCTGAAGGTGGCGCGCGGCGGATCGACCGAGGAGACCGCGGACGCCGGCGCGGCAGAAGAGGCGCTGGCGGAAGGCGCGGAGGCGGTGGAGGCCGCCGAGGAGACGGCGGAAGCCAGTGAAGAGGTGCTGGAGGCAATCGAGGAATCGTCCCCGTATGACGCCATCATTGGCAGCTTTTCCAAGGTCTCCAGCCTGCGCACGGCCTGGAAGCTGCAGAGCTGGTTCCTGATCGCCGGCGTGGCGCTGTGCCTGGCGGCCGCGCTGATCTTGCTGCGCAACAAGCACCTGGACTTCGCGTCCATCATGCGCTCCAAGATCACCTGGGCCATCATTGCCGAGATACTGATTTTGATCGTCTGCCTGATCATTCGGCCGGACTTCTTCTCCATCAGCTATCAGCCCTCCAACCGGATGCTCTACGGCAACCTGGTGGATATCATCAACCGCTCCGCCGAGATCACCATCATCGGCATGGGCATGACGATGGTCATCGCCCTGGGCGGTACGGACCTGTCTGTGGGCGCGTTGGTGGCGGTTTCCGGCGCGCTGGCGCTGAAGCTGATGCGCTGGGATCCCACCAACCCGCTGTATCAGACGCCGGGCGACTATTCGGTGTATCCGTTCATACTGGTTCTGCTGGTGCCGCTGGCGGTCTGCCTGCTGATGGGCGCGTTCAACGGCGTGCTCGTGGGCCAGCTGAAGCTGCAACCCATCATCGCCACGCTGATCCTGATGGTCTCCGGCCGTGGCATCGCCCAGATCATCACCAACGGCAAGCAGTATACCACGATGTACAGCCCGTTCCGCTGGATCGGCCAGGGCAGCTGCCTGTTCCTGCCAACGCCAATCGTCATCACGGCGGTGGTGGTGGCGGCGGTGATGCTGTTCGTGCGCAAGACGGCCTTCGGCACCTTCGTGGAGTCTGTGGGCATCAACCCCAGCGCCTCCCGGCTGTCGGGCATCAATTCAAAGGTGGTCATACTGATCGTGTTCGCGCTGACCGGCCTGCTGTCGGGTATCTCCGGCATGATCTATTCCAGCCGCATCATGTCCAACGATTCCAATAATGCCGGCTTGAACTACGAGACGGACGCGATTCTATCCGTGGTTATCGGCGGCACGAGCATGACGGGCGGCAAGTTCAGCCTCGCGGGCACCATCGTGGGCTCCATCATCATTCGCACCATTGTGACCTTCGTCTACTTCTTCGGCATTCCCGCCGACGCGACCATGGCGTTCAAAGCCCTGATCATCGCGGTGGTTATCGTGCTGCAGTCCGAGCCTGTCCGCGCCTGGATGGCCAAGCGCGCCCAAGCCAGGGCCATGGTGAAAGGGGGCTTGGTGAAATGAGCCAGAAATCCAGCAACCGGCAGAGTCTGTTTAACCGAATCATGAATCCGAAGTACATCATGGTGTACGCCACCGTGATCATCTTCCTGATCATCTACGCCGTCGGCGCCATACTCTATGGCAACATCGGGTTTACGAGGCTGCGCACCTTCGTGAACTTCTTTACCGATAATGCCTACTATGGCATCTCCGCCGTGGGCATGACCATGGTGCTGATCACCGGCGGCATCGACCTGTCGGTCGCCTCCGTGGCGTCGCTGACGGGCATGCTGATCGCCTATGGCTACGAGCGCCTGGGCATCTCCCCGGTCATCACCATGCTGTTTTCCCTGCTGGTGGGCGTCGGCCTGGGCGCGCTGATGGGTTCGGCGATTCACTATCTGAACGTGCCGCCCTTCATCACCACTCTGACCGGCAACTTCCTGGCCCGCGGCATTTGCAGCCTGATCTCCCGCGAATCCATCAGCATCAACCATCCGCTGATCGACGCGCTGGCGGGCTTCAAGATTACGCTGTATCACCTTGTGGATGGGCAATGGGAAAAGATCAAGCCGATTACAAACATCAACCTGACGGTCATCATATTCATTGTGATGATCATCGTCGGCACCATCGTGCTGCAGCATACTCGCTTTGGACGCAACGTGTACGCCATCGGCGGCAGCGAATCCAGCGCCAAGCTGATGGGCCTGCCCGTGGGCCGTACCAAGGTGGCCGTGTACGCCATCAATGGCTTCTGCTCCGCGCTGGCGGGCATCGCCTACGTGCTGGTGGTCAAGTCCGGCTGGAACATGGCGCTGCAGGGCGGCGAGCTGGAGGTCATCTCCAGCGCCGTCATCGGCGGCACGCTGCTGACCGGCGGCGTGGGCTACATGATCGGCACCATGTTCGGCGTGCTGCTGAAATCGGTCATTCCCGCCATCATCAACTTCAACGGCACGCTCTCCTCCTGGTGGGGCAAGATCGCGACCGGCGCGCTGCTGCTGCTGTTCATCGTCATCCAGCGCGCGGTGGTGAGCTACACCAGCAGGAAAAAGACGACCTGATCTTACGCCAATCCCCGACGAAGCGCTTCGCCGGGGATTTCTTGGTTGAGATTGGCACGATTAGCGGTTCGCCGAGGCGCGAAATCGAAGATTCTGGCGCCGCACCGGAGGCCGCAGGACTTCGGCGAAAATCGTTGCGCGAAATGGATGTATCGTGTATACTGTCTGCATTGAAGCGATGGGAGGAATTGATATGGACGCACGGGCGCTGATCGATTTTCTGCGGGTGATGGAGCGGCTGAAGGACGCGCCGCGCCATTGCTGGACCACCGGCGGACGGCGGGAGAGCGTGGCCGAGCACAGCTGGCGCGTATCGCTGATGGCGATGCTGATGGCGGACGAGTTCCCGGAGGCGGATATCGACAAGGTGATCCGCATGTGCCTGGTGCACGATATCGGCGAGGCCATTACCGGCGATATTCCCGCCTTTCTAAAGACCGACGCGGATCGGGCAACGGAGGGCAGGGAGGTGGACGCGCTGATTGGCGGCCTGCCCGCGCCCTGGCCTCAGACGCTGGGGGCGCTGTTTGCGGAGATGGATGCCCAGGAGACGCTGGAGGCGAAGCTCTATAAGGCGCTGGACCGCATGGAGGCGATACAGTCTCACAACGAATCGGACGTCTCGACCTGGCTGCCCCTGGAGTACGATTTGAACCTGACCTACGGCGAGGCCAACGCGGCCTTTCATCCCTATCTCATGCGCCTTCGCGCTGAGATGCGCAAGGATACCGAGGCGTTGATCGAAGCAGCCGAGGCAAAAGGGATAGTGCCGAGGGAAGGTTAGATATCGCCCTGAACCGAGCGCCGGAGGATGGAAATAGAACGCTCCTCCGCCTCGATCGGGATGACAGGCGAAGCAATTTCGTCATCCGGAGCGCAGCGAAGGAGCTGTGGGCAATGAGCGACCGTCTTATTGCTGGCGGTAAATCAAGGAAAAACCGACGCGGAGACGCGGCATGATCCATTCGAAACTGCATCTCCCGACATTTGGAAACACGTTCCTGCGCTGTTCGTCAGGCTTCCGCGATTTTCGCTCGCGTTGCGTCGATCGTAGCCTTTACCGCCGAAGGCGCGGGGCCGCCGGGCAGGCTGCGCTGGGATACGCAGGTCAGCAGGTCGATGGCGTCGTACACGTCCTCGTCGAATACCAGGCTGAATTCCCGGTAGTCCGTCAGCGGCAGCTCGTCCAGGGTCAGCCCCCGGTCGATGCAGTATTTCACCCGCTGCCCGGTCACCCTGTAGGCATCGCGGAAGGGCACGCCCTTGCGCACCATGTAGTCCGCGCAGTCGGTGGCGTTGATGAAGCCGCCCGCCGCGGCCTTTTTCATGTTGGCGGGATGGAAGTTGGCGGTACGCAGCATCGGCGCGAGCACCGACAGGCTCAGGTCGGCGGTATCGATGGCGTCAAACAGCGCCTCCTTGTCCTCCTGCATGTCCTTGTTGTAGGCCAGCGGCAGCGCCTTCATGGCGGTGAGCAGCGTAGTCAGGTCGCCGAACACACGGCCCGTCTTGCCGCGCACCAGCTCGGTGATGTCCGGGTTTTTCTTCTGGGGCATGATGGACGAGCCGGTGGAGAAGTTGTCCGCCAGCGTCACGAATTTAAACTCCCAGCTGCACCACAGGCAGATTTCCTCGCTGAAGCGGGAGAGGTGCATCATCATGATCGAGAGATCGCTGAGCAGCTCCAGCGCGAAATCCCGGTCGGAGACGCCATCCAGGCTGTTCAGGCTGATGCCGTTGAAGCCCAGCTGCTCGGCCACGTATTCCCGGTCCAGCGGATAGGTGGTGCCCGCCAGCGCGCCGCTGCCCAGGGGCAGCACCAGCGTGCGCCGCTTGCAGTCGCCCAGCCGCTCGATGTCCCGGAGCAGCATCTGCGCGTAGGCCATCAGGTAATGGGCCAGCGTTACCGGCTGGGCCCGCTGGAGATGGGTGTAGCCGGGCATCACCGTCTCCAGGTGCTGCTCCGCCACCTCGCAGAAGGCCGCGGTCAAATCCTTCGCCAGCGCGATGACATGTTCGATTTGATCCGCCAGGTACATGCGGATGTCCAGCGCCACCTGGTCGTTGCGGCTTCTGGCGGTGTGCAGCTTTTTGCCCGCCGTGCCGATGCGCTCGGTCAGCGTGGCCTCCACGAAGGTGTGGATGTCCTCGCAGGTCATGTCGATCTCAAGCGCGCCGCGCTCGATATCCGCGAGAATCCCATTGAGCCCTTCGACGATTTGATTTTTTTCGTCCTCAGTGATCACGCCAATCTTGCCCAGCATCTTCGCGTGGGCGATGGAGCCGGTGATGTCCTGCTTATACATGCGGCTGTCAAAGCCGATGGAATTGTTGATGGCGCTCAGCCTCTCGTCCACATCGCCGCCCGTGCGGCCCGCCCATAGCTTCATATGTTTACCTCTCTATCTGTCGTCGATGGTTGAAGACCCGGAATCCATGGCTCAGAGCGCGTTTGGCATCGCCTGTGCGCATTCCTCCCTGCGCTCGCAACAGGCCAGATGATCGTTGACGATGCCGATGGACTGTAGAAAGGAATAGGTGATGACCGGCCCGGCGAAGCGGATGCCCCGCTTCTTCATGTCCGCGCTGAGCCTGCGCGACAGGTCCGTCACAGTCGGTACGTCTCCCGGCTTCTCCCAGCCGCCCATGATCTGACGCCCATCCGTGAAGCTCCACAGGTAGCGGTCAAAGCTGCCGAATTCCGCTTGAATTCGCTTCACTGCCGCCGCGTTGTCGCGCACGCTGTAAATCTTGCCGCGATTGCGGATCAAGCCGGGATTTGCCAGCTGCGCTTCCAGATATGCGTCCGTCAGGGCGGCGCACGCCTCTATGTCAAAATCGCGAAACGCCGCGCGATAGGCCTCGCGCCGGTGCATGATCGTCCTCCAGGAGAGCCCGACGCTCGCGCCTTCAAGGCACAGCATTTCAAACTGAAAGCGGTCGTCGTGGTTGATCCGGCACCACTCGTGATCGTGATAGGCCTCCAGAATTGGGTCGCCCGCGGCCCAGGCGCGGCAAGGATTGGCTGTTTCCATCGCTTTCAACCTCGCAAAACTGGAATTTATGTCTCCATCATTATACACAACAACCGGCCCGCCCGCAAGGGGGCCGGTTATCATTGGAGGGCCCGATCAGCGGGCAGACCGCCAAAGGCGGGCGTCGCGCGGTCCGGCAGGTATAGGATCGTTCTCGGACCCATGCAAAAGCTTCTTCAAAGGGCGCCTCCTTGTCAAGCGACGGGCATGTGTCACAGCAGGTGCGGGCTGTCCATCACGGTGCGCGCCGCGTTCTGGGCCTGCTCAAGAATGACGTCGGTTAGCTCCAGGCGCTCGATCCAGTCCGCGGGCAAGGCCTTTAACCCGTGCAGCGCGCCGAGGATGTTCCCGGCGATGGCCCCGGTGGAGTCGCTGTCGCCGCTGTGATTGACCGCGCTGATGAGGCCCGCCCGGATGTCGTCCGGGTGCTTCAGACAGCTGTAGATGGCGATGGCGAGCGCTTCGTCGCCCACCCAGCCGCCGCCCAGCGCGTGGATGGCCTCCACGTCCGGCGTATCGGTATGGCTCAGGCGGATGGCGCTGCGCACCATGTCGGCGAAGCTTCGGACGGTGGGATAGTCCCAGCGCTCTTCTACGGCCTGCAGCGAGGCCAGCACCACGTCCTCCAGCGGCTGGGGCGGCTCGTAGATCAGGCGATATACGATGTCCGAGAGCATGCCCGCGGGGGCCCAGCCGCCGGGGTGGCCGTGGGTGATGGCCGCGACCTCCGCACCCGTCTCAAGCGGCTTGCCCCAGCATTTCATAAAGCCCAGCGGGGCGACGCGCATCACGCCGCCGCAGCCCTTGGAATCGTTGATCGGCTCGTCCACGCCGCCCATTTTGCCGCTGCCGAGGGCGGAGAGGCAGGTGTTGCCCGGCGCGCGCCGCGCGTTCAGCTCCGGTACCTTCAAAAGGTCGCTCACCGGCGCCCACAGGGATTCCTCCCGTGGCCTGCCACCCTGGGTCATGTACCAGCACAGATAGGCTTGATAGACGTAGCTCTCCACCGGCGCGCCGACGCCGCGCTGTGTCGCCCGCCAGTAGCCGAATACCATGCCCTCGTTGGTGAAGAGGGTCATCTGCGTGTCGTCGGAAATTCTCGTCTTACCTTCGCGCGTCACGAGCTCGCGAATGCCGCCTTCGCCGAAGCGCCTACGGATGTCGTCCCACGACTCGAATTCCACCTCGTAACCCAGCGCGTCGCCCAGCGCTCCACCCATCAGGGAACCGGCGATTTTGTCATAAAAATATTGCTGATCCATGGCCCGCCTCCAACGTTTTTCATCATTATACACATCAAGCCGCCCGCCCGCAAGGGGAACGTGGGCGGGAATCAGGGCTTACGCATGAATGGCAATAGAATTACAATGGAATGAAATAGGTGTAATTGTAGGGGCGGCGTTGCGCCGCCCGCCGAGTGGAACGATGCGCTATGTACAGGGCGGGCGCCGCAACGGCGCCCCTACAAGGTCATCGATTTCAGTTATGCCATACTTCTGTAATTCATGCGTTTGCCCTGGGGCGGGAATTTGCAGCGGAAGGCCGCGACGGCCAAGCCCCTTTGAAGCGAGAACGCGAGACCCGGATTGTCACGTCGCTTCGCGCCTTACAATGACGGGGTACAAGCCGATAGCTTTGTGCGTCATTGCGAGGCAGCCGTCAGGCCGACGTGGCAATCCGGGTCGTCCGGGTCTCTTCGGTTGCAGCGCGCTACAGGGTCATGTCTTGAGCGTCAGCGGAGCGTGCGCCGCGCCACACTCACAGATTGTTCTTCGCCTTCATCTTGGCGTACACCTGGGTGGGCAGGCCAAAGAGGGTGATGAAGCCGTCGGCCCAGGTCTGATCGTACACGTCGTCCTCGTCGAAGGTGGCGATCTCCGGGTCATAGAGGCTGTAGGGGCTGGTCATGCCCGCGCCGATGATGTTGCCCTTGTAGAGCTTCAGCTTCACGGTGCCGGTCACGGTCTCCTGGGTCTTTTCGCAGAAGGCGGTCATGGCCTCCCGCAGGGGGGAGTACCACAGGCCGTTGTACACCAGGTCGGCATACTCCAGGGCCATGCGCTGCTTGTAGTGCTGGGTGTTCTTGTCCAGACACAGCTGCTCCAGCATCTCGTGGGCGTGGTAGAGGATGGTTCCGCCGGGGGTCTCGTAGACGCCGCGGCACTTGATGCCCACCAGCCGGTTCTCCACGATATCAATGATGCCCACGCCGTGCTTGCCGCCCAGCTCGTTCAGCTTCCACACCAGGTCCACCGCGTCCAGCTTTTCGCCGTTCACGGCCACGGGCCAGCCCTTCACGAAGTCGATGGTCACGTATTCGGGCTCGTCGGGGGCCTCCTCAGGGGTGACGCCCATCTCCATGTTGCCGGCGTACTTCGGCTCGTTGGCGGGATCCTCCAGCTCCAGGCCCTCGTGAGAGAGATGCCACATATTCTTGTCCTTGGAGTAGTTGGTCTCCCGGCTGATCTTCAGCGGAATGTCGTGGGCTTCGGCGTAGTCGATCTCCTCATCGCGGCCCTTGATGTCCCAGATCCGCCAGGGGGCGATCACGGGCATGTCCGGCGCAAAGGCCTTGATGGCCAGCTCAAAGCGCACCTGGTCGTTGCCCTTGCCGGTGCAGCCGTGGCAGATGGCGTCCGCGCCCTCGGCCTTGGCGATCTCCACCAGCCGCTTGGCGATGATGGGCCGCGCGAAGGAGGTGCCCAGCAGATAGGTGTTTTCATACTTGGCGCCCATCTGCATGGAGGGGATCACGACCTCCTCGATGAACTCCTTGTTCAGATCCTCCACATACAGCTTGCTGGCGCCGGTCTTGATGGCCTTCTCCTCCAGGCCGTCCAGCTCGCCCACCTGGCCCACGTTGCCGGACACGGCGATGACTTCGCAGCCGGGATAGTTTTCCTTCAGCCAGGGGATGATGATGGAGGTGTCCAGGCCGCCGGAATAGGCCAGCACGATCTTCTTGAAATTCTTTTCGGTGATCTTCTTCATTTTAAACGCTCCTTGTGCGCCGACGTGCGGCGGTTGATTTTGTTGATGGATTCATTATATACCAAAAATATACACTGTCAAGCCGAAATATACGTTAAAAGGGTTAATTTTCGGGAATAATATGCAGAATATATGTATATTGATGCAGAATATGCAGGCGGCGTATCAGGAGCCGCGCGCTTTTCCAAAGAAATCCTTCAGCAGTGCCGCGCACGCCTCCGCCAGAATGCCGCCGTCAGCGGGGCAGAAGTGGGGGAAGGCGGGCTCCTCCGTCACGCGATAGAGGCTGCCCGCGCAGCCCTGATCGGGGTTGGCCGCGCCGTATACCAGCCGTCCCACCCGCGCCTGCACGATGGCCCCGGCGCACATGGGGCAAGGCTCCAGCGTCACGTAGAGGGTACATTTGTTCAGCCGCCAGTCGCCGCACGCCGCGCTGGCCCGCCGGATGGCCAGCAGCTCCGCGTGGGCTGTGGCGTCCCGCCGGGCTTCGCATTCGTTGTGGGCGCGGGCGATGATCTCGCCCTCCCGCGCGATCACGCAGCCCACGGGCAGTTCGCCCGCCTCGGCTGCCAGCTGCGCTTCGGCCAGGGCCTCGCGCATGAAGTCGATGTCGGTCATGGATATCTCCTCGATAAAAGTGATTTGAGGGGGAACCCCTGAACGGATGCGCCACAAATCACAGCCTGTACAGCCTTCCGTCCTTTTTCCACTTCACGATCAGCCCGATCTCCCAGACCATCATCAATATCCAGCCCGCCACGCAGGCCAGGGGCACGGCGTCCAGCCCCAGCCTGCCGATCAGCAGGAAGGTGAACGCGGCGCGGGTGAACATCTGAGAGTAGGTGACGTACATGGTGATATTCATCTTGCCGATGGCCCGCATATAGCCTTGGAGGCCGTTGGTGATGCCGGGCATGAAGTAGAAAAAGCCCATGAGCCGCAGGTACCGCACGCCGAGGCGCACGACCTCCGTCTCCTCCGGAGCCACGAACAGCCGCATCAGCGGCCCGGCCAGCGCGAACACGCATATGGACACGATCAGCCCATAGATGGTCTCAAGCACCATCGCCACATACAGCCCCCGCCGCATGCGGTCGGGCTTGCCGGCCCCGTGATTCTGGGCTACCAGCACGGTTTCGCCTCCGGCGATATCCCGCTCCGGGATGAGCGCGTAGTCGTCGATGCGGTTGACGGCGTTGAACGCGGCAATGGCGCTCACGCCCAGCGGATTCACTGCGGATTGCACCAGCAGCTTTCCCACGTAGATGCCCGCCTGCTGCATGGCGCTGGGGGCGCTGAAGCGAATGGTGCGCCGGAGCAGCGAGGGATCGACGGTGAAATCGGACCTGCCGTCGCCCGCGTCAGCTTTGGCGAAGAGCATCGGCTCGTTTCTGCGCAGCAGCGCCGCGCACAGCAGCACGGACACGCCCTGGGAGATCACCGTGGCGTAGGCGGCCCCGGCCACGCCCAGCCCCAGTCGGGCGACGAAGTACAGGTCGAGCCCCACGTTGGTGAGCGAGCCGGCGATCAGGCAAATCAGCGGCGTGAAGGTATCGCCGATGGAGCGGGAGGCCGCCGCGAGTATGTTGTAAAGGGATGTAACGATCATGCCCAGCGCCACAATGCGCAGGTACCGGGCCGTGTCGCCCATGATTTCGGCCGGTGTGCGGCAAAGCCGCAGCAGCGGCTCCGCCAGCGCGAACAGCCCCAGGGCGATGGCGGCGCTGAAGGCCGCGCTCATGGCCAGGGTGGTGGCGAACTCCCGCCGCAGGGCGCGACCGTCGCCCGCGCCGTAGAACTCGCTCATCAATACCGACGCGCCGATGCCCATGCCGATGATGAAGAACATGGCGATGCTCATCAGCGGGCTGGCCACACCTACCGCCGCCAGCGCCCCGGCGCCGGCATACTTGCCCACAATCACCGAATCCACGGTGTTATAGGTCACCTGGAAGAGATCGCCCAGTATCGCCGGGATGGAATAGCGCAGCAGATGCCTGGCGATGCTGCCTTCGGTCATGGAGCGGGGGGATTTGGGCATGGGAAGGCTCCTTTGTAGGTTCTTGGTCGCCGCGAAGCGATAAATCAGAAGTTATTGTACCCTCATTCCCCTGCAAAGTCAATACAGATTCGACAGTCGCAGCGCCTCCTCGTCCTTCAGATGCTCCAGTCCCGCGCGCGCGGTGGACATGGTGCGCAGGAAGTCGTCGTGATCCTCGCACTCCAGGCAGATCTGCGCCTCGGCCAGGGTGGCGCTCACGTCGTGTACCGCCTCGTGGGCGGAGAGCATTTCCAGCATGCCGGACTTCGATTCCCAGAGCTCCGCCAGCTCCAGCAGCAGCGTCTTGGCATCCGCCGTCCGAGCTTCATTTGCCGCCAGCACCGCCAGGCTCTGAAGCCGCTCGGCCTCGTCCACGATGCCGTTCAGCGCCAGCATCGAGGCCGCGCATACCGCCAGCGCGCAGATGAGCACCGCCAGCGTCAATATCAGCGTTCGCCTCACGCTACCACACCACCCTTTCCGGCGCGATGGCCTGAAAGCGCATCAGCCCGCCGCCCGTCAGTTGCAGCGTCATGCGCCCCTGAGTGTCCAGGGAGGCCAGATACACCGACTTTGTATTCAGCCCCCGTTTGCTCAGCAGCGCCTCCAGCCAGGCGCGATCCAGGCCCGTCTGCCGCAGGTTGTGCGGCTGGACGCGCCCGTCGGTGACCAGCACCATCGGCAGGCCCTCGTAGCCGGGGCTGATATTCAGCTCTGAGGCCTTCGGGGGCCGGCCGTCGCTCGCGGGGAAGGCGGAGATCGTGCCGTTGGCCTCCACGATGGCGGTGCCCACCTCCGATGGATCCAGGTAGCCCGCGCCCCGGAGTCCTTCCAGCAGGTCCGCCAGACTCAGGCACAGTCGATCCAGCTCCTTCTGGTCGATTTCGCCTCGGTTGATCACCAGCGCGGGCTTGCCGGACACCAGCGCGCGGAAGCGGTCCCAGCGCAGCGAAGCCAGCGTGATCGCGCCGTGGACGACGAACATTGCCGCCACCGGCAAAAGGCCGTGCAGCAGCGGCGTGCCCACGCTCTCCATGGGGGAGGAGATCAAATCCGCCAGCAGGATGGTCATCGCCAGCTCGTAGGGCTCGAACTCGCCCAGCTGGCGCTTGCCCAGCGCCCGCATCGTGATGATCATCACCATGTACAGCAGCGCGCCGCGAAAAAAGAGGGTGAACATGTGCGCCTCCTATATATTTGGGTTTGTCGCGGACTTCGTCCGAGGGATCGGGAAATAGAAGCAGCGGCTTTCCCGTCCACATTGATAAATCAGAAGTTATCATCCCTCTTTTCCGCCAAAATCATGCGCCGCCACTTGATTTATTGCTGAATTAGGTTTATCATTACTATCATAGGATAATTGTAATCTCAAGCAGAAAGGCATCATCATGGATTTTCTCAACGAATTCAGCAAGCGCTTTTCCAGCGTGGCCCGGTCGGTCTCCGAGAAGTCAAAGGAGAGCGCCGAGGTCACCCGGCTGAACGCCGAGCTGCGCGCGGCGACGGAGGCGCTGGAGGGGCTGTATGCCCGCTACGGCAAGGTATGCTACGCCATCCAGACGGGAAACGGCGACGCGAAGGCGGCGGAGGCGCTGGCGGTGCGCATCCGCGCGGGCATATTGCAGGTGGACGAGCTGACCGCTCAGCGGGATGCCGCCCGCGAATTCAAGCGCTGTCTGAGCTGTGGCGCGATACACCCCAAGGAAGCGAAATTCTGCGCGACCTGCGGCAAGCGCCTGCCGGACGAGCCGCCGAAGCCGGAGCCCGTGGCGGAGGGCGAGTACTGTCCCAGCTGCGGCGCGCTCCGGGAGAGCGGCGAGCAGCGCTGTCCCGTGTGCGGCGCGTATTTCATCGAAGGCGAGCCCGAAGAGAGACCTGTGCCCGCGCCGATCATCGACGCTCCGGACGTGGAAGAGCCGGACGACGCGATAGAATAGCGAGGGATCAAGGGCGCTCAATGGCGGCCCCTGCTTCACGCTCCACACGCCACTCTCAATTTGGAGGGAATACAAATGCAAAACAGACCCAGATCGTCCGCGCCCCGGCGCATGACCCGCCAGCAATATGAGGCCCTGCAGCGCCAGCGGCGGCAGAACCAGATCGCCATCGCCATCATCGCGGGCATCGCGGCGCTGATCGTCGTCGCGGTCGTGCTGATCCTGCGGCCCAGGACCCCGGACGCCGTCGCCACGATGGTGGACGCCAGCGCCGGTACGCCGCTGACGCAGTCGGAGCCGGCTGCGGGGGACGAGACCGCCGCGGCGCAGCCCGCGCAGAACGGCGGCGTGGATCTGGCGGCCCAGATCGAGGGCGAGGGCGCTTCCGACCAGCAGAGCGACGCCGGCGACGCGGCGGAGGATGCCGTCGCGGAGCCCACCGCGGAGCCCACGCCGGTGCCGGAGATTCCCCAGGCGGTGGATTCCATCGCCGCCACGGCCCGGCCCGCCGGCGCGCTGCGCTCGGTGCGCATGCGCGTGGTGGGGGACATCATGTTCTGCCAGAGCCAGCTGGTGTACGCCAGGGACAGCGGCTACGACTTCCACAATCAGTTTGAGCTGATCGCCGATCAGCTCGCTAACGCCGACTACACCATGGGCAATATGGAGGGCACCATCGGCAAGTACAACACCTCCAATTATTCCGGCTATCCCCAGTTCAACGCGCCGGACGTGGCCCTCGCGCCGCTGAAGGACGACGGCATCGACTTTTTGACCCTGGCGAACAACCACATGCTGGATCGCTGGAGCGGCGGCGTGAAGAACACCGTGGACAACGTGGAGAAGTACGGCTTCGACCATGTGGGCGCCTATCGCACCAAGGCGGAGAAGGACGCGCCGGTGATCTACGAGGTGGGCGGCATCAAGTTCGGCTTCGTGGCCTACACCCACACCACCAACAGCATGGAGAACCGGGGCGTGGACGCGGACGCCGTGGCGCTGGTGCCCTACATACAGAAGGCCGACTTCGCCGCCGATGTCAAGAAGCTGCGGGACGCGGGGGCCGAGGTCGTGATCGCCTTCCCCCACTGGGGCAAGGAATACGTGCGCACCCCCGACGACAGCCAGAAGAAGTACGCCAAGCAGCTGGCGCAGGCCGGGGTGGATATCATCATCGGCAGCCATTCCCACATGGTGCAGCCGATGGGCTATCAGACCGTCAGCACCGGCGACGGCGGCTCCAAGCAGGTGTTCACCATGTTCTCCATGGGCAATTTCATCAGCGACCACGTGCTGCAATACACCGACAACGGCGTGATACTGGACTTCACCGTCAACGAGCACCAGGATGGCAGCTTCACCTGCGACAGCGTGGGCTACATACCGACTTACACCTGGAAGCAGGACGGCGCGATCAAGGTGCTGCCCTCCGGCAAGTACCTGAACGACCGTCCCAGCGGCATGGACGACGAGAACTACAACCGCATGGTGGCCAGCTACTATGAGATCATCGAGGTCATCGGCGATCAGTTCCAGCTGATCAACGGTTGAAAGGAGCCGATCATGCAAACCCTTTCCGCCTACGCGAAGATCAACTGGGCGCTGAACATCACCGGGCGGCGCGAGGACGGCTATCATCTGCTGGATATGCTGATGCAGACCATCGACCTGCGCGACGATTTGGCCGTCGAACCGGCGGACGGCCTGAGCCTGACGGTGAACGGCGCGCCGGCGGGGGAGGAGAACCTGATCCTGCGGGCGGCCAACGCGCTGAACCGATATGCTGGCAGCGCAAACGGCGCGAGGCTGTCGCTGACCAAGCGCATCCCCGCGCAGGCGGGCCTGGGCGGCGGCAGCGCCGATTGCGCCCTCGCCCTGCGGGCGCTGAACGGGTTGTGGTCTCTGGGGCTTTCGAACGAAGAATTGCTCAGGCTCGGCGAGCGGCTCGGCGCGGACGTGCCCTTCTGCCTGACGGGCGGTCTGGCGCGGGTGAGCGGCATCGGCGAGCATATCGCCGCCGTAGCCAACGCGCCGGAAATTCCGCTGGTGCTGGTGACGCCGGGCGGCGGGCTCTCCACCGCCGAGGTGTTTTCGCTGTGGGATGGCGGCGGCTGGCCGACGGTCGAATTGGATACCCGCGCTTTGGCGGCGGCCGTGGTCCGACGGGATCTGGCCGAGGTGGACCGCCTCTGCGCCAACGCGCTGACCGCGCCCGCCTTGTCGCTGATGCCGGAGATCGGAGAGCTGCTGGAGCGACTGCGCGCGCTGGGCGCGGGCGCGGCTTTCATGACCGGCAGCGGCTCCACCGTGGTCGGCGCTTTCGCGGACATTGCCGCCGCCCGCGCCGCCGCAGAACGGCTCCCAGGCGCGATTTTGACGAAAACGCTTGCGGAATTGCCGCGCCAGGCCCTCTCCAACGGAAATTTTGCTTGACATTCATTTGCCGGCTGTGTATAATATCTATGGTCATGCGGTCGTGGCGGAATAGGCATACGCGCACGTTTGAGGGGCGTGTGGGAGACCGTACGGGTTCAAGTCCCGTCGACCGCACCATAGCTGCACGGCAATTTTGATACAAAGTGTGTCAGGGTTGCGGTGCAGTTTTTTTATAAAAATGTGGCGCAGGGTGGTTTGGGCGCATTCGCGCAGCGCCCAGGCTGCCCGCGGTAAAGCGCGATGGCGGGTCGTCGGCATCCAACCGACGCGCGATTATAACATGGCAGTCGCTGATTAATTCCCGCACCGGTCGGGCGGTGTCTTTTCCGCTGTGCATCTCGCGCAGATTTCTTGATTGCCCTCCAGGAAGCTGAAAATCCTGCGGGTTTTCAGGTCGCCCTTGGCGACTGACTTGGTTGAATCAAAGATTCGAGCAAGTCACCGTAACCTGCGAAATCTGCATGAGCGCACATCAAAAAATCCACTCGCCTGCCCAGCGCTTGAATGAACCATCGCCTACCAAGAAACGGAGCTGCTTGCGATGATCGTTACGGATATCATCCTGGGCGCGGACATGGAGGAGAGGATACTCTATGAAAATCCGCTGCTGCAGCACAGCATGTATGTCGTGGACTACGATCATTACGAGCGGGAATTGATTCCCTGGCACTGGCACGGGGAAATAGAGCTGCTCTATCTGGAAAGCGGTTCTTGCGGCTACAGGACGATCGAAACGGCATATGAGCTGAGCGCCGGGGACGCGATCTACCTGAAGTCGGGCGTGCTGCATTCATTTCAGCCCCTGCGGGCGGGCACCGTTTCCTATGCGAATCTGTTTATGCCTGAATTTCTTACGGGAGGGGCGGGCAGCTTTTGGGATCTGTCCTATGTGGCTCCCCTGCTGAGTCCGAGCAGCGCCGACGCGATTGTCCTCCGACGGGATGACCCGAATGCCGCGCGGGCGCTTGAACTGATCCGGGAAACCATACGCCTCTGCCAGGATGAGCCGGAATACTATGAGCTGCGGCTGCGCATCGCGCTTTGGGAAACATGGATGGAGCTCCACAGGATGGCGACGCGGCGTCAGGCGCGGGAGAAGCCGCTGAAAACCGCGGCGAGAGACGCGCGCCTGAAGAAGCTGCTGCTGCTGATCAGCGAGCGCTACGCGGGCCCCATCTCGGTCGCCACGCTCGCCAGGGCGGCGGACATCAGCGAGCGGGAATGCTACAGAATTTTCCGGGAATCGCTGGGGCAGACTCCCATCGCCTTTGTCCAGCGCTATCGATTGCAGCAGGCCAGGGCCATGCTTCTGGCGGGAAGCGGCACCGTCACGGAGATCGCCGGGAAAACGGGCTTTGACAGCGCGGCATACTTTTCAAAGCTGTTCAAGCGCGCCTTTGGCGTGACGCCCGCCCAGGTTAAAAAAGAAAATTTGGCAGGATCGTTATAGAATCGAGCGCTTATGTTGTTGCCGAAAGCGAATATTTGCGATATACTTCTTACGGGGAGGCATATCGCTTTTTTGTATATAAACAATGGGTGGTGAAGCGCTATCCCCAGGATTCCGCGAGCGGCGCGGCGACGATGCGAGGAGGATACAATATGATTTACTATGTGAACGCGGCGGCGACCGGCGGCGACGGCAGCCAGAGCAGGCCGTTTTCAACCATTCAGCAGGCGGCTGACATCGCCATGCCTGGCGACGAGGTCATCGTTTTTCCGGGCATCTATCGCGAGGCGGTGAACCCCATTCACGCGGGAACGCCCGAAGCGCGGATCGTCTACCGGGCCCACGAAAGGGGAACCGCGGTCATCACCGGCGCGGAGCGCGTCGCCGGCTGGTCGTCCGTGGGTGGCGACGCATGGAGGGTCAGCGTGCCCAACGCGCTGTTCACGGATCGCAACCCCTTCACGACGCTGGTATCCGGAGACTGGTTCAACGCGTACTTTGTCGCGCACACCGGCGATGTGTATCTGAACGGGAAATCGCTCTACGAGGTCGCGTCCCTGGACGGCGTCAAAAACCCCGTTCGCTCCGAGACCTCCTGGGATCCGGACTTCTCCGTCTACACCTGGTACGCGGAGCAGGATGAAGCCCATGACGCGACCATACTGTACGCGAATTTCCAGGGCCTGGATCCGAACGCCGAGAACGTGGAGATCAGCGTGCGCAAGCGTTGCTTCTATCCTGAGGCCGAGGGCGTCGGCTACATCACC
>JAFVBK010000052.1 GCA_017480045.1 Clostridia bacterium
GTCCTGAATGGAGACGACACGCTTGCTCATTTCGCCCTCACAACTCCACATGGAGCCCCACAGGGCAGTGATCGCTGCCGTGGATCTCCGGGTAAATGTCAGACTGGGTGACCTTGTCCACGAGCCGGTCGGAGACAATAAAGTAGTCGATACGCCAGCCAGCGTTGTTCTCCCGGGCATGGAAGCGGTAGCTCCACCAGGAATAGGCTCCGGTCCGGTACGGGTAGAGGGCGCGGAAGGTGTCGGTAAAGCCGGAGGAGAGGAGGGTGGTCATCTTGCCCCGCTCCTCGTCGGAAAAGCCGGCGTTGCCCCGGTTGGGGCCGGGATTTTTCAGGTCGATCTCCTCGTGGGCCACATTCAGATCGCCGGTGTAAATGACCGGCTTTTTCTTGTCCAGAGCCATTAAGTACGCCCGCAAATCATCCTCCCAGTTCATCCGGTACTCGATGCGCCGCAGCTCGCCGCAACGGTTCACGGCCAGCGCGCGGCTGCCGTTCTCGGCGGGCGCGCCAAACACGTCTTTGCCGCCCTCGATGCGCCGCTCCACCAGCGCCACGTCCGCGCCGATGGCGCTCAGCCGCAGGTCGCCGGTACGCAGGGCAGGGGTGCTCATGCGGTCGTTCATGATGCGGCGATAGGTGTCCACCAGCTGGGCGTCCTCATGGCCCCATGGGTAGGTGGCCCGGTTGTAGGGGTCGGCCATGCCGGTCAGGCCCGCCTCGTCGCCGTAGTACAGGCAGGGCATGCCTGGCAGCGCGCAGATCAGCGTCCAGGCGGCGATCATGCGCCGCTTGCCGCGATTGTAGTCCTCCGGGCTCATCATGAAGGGATGGCGATACACCCGGTCCGGCGCCATGTCGCCGATGTCCGCCAGCGCGTTGATGGCGCGGGGAGTGTCGTGGCTGCCCAGCAGGTTCATCTCAGAGTAAAAGAAGGGCGCAGGCATGTTCTCCCGCAGGTTTTCCAGCCGCCGCACGAACTGGCCGGCGTCTGTGTGGCAGCGCATGAAATCCAGTATGGCGTCGCGCAGGGGATAGTTCATGCAGCTGTCCAGCGTGTCGCCCAGAGCATAGCAGCGCATTTCGCCGTAGGCCACCTTGTTGGTGGGGTCCTCCCACACCTCGCCGATCAGCGCGGCGTCGGGGCGCTCGGCGCGAATGCGCTTGCGCATGCGGCGGATGAACTCCATGGGCAGCTCGTCGGCCACATCCAGCCGCCAGCCCGCCGCGCCGGCGCGAATCCAGTGGGCGGTGACGCTGTCGTCGTTGCGAATGATGTAGTCCTGGTAGCTCTCGGTCTCCTCGTGCACGTTGGGCAGGGTCTTGAAATTCCACCAGCACTCGTAGTCGTCCGGCCACTGCTTGAAGCGATACCACTCCCGATAGGGGGAGTCGGGGTCGTTGTAGGCGCCGCCGGGGCCGTAGTGGCCGTCGCGGTTGAAATAGAGGCTGTCGGAGCCGGTGTGGCTGAACACGCCGTCCAGGACGACGCGCATGCCCCGCTCCCTGGCCGCTTCGCAAAGGGCGCGGAAGTCCGCCTCGGTGCCGAAGCTGGGATCGATGGTCATGTAGTCGCCGGTGTTGTACTTGTGGTTGCTTCGGGCCTTGAAGATGGGGTTGAAGTAGAGCGCCGTCACGCCCAGGCTCTGGATGTAATCCAGCTTCTCCATGACGCCCCGCAGGTTGCCGCCAAAGTAGTCGTTGTTGCAGTTGTCGCCGTATTTGTCGTCGTTGATGATCAGCGTGGGGTCGTCGTCCCAGTGCACATGATAGTAGCTGGCGGGCGGCAGGTTGTTCACGTCCTTCTCGCCCACGCAGTTGAAGCGATCCACCATGATTTGCAGCATCATGCCGTCGCGCATCCAGACCGGGGTCTCGTAGGCGGGGTCGTAGACCGTCACCTGATAGCCCGCGGGCTGGGTGTCGGTGGTCATACCCGCGCCGCCCAGGCCGTCCGCGGCGTTGCCGAAATACCAGGTCCTGCCCTCGCCATCCTCCGCGACAAAGAAATACCACAGCAGGCCGGGCTCGGCGGGCAGCGCCAGGTCGCACTCATACAGCCCCGCGTGGGCGGGCTTCATGGGCAGCAGGCTCTCGCTGTCCTGCCACCACAGGCGCAGGTTCACCTTGTGCAGGCCCTCCGCACGCACCCGCAGCCGCAGCTGCGTGCCGCAGGGCGCGGCGCCTTGCGGCGCGCGATAGACCGGATCGCGGGAATCGTGGAAAATGTTCATGGGATCACTCCTAATGACAGAAAATAAACGGCCGGCGACCGGAATAATCACAGCGTACAGATTCTTCGCTTGACCCAGGATGACAGACGGAGCGCCGCGTCATTCTGAGCGAAGCGAAGAATCTGTACGCATCGCTTGGCTTATGCTTCTATTCGCATAACCCCCGCCACAAGCATTACAGCTTCAACGGCTTGAGGTGCCAGATCAGCTTGTTGTACTCCTCGATGGTTCGGTCGGAGGTGAACAGGCTGGAGCAGGCGGTATTCAGCACGGCCTTCTTGAGCCACAGGTCGCGGTCGTTGTAATCCTGCATCATCTGCTTCTGGGTGTTCACGTAGCTGGTCAGATCCTTGAGCACGAAATAGGGGTCGGCCATTCCGCCGCCGTCGCCGAACAGCAGGGAGTGGTAGATCTCCTGGAACATGCGGGGATTCTCCGGGCACAGGGTGCCGTCGATCAGCTGCTCCATGACCCTGCGGATCTTCGGGTTGGTCTCGTAGACCTCATGGGCGCGATAGGTGGCGTAGCCTCGGTCCACCTCCTCGGCGGTCAGGCCGAAGATGTAGATGTTGTCGGGGCCCACCTGATCGTAGATTTCGCAGTTCGCGCCGTCCATGGTGCCCAGGGTCACCGCGCCGTTCATCATGAACTTCATGTTGCCGGTGCCGCTGGCCTCCTTGCCGGCGGTGGAAATCTGCTGGCTGATCTCGGTGGCGGGCATCAGCAACTCCGCCTGGGAGACGCAGTAGTTCTCCAGGAACACCACGTTGATCAGCTTCGAGGCGCGGGGATGCTTGCGCACCAGATCGCCCACGGCGTTGATCAGCTTGATGGTCAGCTTCGCGCGGTGATAGCCGGGGGCGGCCTTCGCGCCGAAGATGAAGGTGCGGGGGCGGAATTCCTTGTCCGGATGCTCGTCGATCTCATTGTAGAGCATCATGATGCCCAGCGCGTTCATCAGCTGGCGCTTGTACTCATGCAGGCGCTTGGCCTGGGCGTCGAAGATGCTTTCGGGGTTCATCTCGATGCCCTGATGGCGGTACACGTGATCCGCCAAGCGCAGCTTGTTGTGGTATTTGATCTCGTCAAACTTCTGCCGGAAGGCCGCGTCGTCGGCGAAGGGCTTCAGCGCCTCGATCTGGCGCATGTCCTTGCGCCAGGCGTCGCCGATGGCCTCGTCGATCAGGCTGGACAGGCCGGGGTTGCACTGCATCAGCCAGCGGCGATGGGTGATGCCGTTGGTGACGTTCACAAACTTGCGGGGCTCCAGCATGTAGAAGTCGTGGAAGGTCTGCTTCTTCAGGATGTCCGAATGGATGGCCGACACGCCGTTGACGGAGTGGGTGTAGGCCACGCACAGGTTGGCCATGTGCACCTGGTTGTAGGCCAGGATGGCCATGTGGCCGATGCGCTCCCACTGGCCGGGGAAGGCGTCCCACAGCTCGGCGCACAGGCGGGTGTTCATCTCCTGAAGGATCATGTAAATCCGGGGCAGCTGCTCCTGGAACAGGCTCTCCGGCCACTTTTCCAGCGCCTCCACCAGCACGGTGTGGTTGGTGTAGGCAAAGGTGCGGCGGGCGATGCTCTCGGCGGTATCCCAATCCAGGCCGTAGTCGTCCAACAGGATGCGGATCAGCTCCGGAATCGCCACGGCGGGATGGGTATCGTTGATGTGGATGGCCACCTTGTCCGGGAAGATGGCCCAGTTGTAGCCGTAGACATCGATGAAGTCCTTCACGGCGTACTGGATGGAGGCGGAAGAGAAGAAATACTGCTGCTTGAGGCGCAGCTCCTTGCCCTGATAGCTGTCGTCGTTGGGATAGAGTATCTTGGAGATGACCTCAGCCAGCTCGCGCTCCTCCATGGCCTGCACATACTGGCCGCGGTTGAAGTGCATCATGTCGATCTGCTGCACGGAGCGGGCGCTCCAGGTGCGCAGGAAGTTCACCTTGGTGCTGTCGTAGCCCACCACGGGGATGTCGTAGGGCACGGCCTGCACGGTCTTGTAGTCCAGGTGGCGGTAGTAGGTGCGGCCGTTGTCCTCATAGGCCTCGATGCGGCCGCCGAAGTGGATCTCCACGGTCTCCTCAGGATGGGGAATTTCCCAGATATTGCCGGCGGCCAGCCAGTTGTCCGGCACCTCCACCTGATAGCCGTCCACCAGCTTCTGGCGGAACAGGCCGAACTCGTAGCGGATGGTGCAGCCCATGGCGGGCAGCTTCAGCGTGGTGAGGGAATCCAGGAAGCAGGCGGCCAGGCGGCCCAGACCGCCGTTGCCCAGGCCGGGCTCCGGCTCTTCCTCAAAGACGACGCCGCGGTCGATGCCCAGCTCGTCCAGGGCCTGCATGTAATTCTTCTCATTGACCAGGTTCACCATGTTGTTGTGCAGCGCGCGGCCCACCAGGAATTCGGCGGAGAGGTAGTAAACCTTCTTGGCCTGCTGTTCCTTGCGGGCATCGCGGGAATAGCTCCTGCGCTGCATGATTTCATCGCGCACCACCAGCGCCAGCGCCTGATACAGCTGCTCCGGCGTGGCGTCGCTCACCTCGCAGGCGAACTGCGTGCGCAGTTTATTCTGAATGCTGTCCTTGATTTGCTCGACGGTCATCCGTTGAAATTCCACAAAAACACCTCCGGGTTAATCTGAGGGTACGGGCGCTTTGACAGGGGAAAACGTTTGCGCTCTTTCCCACGCGCCATCGGATATAAAAATCAGTCCAAACGTCACTATAACACATCACCGGGAATTGCGCAACGCATTGCATGTTGATTTTTTGGTTGAAAACAGGCATGTTTTGGGCATTTTGGAAGCCTTTGGTCGACAGTTTGACGGTAGTTCTAAGATTTACGGGCAAGGGAATGTTAATTCTGATTGATCGAGGCACTGCGCGTCAGCCAGGGATAGGGAGCACGGGTTAGAAAATGCCGCAGCGTTTGTAGGGGCGGCGTTTCGCCGCCCGCCGGGTCGTACGATGCGCAATGCACAGGGCGGGCGCCGCAACGGCGCCCCTGCATCGGGGATATGGAGGATTCGCCCATAATCCTTTGCGCGCAGCTTGCTTCAATGCCGCTTTTCACACTGTTCTGATTCGTCGCTTCACGATGAATCAGAATTTTTCATTGACCTCCCTTCCAAAACCCACTATAATATATCCAATTCATCCTATGGGAAGGCGGACGGGAAATGAACGTTGAATTGCTGAATCTGCTGGAAAAGGACGCGCGGCTGACTCCGGCGCAGCTGGCCACGATGCTGGGCCGGGAGGAAAAGGATGTGGCGGCGGAGATCGCCGAGTATGAAAAGAACCACATCATCCTGGGCTATCCGGCGCTGATCGATTGGACCAAGACCGACGACGAGCTGGTGACGGCGCTGATCGAGGTGCGCATCTCGCCCCAGCGGGGCGACGGCTTCGACCGCATCGCCGAGCGCATCTATCAATATGAGGAGGTGGAGAGCCTCTACCTGATGTCCGGGTCCTACGACCTTGCCGTGACCATCACGGGCCGCAGCCTGCGGGCGGTGGCGGAATTTGTCCACGCGCGGCTGGCGGTGATCGACGGCGTCACCGGCACGGCGACCCACTTTATATTGAAGAAGTACAAGGAGAAGAATCACCTGTTTACCGAGCTGCCGGAGCAGGAAGAGAGGGTGTTGTTTGTATGATCGACTATGAATCTGCGCTGTCGGCGCGGGTGAAGGGCATCGCCCCCTCCGGCATCCGCAAGTTTTTTGACCTGCTGGAGAACATGGATTCCGGCGACGCCATCTCCCTGGGCGTGGGCGAGCCGGATTTCGTAACCCCCTGGCACATCCGCGACGCGGGCGTCTACGCGCTGGAAAAGGGCTTCACCAAGTACACCTCCAACGCCGGTCTGGCGGAGCTGCGCCGACAGATTTCCGCCTATATGCGCCGCCGCTTCGCGCTGGATTACGACCCGATGAAGCAGCTGATCGTCACCGTGGGCGGCAGCGAGGGCATCGACATCGCCGTGCGCGCCATCGTAAATCAGGGCGACGAGGTGATCATCCCCGTGCCCAGCTTCGTGTGCTACGGCCCCATCGTAGAGCTGGTGGGCGGCGTGCCGGTGTATGTGGAAACCAAGGCGGAAAACGAGTTCCGCCTGACCGCCGAGGCGCTTCGCGCTGCCATCACGCCCCGCACCAAGCTGCTGGTGCTGCCCTTCCCGAACAACCCCACCGGCGCGATCATGGAGCGTCAGGACCTGGAGGCCATCGCCGAGGTGCTGCGGGGCACAAACATCATCGTGCTTTCCGACGAAATCTACGCCGAGCTGACCTATGGCGGGCAGCACGTCTCCATCGCAAACATCGAGGGCATGTACGAGCGCTCGCTGGTTGTGAACGGCTTCTCCAAGAGCTATGCCATGACCGGCTGGCGCCTGGGCTACGTCTGCGGGCCGCAGCCGCTGATCAAGCAGATGCTGAAGATTCACCAGTACGCCATCATGTGCGCCCCCACCACCAGCCAGTACGCCGCCGTGGAGGCCATGAAGATGGGCGACGGCGACATTTTGGCGATGCGCAAGGACTACGACTACCGCCGCCGCTTCCTGCTGGACAAGCTGCGCGGCGCGGGGCTGGAGTGCTTTGAGCCGAAGGGCGCGTTTTACATGTTCCCCTGCATCAAGTCCACCGGCCTCACCAGCGCCCAGTTCTGCGAGCAATTCCTGCTCAGGGAGCACGTGGCCGCCATCCCCGGCACCGCGTTCGGCGCGGGGGGCGAGGGCTTCGTGCGCATGTGCTACGCCTCGTCTCTGGCCAACCTCGGCGAGGCCATGGAGCGCCTTGAGCGGTTCTTGAAGGCGCTATAAACACCAATCCAGGGAGGTATTCCCATGCCCCACATTCATCTCGCCCGCGCTCTTTCCGGCGCGATACTGGACATCGGCGGCGGTGGAGAGGGCGTCGTCGGGCGGCTGTACGGCGGAGGGGTAACGGCCATCGACAACCGGCAGGAGGAACTGGACGAGGCCCCGGACTGCTGTGAAAAACGGCTGATGGACGCGACGGCGCTGGAATTTGAAGACGACTCCTTTGACGCGGCTACCTGTTTTTATTCGCTGATGTACATGTCCCGCGAGACGAAGCGCCGCGCCCTCGCCGAGGCCGCGCGGGTGCTTCGCCCCGGCGGGCGGCTGTACATCTGGGACGCGGCGTTCAGCGACGCCTGGCCGGAGCCCTTTGTCGTGCATCTGGACATCGAAGCGGATAATTTCAGCCTCTCGGTGGACTATGGCGTCGCTGGAGAGGATCTGGCGCAGGATGCCGGTCTGCTCGTTGCGCTGGCAACGGAGGCGGGTTTGGCGTCCATTGAACAGACAATTTCGGAGGGTCAGCTGTATCTAATGCTCAGAAAAGCGCGACCATGTTCGAAAATAGAGGCGTATCACGGAAAGCTGTAGGTCTGCCCCTCAGACGCTTCGCCGGGCTGACGCCAATCAGCCCGCGGCTGCCGACTCCCCTCCAGAGGAAAGCCCAGACCACCGGCAAACCCTGCATTGCGGTAAGGATGCAGGGTTTGTCGGTGGTCTGCTATGTCAGCATCGCTGACATGGGTTTTGGCGTTTTGGTTATTCCCCTACGATCATTGAATGTAGCGCTTGATTTCCGGCCTCTGAGAACAGCGTCTCGTCTTTACGACCCCTGCTCTCTCAGTATATCGTCCAGCGTCACCTGATCCAGTCCCCCGTTGTCAATCTGCGCCTTGCGGGCGAGCCGACGGGCGTTCAGGGTTTGCAGGCGGTCTATTTCATTGTCGCGCTTGGCGATTCCGGCGCTGAGGCTGGCAATTTCGCCCCGCAGACCGGCTTCGAGCTTCGCCGCGGCGGCATCGTGCCGGGCGAGCTCGTCGCGCAGCTTCGCCTCGGCCTGCGCCTGCTGTGCCTTCAGCTTTTTATTCGCGTCGGCGAGCTGCTGCTCCAGCTGCTCCATCTTCATCCGCTTGACGCCGTCCTCCTTTTCGGCAAGAATGCGCAGGCCGCTCTCCTTGAACAGCGACATATTCAAATCTGAAGCGCGATTCTCCATCTCTTGAAAATCGTTTTCATAGGCCGTTACGCGGGCGCGCAGGCGGCGAATCTCAGCCTCCCGCCGCTCCAGCACGTGCTGCAGATTCTGACGGATGGCGCGATCCTCGCGCAGCGCCTGATTGCGCTCCCGCGCCTTTTCCAGCGCCTCCTTCAGCGACGCACAGCGCCAGGTCAGCCATGCGCAAAGGCCGATCAGCAGCACCAAAGCGATTATCGCGTAGATCAATGCGGACACCTACCCAATTGTATTGCGTCCATTATAACACAAAAACCGGGATTAGGGAATAGAAATACCGTCTCCAGCCACAATAAACATTAGCATTCATTAACATTCCAATAAGATATTTTAGACACGCAGGAATTTGCGCCCGCGCTGTAGAATGTAAAGCGGGATGATGAGGTGACGGCTCATGGACGAAACGCGAAAGCGCGCCATTACGGCAGGCCTCGGCCCAGACGTCGAAGCGCTGGCGTCCGCGCTGAGCGAGGCCGGATTCTCCCTGGCCGGGCGCGCGGCGGACGGAGCGTCGGCGCTGCGCCTGCTGCGGGAAATCCAGCCTGATCTGGCCGTCTGCGGCGCGATCCTGCCCGGCATGGACGGCGTCGCCCTTATCCAGCGGGCGCGTTCACTGAAGCTGAACGTGCAGCCCGCCATGCTTCTGCTAAGGCCCCGCGGGCTGCGTCTGCCCGGCGAGGACAGGCTCGTCGCCCTATGCGCGCTGGCCGTCGAAGCGCCGCTGACCGCCCAAGCGCTTCAAACCGCGCTGGACGCGCTGTCAGCGCTGCCGGTTTCGCTGCCGGAAGCAAAGGCCGCGCGGCTGGAGGCGCTTCTGGACGCGCTGGGCATACCGGAGCATCCGGGCCGCGCGTGCCTCGCCAGCGCTGTGGCGCTGGCCTGGGCCGACCGACGCCGGCTGCACGAGCTGCGCAATCGCCTCTATCCGGCGGTCGCCCGGCAGTTGGGGATGCAGTCCACTCAGGCGGAGCGGGCCATCCGCCACGTGATTGACGCAGCCTGGCGCACGGGCGAGATCGAGCAGCAGCATAAAATATTCGGCGATACAATCGACGCAAGGCGCGGCAAGCCCACCAGCGGTGAAATGATTGCCCAGCTTGCGGATATACTGCGATGGGAGGGATGACAATGAAAAAGATGAAGCGCGTTGTGGTCGTCGTGCTGGACGGCGCCGGCGCGGGCTGGCAGCACGATGCCGCCAAGTACGGCGACGAGGGCGCCAATACGCTGGGGCACGTGATCGAGCAGGCGAAACCCAATATCCCCAATCTGGAGGAACTGGGCATCAGGCACCTGCTGGGCATCCAGGGCAAGGACGCCGACGACCACATCGGCTGCTATGGCACGATGGAAGAGCAGGCCGCCGGCAAGGACACCACCACCGGCCACTGGGAGATCGCCGGCCTGACGCTGCGCGAGCCCTTCCCCACCTATCCCGACGGCTTCCCGCCGGAGGTGATCGAGGCCTTCGAGGCGGAGACCGGCATGGGTACCCTCGGCAACAAGGTGGCCTCCGGCACGGAGATCATCAAGGAGCTGGGCGCGGAGCATCTGCGCACCGGCAAGCTGATCGTCTACACCTCCGCGGACAGCGTGTTCCAAATCGCCGCCCACGAGGCGGTGCTGCCCCCCATGGAGCTGTGGCACGTGTGCCGCACCGCCCGCCGCATCCTCAAGGGCGAGCACAACGTGGGCCGCGTGATCGCCCGCCCCTTCGAGGGCAATGTGGGCGAATTCGTGCGCACCTCCAACCGGCGCGATTTCTCCGTGGATCCCACCGGGCGCACGATGTTGGACGCGCTGAAGGGCGCGGGCTGGGACGTGTTGGCCGTGGGCAAGATCGAGGATATCTTCAACCATCGGGGCATCACCCAGTCCAACCACGCCGCCGGCAACCCGGCCTGCATCGACGCTACCATCGACTACCTGAAAAAGGATCGCTGGAAGGGCCTGATGTTCGTCAACCTGGTGGATACCGATATGCTCTACGGCCACCGTCGCGACGTGCCCGGCTTCGCCAAATCCCTGGAGGAATTCGACCGGAAGCTTCCGGAGATCATGCGGCTTCTGGGTGAGGACGGCATGCTGATCATCACCGCCGACCACGGCTGCGATCCCGCCTACACCGCCCATACCGATCATACCCGCGAGCGCGTGCCGCTGCTGGTGTGGGGTCTGGGCATCGAGGAGGGCGTGAACCTGGGCGCGCGCAAGAGCTATGCCGATGTCTCCGCCACGGTGCTGGAGGCGCTCGGATGCAGCGAAAAGCTGGACGGCACTTCGTTCTACAGGGATATCGCCCTGGATTGAGCGCCAAAACGACAGATATTTTACAGAAAAGGGCTTTTCATTCCCTATAATATGGGGTAAAATAAAGAATGTAGTTATAGGTGTATGAGATTGTATCTCAGCGCCAAAACAAGAACTATTATTTAGGAGGTTTTTCCAATGGCTGTTAAAGTTGCTATCAATGGTTTTGGCCGCATTGGTCGTCTGGCTTTCCGTCAGATGTTCGGCGCTGAGGGTTACGAGATCGTCGCTATCAACGACCTGACCACCCCCAAGATGCTGGCTCACCTGCTGAAGTATGACTCCACGCAGGGCAACTATGCGCGCGATCACAAGGTCGAGTATACCGACAACTCTATCATCGTGGACGGCCACGAGATCACCATCTACGCCAAGGCCAATGCTGCTGAGCTGCCCTGGGGCGAGCTGAAGGTGGACGTCGTGCTGGAGTGCACCGGCTTCTACACCAGCAAGGCCAAGGCTCAGGCGCACGTGGACGCTGGCGCCCGCAAGGTCGTCATCTCCGCTCCCGCCGGCAATGACCTGCCCACCATCGTTTACAACGTGAACCATGACACCCTGAAGCCCGAAGATACCATCATCTCCGCCGCTTCCTGCACCACCAACTGCCTGGCGCCCATGGCCAAGGCCCTGAACGACGGTTGGGCCGTTGAGTCCGGCATCATGTGCACCATCCACGCCTACACCGGCGATCAGATGA
>JAFVBK010000053.1 GCA_017480045.1 Clostridia bacterium
AGGAGGTTCGCCTGTCCGCCACCATCGAGGATCACGACATCGACGTCAAGTTCAAGAATGCCGTGAAGTTCCTGAAGGATGGCAACAAGGTGAAGGTGACGATCCGCTTCCGCGGACGCCAGATTACCCACTCCGAAATTGGCCGCCAGATCATGGTGGAGTTTGCCGACAGAATCAAGGAGTACGGAACGGTGGACAAGGCGCCTCAGATCGAGGGCCGCAACATGTCCATGTTCATCTCTCCGAGAGAAACCAACTAAGCACCCATTGACGAGAGGAGGAGAACCCCATGCCCAAACAGAAGACGCATAAGGGCGCCGCAAAGCGTTTTAACCTCACCAAGAGCGGCAAAGTCAAGCGCGCTCAGGCCTTCAAGCGTCACATTCTGACCAAGAAGCCCACCAAGCGCACCCGCAACCTGCGCAAGGCCGCCTATCTGACCACCACAGAAGGCAAGACCATGAAGAAACTGATTCCGTACAAGTAAGGAGGCGAATCAAGAATGGCAAGGATTAAGCGTGCTGTAAACGCACAGAAGAAAAAGCGTAAGGTAATGAAGCTCGCCAAGGGTTACTTTGGCGCCAAGAGCAAGCAGTATCGCGCGGCCAGCGAACAGGTTCGCCGTTCTCTGCGCTATGCCTACATCGGCCGCAAGCTGAAGAAGCGCGACTTCCGCCGCCTGTGGATCGCCCGCATCAACGCGGCGGCCCGCATCAACGGCCTGAGCTATTCCAGGCTGATCAACGGCCTGAAGGTGGCCGGCATCGACATCAACCGCAAGATGCTGTCCGAGCTGGCGATCTCTGATCCCGCCGCGTTCGCGGTGCTGGCGGAGAAGGCCAAGGCCGCTCTGGAAAAGTAAAAACCATAAAAAACGCGCCCGCGAGGGCGCTTTTTGAATTGGGTCGGGATTAGATTGTGTTTCTAACAATGCATGAAGCGCATTTTAGGCATTTAGAAACACACTCTAAAGAAATAGAGATTTCCAGCCAGGCAGGTTCCCCGGAGCGCGTCGTCCATCCTTGCGGAACAGAAGGATGCTGAACGACGGCTGTCAGCGCTGAAAATATCGCATAAAATACAGATCCTTCGCGTCGTTCTGAATGACTTGAGAAATGCCTGTCATCCTGAACGAAGCGAAGGATCTGTGCATTATGGTGGCGTATTCATAGCGGACGGCGATGCCATCCGTCATTCTTCGCCGCGGTCTGGCTTCTCATAGCCCTCCGGCAGCTCGGCTACCACGTTCACGGTGAATCTGGCCTGCGCGCCGCTCTCGGCGGTGGCCGTGATGGTCGCCGTGCCGTAGCCACCCACCAGCGTCACGCGGCCGCGCTGGTTTACTGTAGCCACCAGATCGTTGTCGGCGGTCCAGGTCAGGCGGGTGTTGTCCGCGTCGGCGGGAATGACCGTCGCCTCCAGCTGAATGGGCATCACGGTGTCCTCGCGCAGCACGTACATCCGATCCAGATTCAGCGCCACGCCCTCCACCAGCGTCCGCACATCCATTAAGCTGCTTGCGATCTTGCCGTCGGCGGAGGCACTGATGCGGGCCTGGCCGCTGCCCACGGCGGTGACGACGCCGTTTTCAACGGTGGCCACGGCGGGATTGGAGGAGGTCCAGGTGACATAATGCTCGCTGGAATTCTCGTCCACGTTGCCGTTTTCGTCCAGGAAGCGCGGCTCCAGCGTCAGCGACCGCCCCCGATCGATGGTGGCCGCGGCGGGGGAGATAGTAAAGTCTGCGGCGGGCGGTTCCACCGTGACGATGGCGCTGGTGCCCAATCCGTCGCGGGAGAATGCGCTCAGTATTGCCGTGCCCACGCCGGCGGCATACAGCGCGCTGTCCTGCACCTGCAGCACGCTCTCGTCGCTGCTGGCCCAGGAGACCACTTCATCTGTGGTATCGGCAGGCAGATAGTAGGTGCCCAGACGCACATAGGTGCCCGCGCCCACGGTGACCTCCTCTGGCATGATGCGCAGCGCGTCTCCGCTGACGTGTACACTGACCTCGGCACTGGCTGTCAGGCCGTTTGTGGCGGTGGCGGTGACGCGGGTATTGCCGCCGCCCACGGCCACGACGCGCCCGATGGCGTCCACCTGGGCCACGGTCTCGTCGGCGCTGCGCCAGGTTACGGAGGTATCCACGGCGCCCTCGTTGAAGATGGGGCGCAGACCGGTGATCTGGCCCTTTTCCATGGTCAGCGTATCGGTGTTCAGTGCCAGCGTATCCACCTTCGCGCCCTTGACCTCGATCTGCACGGAGGCGCGCGCCCCGTTCTCCGCGTCCAGACGGATCTGCGCCCTGCCGCCGTTCACGGCGGTCACCAGGCCGTTCCTGTCCACGGTGGCCACGGCCTCGTTGGTGGAGGCGTAGCTGACGGCCTGCGGCACGTCGGAATCCAGACGGTAGGAGAGGGCGTAGCTGTCGCCGGGATTCATGCGCACCGAACGGGGATGGGCATAGAGATGATCCTCCGTGCCGAAGCGCATCGGCGCGAAGAGCAGCGTTCCCGCGATCAGAACGGCGATCAGAACAGTCAGCTTGCCATAGGCTGTTTTCATATATCGAGCCTCGCTAATTGCATAATTCCACATCTATATTATACGAAACAATGCAAGCGCGGTCAACTGATTTTTTGTAACGCCGCCTGGTTTTATCCTTTCGTCACAGAGCCGCCGCGGCGATCGTATACATATTGTTCGCTTAAAATGATTTTTCTCTTGCAAAAGCAATGGGTTTGCGATAAACTAGAATGTGTTTTCAGGGTCGATGATGTACAAGATCGGGATTTTAAAGACACACTCTAATGTCAGGAATTGGTTCAAATGGCGCGGAAGTGGCGTCGCTCGCCGCGCGATGAGGGAGTATAACCATGAGAATTAAGCTGAATGATACACAGGCAGACGCGTTGCGTGCGTTCCTCGATACATGCGATGACGCTGAGCAGCTCTCCGCGCGAGAATATGTCCTTGACCTCTATGATATTGCCCGCCCCATTTCGCTGGATTTGGTGTTCGTCAAGGGCGGCATTGGCGTGGACGGCGCGGCGGAGTTGAAGTATGACGAGGCGCAGGACGGCTGGTACATGGGCGACCGCCTGGAGAAGCCGGAGGCGGTTCTGGAGGCGCTGCGGGAGGCCGGAGCGCTGGAAAAGTGAAGCTTAGGTTGATCGAGCACAAGCGCTTGACGAAATCGCCGCGAACAGAGCCGCCGGCGGACGCGCCGGCCTTGACGCCCTCGACCGCGACGCTGGCGGAAAAGCGGGAGAACCTTTACCACGCCATCGAGCGCGCGCAGACCTTCCTGCACAAGCGAGCGCCGCAGGACGGCGTCATGGCGCGCATTCGCCGTTACTATCCGGCGCCAGCCTATTTCATCGAATCGAACCGGCAGGCGATGGCGAAGACGGGGCTTTCCAGACTGGACGCTTTCTACTACGCCATGCTTCCCAGCCTCACCCGCACCGCGCTCTCTCAGCAGTGGGGCCTGAATCCCCGGCTGGATACGCTCTCGCGAATGTCACGGTATTTGAGCGCGCTGTATGTTGGCGCGCACGAGGAGCGCTTTTATCTCATCCTGCTGAACCGGCAGGGCAGGCTGATTCGCGCTGCAATGCTGCAAAAGGGCGCGGTGGACAGCGCGCCCTTCTATCTGGGGCAGCTGCTGGCCACGGCATTGATGGAGGACGCGCGATATATCGTGCTGGCGCATAATCATCCACGCGGCACACGCCGTCCGTCCAAGGAGGATTTGGTGTGTACGCTGCGGACGTTGAACGCCGTCGCGTCGCTTCGCATTCCGCTGCTGGATCATATCGTCGTAGTACGGGATGGCGTGGTCAGCATTCGGGAGAGCGGTATGATCCCGGATATGCTTTGGACGGCGCCCGCGCAGGAGCATAAAATCATGCAGGGCTGGCTGGACGCGGAAACGCTGGCGGAGAGATAGCCCAATATCTTAATAATTCGTGTAATATATACAAAAAAAGCGATAATTAACACGAATATAATGTGATCTCGCTGAAATTACGCCGGATTTAAACATTCAAACGGTATACTGAAATCAGCATAAGAGCATTGCCGAGAGGAGGCTGAACCATGTATCTGGATCATCGTGTGACGGTGAAGATTGCCCGCATACTCAATATGATCGATCTTTCCGCGCTGCTGCTGGACAGCAGCGGCAATGTGATACTGCCGGAGGGAGATATGCGCACCTTTACCATGCCGGATGAGGTGCTGCAAAATCCCACGATTCCCTTCGTCTATGGCGCCATGACGCTGATTGGCACTGGGGAAGAGCAGCCCGTGTTTGTGTGCCTGCACGGCGACAGCGAGGATGTGAAAAAGTGCGCGGTCCTCTGCGCGGAGCTCATCAACATGATGATGCGCGAGGATATGAGCCAAACCAACCGCGAGCAATCGCTGCGGCTGATGCTGCGCGGCGAGGTAGAGGGCGCGGAGTTTGAATCCCTTGCCGCCGAGCATGAGATTCCCATGCAGAAGAACCGCTGCGTGATGTATTTCTACTTCCAGGATATGGAGGTGGAGACCGCCATTCGTCTGATGGACGACGCCGTGGACGAAGAGCGTGATCTGATTACAGAGGTAGGACATCACTCCGTCGCGATGCTCAAGGCGGTTGAGGAGGAGGCGGACTTCGCCGAGCTGGAGGAGTATGCCGACGCCTTCGAGAGCAGCTTCCTGACGGAAACCGGCGCCACCGTCTATATCGGTATCTCCGATCCGCGGGAGGAGCTGATCGCCATCCCGGAGGCCTACGCGGAGGCGCGCGCGGCGATCAATGTGGGCCGTATCTATCACGCCAACAAGCATGTGTTTGTCTATCGCAACCTGCTGCTGGAGCGCTTCCTCAGCGATGTCTCGCCGGAGCTGGGCGCCAGCTACAACGCTCGCATATTCAACCGCAAGACGGCGCGACTGTTCAACGATGAGATGGT
Organism: Clostridia bacterium; assembly: GCA_017480045.1. Taxonomy (GTDB): domain Bacteria; phylum Bacillota; class Clostridia; order Christensenellales; family Aristaeellaceae; genus UBA2862. The sequence continues at coordinate 4,965 of JAFVBK010000053.1, forward strand.
TCACACCATCGAGACCTTCTTTGACAACAGCCTGAACCTGTCGGAGACGGCCCGCAAGCTGTACATCCATCGCAACACGCTGGTGTATCGTCTGGAAAAGGTGCAGCATGCCATCGGCCTGGATCTGCGGAACTTTGACGACGCGGTTACCTTCAAGATGATGATGCTGTTGGGCAAGGGCGAAAACAGCCGAAAGCTGCGCCTGTAATGGCGCGCGAGCCAGCATCATACATTCAATATCAGCCCGGATGCGCCGGCAGACATGCCGGCGCATCCATTTGAAGCGGAGGCAATATGAAAAACAGTTCCCTGCGCACCGTCGCGCTCATTTGGGCGGCAGTGATGATCGCCGTCGTATCCTCGACGGCGACGCTGCTGGTTTCAGGGCGCGCGGCCCAGCAGAATTCAGCGAACGCACGCTGGGTGTCTGAAGCGGAGTATGAGACCATCCAGCGTTACAGTCGGCTGGAACAGGTGCGCGAAACCCTCATGGACGATTACTATCAGGAGCTGGACGAGGAAGCGCTGATAACCGGTGCGATTCGCGGCATGACCAGCTCCATCGGCGACCCCTACACCTTCTACTATACCCCTGAGGAGCTGACCCGCTCCAACGAAAACAACGCGGGCCTCTATCGGGGCATCGGCGTGCTGCTGCAAAATAGCGAAGACGGCGATATTACGATTGTGCGCGTCTATCCCGATACGCCCGCGGAGGAGGCCGGTCTGCGCGCCGGCGACCAGCTTTTGGCGGTGGACGGCACGCCCGTCAGCGGCGCGGACGGGCGAACCTACAATGAAGCCATAAATCTGATTCGAGGTGAAAATGGCACGCAGGTGCTGCTGACGCTGCGGCGCGGCGGCGAGACGCTGGATATTCCCGTCAGCCGCGGCGACGTGAGCATCAGCTATGCCAGCTATCAGGTGCTGCCGGGAGATATCGGCTATATCAGCATATCCCAGTTCACCGGCGACGCCGCCGGCGTGTTCCGCCAGGCCATCGAGTATTTCAAGGAGCAGGCCGTCGATGGGCTCGTGATCGACCTGCGCAACAACCCCGGCGGTTTGCTGGACCAAGTTGTATCCATCGCGGACGAGCTGCTGCCTACCGGCGTGATCGTGTACATCAAGGAACGCGACGGCACCCGGCAGGACTACTATTCCGACGAAGCGATGTACGACGTGCCTCTGACCGTTCTGGTGAACGACATGTCCGCCAGCGCTTCGGAGATTCTGGCATCCGCCGTGCAGGCCTTCGACCGGGGTACCGTCGTCGGCATCAATACCTACGGAAAGGGCATCGTGCAGTCGCTGATCACCTACAAGGAGGACGGCGCGGGCATTCAGCTCACCACTTCCAGCTACTACGACGCCAATGACCGCTGCCCTCAGGGCGTGGGCGTGCGGCCCGATATCGAAATCGCGCTGGAGGGTGAGATCGTCCCCCTGGACCCCGATCCGCAGAGCGATAACCAGCTTGCCGCCGCCATAGAGGATTTGCAAAGGCAGATTGCCGATCGGCGCAAATAGCGCGTTCAGAGGCTTTGAAGCGTGCTTCTACAATGGATAGTGCATCTTGGGATTCCCCAAATGCGTCTATCTGTATTGATAGCCCTGCCCCGATACCCCTGACTGAATCAGACAGCCAAGCAGCCCCGTCATTGCGATGGGGCTGTCTCTTTGAATATGGCATGACCATGGAAATGGAAACCGTCCTTAGGGCCGGCGATATCCGTGGCATGGCGCCGGCTGACATTGCTATTTGGAAATGCGGCACAGAACGAAAAAGGAACCGCAGCTTTGCGGCTCCCTTGGCAGGGGCAGTAAGATTCGAACTCACAACAAAGGTTTTGGAGACCCACGTGTTACCATTACACCATGCCCCTACGTTCTCGCGAACATATGTTATTATACTCCAGATGCGCGGTGTTGTCAATAGCTTGAAGCGTAAAAAATGCTCGGCGCATGAATTGCGTTTATTCGCACTAAAACACCGTCGAATTTGCGACCCCTTAAATTCTGGCGCAACCTATCATTTCATCCGGCGCGGCCACATATATTATAGGGAAATATCATACTGAAAACCGGAGGGATACAATGGAAAATCCAAACAACAGAATTATCGCGGTAGGTCGCCTGGAGGGCGAGCTGGAACTGAGCCATGAGGTGATGAACGAGCCCTTTTACACCGGCACGCTGCTGGTCAAGCGCCTGTCGGGGGCGGTGGATCAGCTGCCGGTGACGATTCCGGGCAAGCTGATGGGCCTGCTGCCGGAGTCGGACAGCCAGCTGCTGATGAGCGGACAGGTGCGCTCCTACAACAAGGTGATCGATGGCGCGGGGCGGTTGATGGTCACGCTGTTCGTGCAGGGCATCTCCCTGTCGCCGGACAACGATACGCTGAACAAAGTTTCGCTCACCGGCGCGCTGTGCAAGCCGCCCATCTATCGTTCCACACCCTTTGGACGGGAGATCTGCGACATGATGCTGGCGGTCAACCGGGCCTTTGGCAAGAGCGACTACATTCCCTGCATCGCCTGGGGGCGCAACGCCCAATACGCCTCCCGATTCGCGGTTGGCGACCGCGTAAAGCTGACAGGGCGGCTGCAATCCAGGGAGTATCAGAAGCTGCTGGAGAGCGGGGAATACCTGTCGCGCAACGCCTATGAAGTCTCCTGCTTCACGCTGGAGGCCGCAGATGGGGAGCCCGCCGCCGCGCCGACCTATGTTCTGGGCGAGAACCGCTATGTGTTTGAACCGGTGGGAAGAAAGCATGTGAACCAGATGAACTGACGCGCAAGCGAGGCGGACGATTTTCTGCCGATGGGGGCGGCTTTTGCCGCCCCCATCGGCGTTTTGGACTTGTCATTTTTGTTCAGTTGGTGTAGAATAACCCCAGTAACTACGAAGGGGGAAACCGCATATGCCTTGCACCACCGTGCTGGTTGGCAGGAACGCCAGCAACGACCATTCTACCATGATTGCGCGTACCGACGACGGATATTTCGACGTAAAAAAGCTCATCGTCGTAGAGCCGAAGCAGCAGCCGAAGAAATATAAGAGCGTCATCTCTCACGTGGAGATCGAGCTGCCCGATAGCCCCATGCGCTATACGGCCTGCCCCAGCGTGGATAAGAAGGACGGCGTCTGGGCGGCGACGGGCATCAACGCGACCAACGTGGGCATGACGGCCACGGAGACCATCACCTCCAATCCCCGCGTGCTGGCGGCGGACCCGCTGGTGGAATACCAGAAGGCCAAGACCCGCCGCGATAGGGATGTGCCCGGCGGCATCGGCGAGGAGGACATCGTGGTGCTGGTGCTGCCCTATATTCACAGTGCCAGGGAGGGCGTCGAGCGTTTGGGCGCGCTGCTGGAGCGATACGGCACCTACGAATCCAACGGCATCGCCTTCAACGACGTGGACGAGGTCTGGTGGCTGGAGACCATCGGCGGCCACCACTGGATGGCCCGCCGGGTGCCGGACGACGCTGTGGTGATCAATCCGAACCAGTTTGGCATGGACGCCTTCGATATGGAGGACGCCTTCGGCGCGAAGCGGGCCCATATGTGTTCCGCCGATCTCAGGGAGTTCATCGCGGAGAACCACCTCGATCTGAATCAGAACGGCGCTTTCAATCCCAGGGACGTATTTGGCTCCCACACGGATATGGATCACACCTACAACACGCCCCGCGCCTGGTTCATGGGCCGCTATCTGACGCCGTATTCTCACCGCTGGGATGGGGAGAACGCGGAGTTCACTCCGGAGAGCGACGACATCCCCTGGGCGCTTGTGCCGGACCGGAAGGTGGCGGCGGAGGACGTGAAATACCTGCTGTCCGGCCACTACCAGGGCACGCCCTACAACCCCTATTCCAGCCAGGATACCGGCAGACGGGGCATGTACCGCTCCATCGGAATCAACCGCACCGGCGTCACTTCCATTTGCCAGATTCGTCCGGATGCCCCGGAGGCGTTGAGGGGGATCGAGTGGATTTGCTTCGGCTCCACCGCCTTTGATACCATGCTGCCGGTGTATGCCAACGTGCCGCGCATGCCGAGGTATCTGAGCGATGTCACGCTGGATGTCTCCACTGAAAACTTCTACTGGGGCAGCCGCCTGATCGCCGCGCTGGCGGATCACAACTATGCCAGCGCCATTCAGCACATCGAACGCTACCAGAATGCGGTGGTCACCAAGGGCCGCCAGCTGATTCGGGAGTACGACCGCAGGATGGCTGAGCGCGGCGAATACGCGCTGATGGCGGAGGCCAACGAAAAGCTCTGTGCCATGGCAAAAGAACAGACGATCGCCACGCTGAACAAGGTGCTGCTGGATGCCAGCGAGCACATGAAGAACGGCTATAACCGCGCGGACAACTGAATCATGGTGAGATGGCGGCGCAAACGCCGCCATCTCACCATGATTGGTTCTTGAAATTTGACAAAATTGTGATATACTATAACTTACACTGGAAATTGCCGCCACGGCGAGTCGCGAGGCGATGGCATGTCTGACACGCAGAAAATCATACTCATAGCTCTGCTGGCGCTGGGCGCGTTGTGCGTGATCGTTGGCATCACGCTGTCGCATTACATCGGCGGCTTTATTCAGCATGTGGAAAAGGAAGCCCAGGAGGAGGCCGAGGCGGAGGATGCCCGGCGCAGGGCCTCCGAAGCCGTCCTTCAATCGGCGCGGCAGGAAGATAACGACAAAGTGGACAGACAGGAGCATATATGATAACAGCTGTATCTCTGAATCCCAGCATCGATCGCACATTGACCGTCGAGGGCTTCACGGCCGGCGGCCTGAACCGCATACTTTCCCGCAGCGATACGCCTGCGGGAAAGGGTATCAACGTGGCGCTGACGGTCTCCGGACTGGGGCTGGACGCCGAATGCGTGGGCTTTATGTATCGAGACAGCGCGCCGCTGTTTGAAAAGCGGTTGATGCTGAACTCTACCGCCTATGACTTCATATGGTGCGACGGTGCGGCCCGCACGAACATCAAGGTTTTTGACCGGGCGGCGGGCGTCGTTACAGAGCTGAACGAATCCGGCAGGCAGATTGAAGAGGAAAAGCTTGCGGATATGGTAGAGCTCGTGGTGCGCCATGCGGAAAACAGCGATTTTCTGGTGCTCTCCGGCTCCGTGCCGCCTGGCTGCCCCCAGGACTTCTATCAGACGCTGATCGGCGCCGTGGATGGGCTGGGCTGCCGCTGTGTGTTGGACGCGGATGGCGAGCGGCTGAAGCTGGGCCTGGAGGCCAGGCCCTATATGATCAAGCCCAACCGCAGCGAGCTGGAAATGATGACGGGCGAAAAGCTTTCGGCGATTGCGGATGTGAAACGCGCCGCTTTGCGCTGCGTCGATAGGGGCGTTCAAATTGTAGCGGTGTCTCTGGGCGATGAAGGCGCGCTGATCACCGACGGCGACGATACGTTGTTCGCCCCGCGGATGAATATAGAGGTCAAGGGCACCGTCGGCGCGGGAGACGCCATGGTCGCGGGACTGACGGCGGGCTTTATGGCTGACAGCGGTCTGGAGGAGGCCTTCCGCATGGGCGTGGCCTGTGCCAGCGCCCGCTGCATGACCGAGGGCTATAAGGCTGTCGATCGCACGATCTACAAGGCTTTTCTGGATATGGTGAGAATCGAGAGGATATAACGTGCTTTCGAATTGGAAGGGCCCCCAGTTCATCGGGGAAGACTCCAAAATAAAAAACCGACGTCGGTTTATAAACATTTGCTTACAGCGCCTATACCGGCGCTCCGGATTCAACGCGCTGCCCATGATCGCGCTGGGCTTCCTGGGCATCATACTGTTGGGCAGCTTTCTGCTTGCGTTGCCGGTGGCCTCGGCGACGGATGCGCCCGTGCCATGGTTTGACGCGCTGTTCACGGCCACCTCGGCAGTCTGCGTCACAGGCCTCGTGGTGCGCGATACCGGCACGGCCTATTCTACCTTCGGACACGTGGTGCTGCTGCTTCTGATACAGATCGGCGGTCTGGGCTTTATGACCTTCGCGACGCTGATTTTTCGCATGCTGGGGCGCGGTATCTCCATGCGTGAGCGCATGATTATGCAGGACTCCCTGAACGAGGATGAAATGGGCGGCGTGGTGCAGCTGATCTCCTGGGTGGCCCGCAGCGCGTTTACGGTGGAACTGGCGGGGGCGGCGCTGTTTGCCATTCGGTTCATTCCGATCTATGGTCCCGGAAGGGGCGCGTTCTTTGCGCTGTTTCACGCGGTTTCCGCGTTCTGCAACGCTGGATTTGATCTTTTCGGCGGCGGCCGGAGCCTGACGGGCTTTACTGGCGATATTCTCATGAATCTGACGGCGTGTGGGCTCGTGATCATCGGCGGTCTCGGCTTCGGCGTCCTGCACGATATGCTTCAAAAGCGCCGTTTTCGCCGCTTTCGGCTGCACACCAAGCTGGTGCTGGTCAGCTATTTTGCGCTGCTGGTCGGCGGCATGCTGATCGTGCTGGCGCTGGAGTGGGGCAATCCCGGCACACTGGGGCCGCTCAGCGTCAAGGACAAGCTGCTGGCGGCGCTGTTTCAGTCGGTGACGCTGCGCACGGCCGGCTTCAATACCGTCGACCAGGCGGCGCTTCGGGATTGCACCAAGCTGATCGGCGGCTTCCTGATGCTGATCGGCGCGGCCCCGGCCTCCACTGGCGGCGGCATCAAGGTGACCACGCTGGCCATCCTGGTGCTGACGGTGCGCATGGTGGCGCGGGGCGAGAGCAGCATCGTGGTGTTTGAACGCCGCATCGATCGGGCTCTGATCCAGCGCACGGTGGCCATTGCTTTCATTGCCATTGCCGTTGCCTTTGTGGATATCTGCGCCCTGTCGGTTTTGCAGCCCGGCGCGGCGTTTTTGGATCTCTACTATGAAAGCGTGTCCGCCGTGGGCACGGTGGGCATTTCCGCCATCGGCTCGGCAAATCTGGTGCCGCTGTCGCGGATATTGATCATCATTACCATGTACATCGGGCGCATTGGCCCACTGACGATGGCGCTGCTGTTCATGCGGCGGCAGAGCCGGGCAAAGGAGCTGATTCGCTATCCGGAGGACCGCGTGATGATCGGCTGAACGGTACAGACGCCAGGCGATAGTGCGCCTGGAACGATCGACATATGTGATTTGAAGTACGCGGGAGCGGCGTAATTGCTGTCCGCGCTTGCCGCTGAGCAATATCGGAGGTTTTGAATGATGGCGAAAAACAAACGCAAGAAACAGTTTATCGTGGTCGGACTGGGTCGATTCGGCGCGGCCATCGCCGAAACCCTTTGCCAGGACGGCTCAGAAGTGCTGGGCGTGGACCGGCGCATGGACGTGGTAGAGGACCTGCGCGACGCGTTGACCCACACCGTGCAGATGGACGCCATGGATCATGAGGCGCTGTCGGCGCTGGGCATCCCGGATTTTGACGTGGCCTTCGTCACCATGGGCTCGGATATCCGCGCCAGCGGCACCATCGTGATGTCCCTCAAGGAGCTGGGCGCGAAGCGCGTTATCGCCAAGGCCCATGACGAATTTCACGGCCGCATGCTTTCCAAGCTGGGCGCGGATGAGGTTTTGTTCCCGGAGCGTGATATGGGGCGGCGCGTCGCGCATAATCTTGTATCGGGCAATATCATCGATTCTCTGGAGCTCTCTTCCGAGTATTCCCTTGCGGAAATTCGCCCCAAGCAGGAGTGGGTGGGGCGTTCACTGATGGAGCTCTCCATGCGCAGCAAGCTGGGCATCAACGTGGTCGCCATTCGCACCGGCGACGAACTGAACGCCATGCCCATGCCGAATACCGTCCTCAGAGAAAACGACGTGCTGCTGGTCATGGTGAAGGAAGAGACGCTGGCGAAGCTGAATCGAAACTGACGGGCGCGCGCTTGGCCGCCCCGAATCATGAGAGGCGGTGCTGTGATGGCGGAGCTGCTGCAAGAGATGCGCGTCGGCTGTCTTATGATCGACGATCCTCTGTCCGGAGAGAATTTGCTTTCCGGGCTTTCTTTGGATTCGTCCGTACGGGTCTATCCCTTTCGACCGCGCGTGGGGGAACGCCTGTGGGACCGCTTGCAGTCGCTGCTGCAGCGCGCCAGGAGCGAATGCGGCGCCGTAGCGATTTTGGCGCGCGGCGCGGGCTGCGGCGCCGCGCTGGCGCTGGCGGAGCAGCTGCCGGTGGACAGGCTGGCGCTGGTC
>JAFVBK010000054.1 GCA_017480045.1 Clostridia bacterium
CATCAGACGCAACGGCATCTATGACGAGCTGACGGATATTCTCCGGCAGGCCGGAAAGTGCGTGGTGGAGCTCACCGGCATCATGTCCAACCCCACCTACGCCAAGGTGCAGGAGGGCGCGAAGCTGGCGCGGGAGAAGCAGATCGACTTCATCCTGGCGGTGGGCGGCGGCTCAGTGATCGACTGCTGCAAGATTGTGTCCGCGCAGGCGAAGATAGACAGGGACATCTGGGAGATGGAATACGCCGACCATCAGCTGCCCACGTCCTTCATCCCTATGGGCGCGGTGGTGACGGCGTTCGGCACCGGCGCGGAGATGAACAACGGCGCGGTCATTACCCACGAAGAGAAAAAGCTGAAAGCCGCGCTGTGGGGCGCGTCCTATGGATTCGCCATCCTCGACCCGGCCTACACCATGTCCATGCCCATGAAGCAGGTCATTTCCGGCGCGTTTGACAGCCTGAGCCATTGCATGGAGACCTACATGGGTGCGCCCCGCACGGTCAACCTCTCCGACGAGATCAACGAGGCGACACAGCGCAACATCATCCGCAATATCCGCGCGACCCTGAAAGACCCGCAGAATCCTCAGGCCCGCAGCGAACTGATCTGGGCGGCGGCGATGGCTGAGAACGGCATCCTGAAGATCGGCAAGCAGACGGACTTCCAGTGCCACATGCTGGAACACCAGCTGGGGGCCTACACGGACTGCAACCATGGGCAGGGGCTGGCGGTGCTGCACCCCGCGCTGTACCGCCACATGCTCCCGGAGGCAACGCCGCAGTTTGCGCGGCTGGCCGAGCAGGTCTGGGGCGTCGACTCCACCGGCAGGACGGAGGGCGATATGGCGCGAGCCTTCATCGACGCGCTCTCGGCGTTCATCCGCGAGATCGGCCTGCCGACCACATTTGCGGAAATGGGCATTTCCGCCGATACCGACTGGCGCGCCATCGCCGATTCCACCGTATTGACCGGCGGCTGCGCGAAGCGGTTCACCGCGGATGAACTTTGCGCAGTTTTGAGGGAATGCCGATAGTGGATTTATACATTTGCTGATTCCGTGCCATGGGCTTCGTGCAAATAATCGATGTACTCGTTGCCCCAGATCTCCAGGGATTGAAGCACCCTTTCAAATCTGTGTCCGATACCGCTCAGGGAGTACTCCACCTTGGGCGGTATTTCTGAATAGACAGTTCTCTCGATCGGCCCCTCGTCCTCCAGCAGCTTCAGATGTCGGGAGAGGGTGGTGTGGGTCATGTTCTCGGGCATGCGGCGAATAAAGTAAATTGCCCACTATCTATTTCAGCATAGACAAATTGCATAGTGGCATAGACAGAAAGCATTGTACAAGTCCAGTAACATGATATACAATATGATTGCTATAATAAAATACGATTGCGATTTTTGAAAGGAATGTGAGACCATGAAGAAGGCCATGGAGTTTTTGAAGAGCTGCGGAACGTTCTATCTGGCGACTGTCGAGGACGACCAGGCGGATGCCGCCCCTATGCCTCGTGTGCGTCCCTTTGGCGCGGTGTGCGAATTTGAGGACAAGCTGTACATCATCACCAACAACCAGAAGCCCGTCTTTGCCCAGATGATGAAGAACCCGAAAATCGAGATCAGCGGCATGGCGGGCGGCAAGTGGATTCGCCTGGCGGCCGAGGCCGTGCGCGACATCCGCCGCGAGGCGAAGAAGGCTATGCTGGACGCCAACGCGGGCCTGCGCAATATGTACAACGAGGACGACGGCATCGTGGAGGTGCTGTATTTGAAGAACGCCACGGCTACAATCTGCTCGTTCACCGACGCGCCCCAGACCTGGACGTTCTGATCTTTTGCGACCCCGGAAAGGAGAATCTACATGAAGAAGATCATTGCCCTGTTGCTCTGCCTTTTCGTGCTTGCGTTCGCCGCGGCGAGCGCCGAGGAAACGAACACCAACGCATTTGATTTTGAGAAGAAAACGGTGCTTCTGAACAATGGCATTGAGATGCCCATCATCGGCATCGGCACCTTCACCCTGACCGACGAACAGGCCGCGGATTCCGTCTATTGGGCGCTGCAGGCCGGTGCGCGGCTCATCGATACTGCCGCCGCCTACCGCAACGAGCACGGCGTGGGCGTGGGCATCCAGCGCGCCATCGACGAGGGCATCGTCACCCGCGAGGAGATTTTCGTGACCACCAAGCTGTGGCCCGCAGACTACACCGCCGCGGCCATTGATCGCGCGCTTGAGAACCTCGGCCTGGACTACATCGACCTGATGCTGCTGCATCAACCCGCAGGGGATTATATCGGCGGCTACAAGGCCATGGAGGAGGCATTGGCTGCGGGCAAGCTGCGGGCCATCGGGCTTTCCAACTTCTCGGACACCCAGTTTGCCGAGGTCGTGGAGCAGTGCGACGTGTTGCCCGCTGTGCATCAGGTGGAAACCCACCTGCACAACCAGCAGAAGGCCATGATGGGATTCTTGAATCAGTATGGCACGGTGATCGAGGCCTGGTTCCCGCTGGGCGGCAGGGGCAACACTCAGGTGTTCCTGAACGACGAGACCGTGGTGGATATCGCCGAAGCCCACGGCAAGTCCTCGGCGCAGATCATCCTGCGCTGGCATTTACAGGCGGGCCACATCGCCATCCCCGGCTCCAACAATCCCGATCACATCAAGGAAAACGTGGAGCTGTTCGACTTTGAACTGACCGACGAGGAGATGAGCCGCCTGAGCGCCTTGGACGAGGGCGTGGGCTTCTTCCCCGGCCTGGGCACGACCAGCGAGGAGACACAGGCGCTCTTCAACGAATGGTCTTCCGAGTGGGGCATCGACGTGGGCAACTGAAAGAAATGAAAGAATGGCATAGGGAGCGCCGGACGCGGGTCTGGCGCTCCTGAGCATGAAAGGAAATAAAAGATATGAAGAAAGTCATTTTGCTGTTTGCGGCGCTGGTATTTGCGCTCGCCATGAGCGCGCAGGCGGAGCGGGCGATCCCGCAGGAGCTGACGGAGATACCGCAGGATTATTACGGTGAAGCCTCCGAGCCCGGAACCCTGGAGGATTTGTATTACGACACCTGGGAGTCCTTCTCCTATGAGGAACACACTAACCCGCTTCAAAAGCACGCCGTCGTCTACCTGCCCTATGGCTACGACGAGAATCAGCCGTACAACATCATCTACCTGATGCACGGCGGCTGGGGCACTGAGGAGCGCACGCTGGGCGCGGTGGGCAATCCCAGCAGCTTCAAGCGCGTGGTGGATCACGCCATCCAGAACGGGGACATGCGGCCCGCGATCATCGTCTGTCCCACCTACAACAACACAAATTTGAATGGCCTCGATAGTAACAGCTTTTCCCTTGCCATGCGGCTGACGGACAACTACCACAACGAGCTGGTGAACGATTTGCTGCCCGCGTTGGAAGGAAAATACAGCACCTACGCCGAAGATATTACCCCGGAAGGGCTGGCGGCCTCCCGCGACCATCGCGCCTTCATCGGTTATTCCATGGGCAGCGTCACCACTTGGCGTACTTTTGAGTATTGCTTGGACTATTTTCGCTATTTCATGCCCATGAGCTGCGGCACGACGCTGGACGACGCATCCATATTCGGTGGCGCAAAAGGTCATGATCCGAAGGACTACTTCGTGTGGGTATTCACCGGCACCGCAGATTTCGCCTACGGATATGATGAAGCCCGCGTCGCAAAAATGCGCCAGTCCCCGTACTTCATCGAGAGCGATACGGAGGATGGCGGCAACTTCGCCTATCGTGTCAAGGAGGGCTACGATCACGGCCCTGTCGCCGAGGCGGAGTACACCTACAATGGAATGATGTGGCTGTGGAACCACGAATGAGGAGATACCTATGAATTATACAGGCCCGGTTTATCGCCCGCCCTTTGAGGCGGATTCGCTGCTGTTGCAGGTGACGGTAGGATGCAGCCACAACCAATGCGCGTTTTGCACCATGTACCGAGCAGTACCGTTTTCCGTGTGTCCCATGGAGCAGGTGGAGGCGGACATCGAAGAAGCCGCCCGCCGCTGGCCGAACGCGAAGCGTGTATTTTTAGAAAACGGCGATCCCTTCGTACTGTCAGCTGAGCGACTGGTTCGCATCGCCGAGGCCATCCACGCAAAGCTGCCCCGCGTGGAGACCATCGCCATGTACGCCTCTATCCCGAATATTCGCAGCAAGACGGACGCGGAGCTGCGCCACCTTCGCGCACTGGGCGTCAACGAGCTGAACATCGGGGTGGAGAGCGGGCTGGATTCGGCGCTCAAGCTGATGAACAAAGGGCATACCGCGCGAGAGAGCATCGACGAACTCCTGCGCCTAAAGGCGGCAGGCATGGACTTTGGCCTCAACATCATCTTCGGCGCGGCAGGTTCCGATCATTGGCGGGAGAACGCCGAGGCGACGGCGGCCTTGCTGAACACCGCCCAACCCTACCTGATCTTCACCGGCACGGTACACGCCGATCCTGGCTGCCCGTTGTACGAGGACATGCGCAGCGGCGCGTTTGTAGAGAATACCTTTGGCGAGTATCTGGACGAGGAGGAGCTGTTGTTGGAACTGCTTGATCTGGAGAACACCTATTACTTTGGCCTGCATCCCTCTAATGTCCTGCCCATGCGCGGCATGCTGCCGAGGGATAAAGAGGAGATGCTCAAGGCTGTGCAGGATATGCGGAAAAGGATGAAGGACAACCTGGACAAACGACCCGTGCGCGTCGGTGAAGGCGCGATCATCAACAGATGAGGGAAAAAAGAGGATACCTGTTTCTGAAAAGATTTAGATAAGATGGCTTGCAACTTCGAGGACTTTGAGGTATAATATAAGTGAACCTTGAAACGGTGATTTACAGTATCATGCGTGATACTGTTTTGATACTGAAAAGTCCTGAAAAGGTGTAGACAGAGAGAAAAATAAACAAATAAAGATATTAATATTGATTATAAATAATGAGATTAAGATATTAGAAGAAATATCTTGTCGAGTGGGAATAGGTAAATCCGTCCTTGGAACCTTGAAAAATGCTGTAATTACAGTGTTTTTCAAGGATTCGCCTTTTCGGTGGCTACAAAATGGCTACAGAAAAGGCGATTTTTTGTAGCCAACGGCTGGTTTGGAGCAGGTGGGTTTCAGCTCATCACGCCGTCCAGCTGGTTGGCTACTTCGGCCTGCTTGTTGGGGTAGAGGTGGCTGTAGGTCTCCATCGTGGTTTGGACGCGCTCATGGCCGAGGCGCTCCGCGATCAGCAGTGGGGAGAAGCCCATCTCCACTAATAAGCTGGCAAGGGAGTGCCTTATGTCGTGAATGCGAATCTTCTTCACGCCGGAATGCTTACAGCCGCGCTCCATTTCATGGGTCAGGTAAGACTTCGTGTAGGGAAACAGCCTGTCGTCGGGTTTCAATCCGTAGCACTGTGAAATGTAGTCCTTCAAACGGTCTTTGAGACCTTGCGGAATCGTAATCACGCGATTGCTCTTGGGCGTTTTCGGGGTTGAGACTACGTCCTGGCCGTTCAAACGCTGAAAGCTCTTGTTAATCGTGATCGTCGATTTCTCGAAGTCAATATCCGCAGGCGTTAGCGCCAGCAGCTCACCCTCTCGCATCCCCGTATAGTACAGCGTCATGAAGATCGCGTAGGACGCGGGCTTGTCCATGACGGCTTCGATTAAGGTGCTGAATTCATCTTTCGTCCAGAACAGCATCTCGTCGGCCTTCTTTTTGCCCATGCCGCCCGCCTTGTGGCAGGGGTTCTCCTTCAAACCGTAGTATTTCACGGCGTAGTTGAAGATGGCGACAAGCTGGTTGTTGATGACCTTGAGATAGGTAGGCGAATAGGGCTCGCCCTTTTCATCTCTGTAGCTTGTCAGGCCGCTCTGCCAGCGGCGCACGTCGGTGGCCTTGATCTCGTTCAAGGGCATCTTTCCGAAGAAGGGTGTGATCTTGAGGTCGATCAGCCAGTGCTTGCTGGCTACGGTGGAGGATTTCAACCTCTGTTCCATGTCCTTCATGTAGATTTCAATGAAATCCTTGAAACTCATGCCGAGGCTGCTGTTGGCTTGGTTGATGAAGTCCCGTTCCCATTGTTGGGCTTCGCGTTTGGTGTCGAAGCCGCGCTTCTTCTTGTGGATGGTCTTACCCGTCCAGTCGGTTACTCTGATTTGAGCCATCCACTTGTCCGTTTTCTTATCCTTCGTTACTGACATTGAAATATC
>JAFVBK010000005.1 GCA_017480045.1 Clostridia bacterium
ACGCCATCGAGGTGGCCTGGACGCGGGGCCGGCTGGACGCGGTGAACCAGATGTACGGCTACCGCGTGTTCGCGCGGGAGGATAAGCCCACCAACGGCGAGTTCATCGCCATGGTGTCGGACAAGCTGTCGGTAAAAAAGACGGCGTAGATTTCGCCGTCGATTCAGGGCGCGGAGGCGTTTGCCTTCGCGCCCCGCTTGCATTTCCGGGGCGCATCGCGTATAATGTTATACATACAAGTATGTCAGTTGGGAGCATGAACGCCATGTCGACGCTGCGAACCGTGAAGGTGGCCCTGCGAAAGAACCAGAAGCTGTTTGAGGTGCTCCATCCCTTTCACAAGGCTTGGCTCGTGGCGTTGATGCGCTTTGCGCAGCGGCGCTACGGCATCAATCCGAAGAAGGTGATCTTTTCCAGCTTCGAGGGCCGCAGCTACAACGATAACCCGCGCTACATCTCAGAGCGCCTGCACGCGCTCTGCCCGGACTGCGAGATCGTGTGGCTGTTTCAGACCAAGGTCATCGATGGGGTGGAAGTGCCGCCCTATGTGAAAAAGCAATACCGCATTACCCGCGCGGGCCTGATCGAGCAGGCCACCGCCCGCTTCTGGGTGGATAACTTTCGCCACACTGAATCGCTGTATCTGGACGGCAAAAAGCAGTTTTACATTCAGACCTGGCACGGCGATCGGGGCTTCAAGCGCGTGGGCGACGACAACGAGAAGCTGGATCACAAGGTGCTGCGCATGGAGAATCAGTGCGCGATGATGATCGCGGGCTCCGAGTTTGGCACGGGCACCTATCGCACGGCCTTTCGATTCAATGGCGAGGTGTTGATGGACGGCTGCCCCCGAAACGACATCCTGATGAGGAACGATCCGGCGGAGGCCGCCGCGATCCGCGGGCGGCTGGGCATCGAAGAGGGCGTGAAGCTGCTGATGTACGCCCCCACCTACCGGGACGCCCTGGAGAGATGCGACCAGGACGCCGTGCTGGACATCTCCCGAACCCTGGACCACCTGGAGAAGACGACGGGGGAGCGCTGGAAGTGCCTGTATCGCGCCCACTATTTGAACACGCGGCTGAACGTGCGGGCCGACGATCGGCTGATCG
Source organism: Clostridia bacterium (assembly GCA_017480045.1). Classification (GTDB taxonomy): domain Bacteria; phylum Bacillota; class Clostridia; order Christensenellales; family Aristaeellaceae; genus UBA2862. The sequence goes on from JAFVBK010000005.1 coordinate 1,113, forward strand.
ACGCTTCAAAATGGCCGGAGATGGCGGAGCTGCTGCTGATCACCGACATGCTGATCACCGACTATTCCTCCTGCGGCGGAGATTTCGCCCTGCTGCGCCGCCCGCTGTTCCTGTACCACGCGGACGCGGAGGAATACCTGCGGGAGAGCCGCAGCTTTTACTTCGATATCGCGGAATCGCCGTTCCTGGTGGCCCACGATCAGGCGGAGCTGGAAAAGCTGATCGACGAGACCGACGCCGAGGCGGCGCGGGAAAACTGCGAGGCGCTGGATCGCTTCTTCGGCACCACCGAGACGGGCCACGCCGCCGACGCGGTGTGCAAATACATCATGGACAGAATGGGATAGGAGCGTTTTTGCATGGGCATCGACCGTTACACGCATCTCGCCAGCGCCTACCGCTATTTGCTGGTGCGCTGCGGCAGGCTTTTGAGGGGAATCGATCCGGACAAGGTGGTGTTCTGCTGCTTTCAAGGGCGCTCCTACGGCGATAATCCGCGGGTGATTTCCGAACGGCTGCACGCCATGCGGCCTGAGACGAAAATCGTCTGGCTGTTTACCCGTGAGGCCGCGGGGCGGGTGAAGGATGAGCTGCCGGACTACGTGAAGCCCGTATTCTACAAGACCAAGGAGGCGTTTCTGGAGCAGGCGACCGCCCGCGTGTGGGTGGATAACTTCACCAAGCAGCGCTATCTGACCCTGGCGAAGGATCGCCAGTTCTACGTGCAGACCTGGCATGGCGATCGGGCGATCAAAAAGATTTGCTATGATCTGAATATGCCGAATGATTCCCGCCGCATTGAGGAGGACTGCGCCCGCGTGCTGACGGCCTCCAGGTTCGGGGAAAACATGTTCCGAACGGCCTTCCGCTACAAGGGCGAGTATGTCAAGGCGGGCTCGCCCAGAAACGACATCCTGGTGAAAAACGATCCGGCGCAGGCGCGATTGATCCGCGGGAAGCTGGGCATACCGGCGGGGACGAAGCTGCTGCTGTACGCGCCCACCTATCGGGACAACGCGCAGGTCGTGCCCAAGCGGGCGCAGATGGACCTGGACCGCACGCTGCGCTGCCTGGAGGCAAAGACCGGCGAGCGGTGGCTCTGCCTGTTCCGGGCCCATTACCTCAGCAAGGGCATCGACCTGGAGGCGGTGCAGGATCGCATTGTGGATGTGACGCGGTACGAGGATATGTCGGAACTGCTGCTCGCGGCGGACATGGTGCTGACTGACTATTCCTCCTGCGCGCTGGACTTCATTGTGCGCGATCTGCCCGCGCTGTTCTTCATCGCGGACTGGGAGGACTACAAGGCCGCGCGCGGGGTGTATTTCGACATGCACGACGCGCCGTTTATGCTGGCCGAAAATCAGGACCAGCTGGAGGCGCTGATCGAGGATTTGACGCCGGAAAAGGCGCGGGAAAACTGCGCCGCCATCCGGGATTACTTCGGCTACTACGAGACCGGGCGGGCCACCGAGGCGGCCTGCGACTACATCATCGGCAAGCTGGGCAGCAACAGCCGGCAGCCCGGCTGAGGGGAGAGACGCGTATGAACGTTGCGATCATCATCGCCGGCGGCGTGGGCAGCCGCATGAACATGGATATTCCCAAGCAGTTCATCCACATCTATGGCAAGCCCGTCATCATCTACACGCTGGAGGGCTTCCAGCGCCATCCGGAGATCGACGCCATCGAGGTGGTGTGTCTCGCCGGGTGGGAGGAGACGCTGAAGGAGTATGCCGCGCAGTACGGCATCACGAAGCTGAAGTGGATCACCACCGGCGGCGCGACGGGGCAGGAATCCATTCGCAACGGCGTTTACAATCTGGAGGGTGAACTCAACGCGGACGACATCGCCATCATTCACGACGGCATTCGTCCGATGGTGGATTCGAGCGTGCTGTCGGATTGTCTCAGGGTCTGCCGCCTGCACGGCAACGGCGTCACCTCAACCCCCTACACAGAGCAGATTTTCCGCATCCAGGACGCGTTCTCAACCCGCGAGTATATCCCGCGAGAGACGCTGCGCAAGGTCGCCACGCCCCAGGCCTACAAATACGACCTGCTGCTGAAAGCCTACCGCCGCGCCTTTGAAGAACAGGTCGGCATATTCGGCTCGGCCTACACCAACACCATGATGGTGGATTTGGGCGAGACGCTCTACTTCGCCGCCGGCTCCGACAAGAACATCAAGCTCACCAGCAAGGACGATCTGGAGCTGTTCAAGGCGTATCTGCGGATGGAGCAGGAGTAGCGCGGAGGCTATTCGCTGCGGCTGCGCTGGCGCGGCGAAAAGGATTCTTCGGCTGCGTCCACGCTTTGCTCAGGACGGCGCTACAATCGTCTTCTTTGCCCGTCGGATTGATTATCCCTTGGGAGGTATCCTATGTTCAACCGAGAAATCTACAACAAAAGCCTTGCGGCCGCCTGCGCGGGCGCGGATGGATATCTGAAAGGCAGGCGCGTGCTCATCACCGGGGCGACGGGCCTGATTGGCTCCTTTCTGGTGGAGGCGCTGGCGTGGCTGAACGAGAACGCGGGCGCGGACATCGAGATTTACGCCGCCGGACGCGGCGAAGCGGGCGTCCGCGGTCGCTTCGAGGCGCTGGCGGACAGGCCGTACTTTCACTATGTAGCCTATGACGCGACGCGGCCAGTGAGCTTTGACTTTGAAGCCGACGTGGTCGTCCACGCCGCCACCAGCGCCCATCCGCTGGCCTATGCCACCGACCCGGTGGGAATCATGCAGGCCAATCTCTTCGGTACGGCGCGGCTGCTGGAGTATCTGCGCGGCCAGGGACACGGGCGCTTTCTGCTGCTCTCCACGGGAGAGGTATACGGCGAAAACCCCGACTTGCCAGAAGGCTTTTCTGAACCGGATCATGGTTGGATCGATCCGATGCTGCCCCGCGCCTGCTATCCGGAGAGCAAGCGGGCCGCCGAGACGCTCTGCGCCAGCTACGCCGCCCAGTACGGCGTGGACGCGCTGGTGGCGCGGCTGTGCCACGTCTACGGGCCGACCTTCACGCCATCCAACAGCCGCGCCGACGCCCAGTTCATTCGCAAGGCGCTGGCGGGGGAGGATATCGTGATGAAGAGCGCCGGCAGCCAGGTGCGCTCCTTCTGCTATGTGGCGGACGCGGTGAACGCGCTTGTGACGCTGCTGGCGAAGGGGGAGAGGGGCCAGGCCTACAACGTGGCCAACCGCCATTCGGTGGCCTCTATCCGGGAATACGCCGAGGCGCTGGCTGACATCGCCGGGGTGAAGGTGGTCTTCGACTTTCCTCCGGAGGTGGAGCGGGCCGGCTATACGAAGGTCACCCGCGCCGTGCTGAACCCCGCGAAGCTGGAAGGGCTGGGCTGGACGCCGCGCTTCGATCTGCGGGCCGGGCTGGAAGCGACCTATGGGTGCTGTAAATGATTGGAAATGGGGCATTGAGATAGGGAGTAACGCGCGAACGTAGGGGCGGCGTTGCGCCGCCCGCCCATGAGAAATGTGTCGATTTTGGGCGGGCGCCGAAACGGCGCCCCTACAATTTGGATGTTTCCTGGCGTTAGGCCTCTGTTTTGAGTCAGCCCCGTTTAGCATTACATGCTCGTCAGCTGTTGATAGCGCTTCATCAGCAGGGCGACGCAGGCGGATTCCGACTGATAGGCGGGGTCGCCCTTCTTGATGCCGTAGGCCTCCATGACGGCGCGCTTTTCCACTTCACTCATTGAACGCAGCCTCATAGCGGTAACACTCCCTGTCTGTCGTAACGATATGGTGAAATTATAGCAGAAAAAAGGCGGCGGGGCAACTGTTTCAAGCCGAAGGTCAGGGGAACGGCATTGCTACTTGTCTTTCTTTCCGAACATGCCGCCCGTCACCTCGCTGGCCCCGCGCCCGATTTTTTCCCAGGCGCCCTTCAGGCTGCCGGTGGCGACGAGGGCGTAGACGATGGCGGCGATGATCGCCAGGCCGACGACCCAGCCGACGCCCTTCGCCACGCCGCCGCTCCTGGCGCTCCGCGCGCCTTCGGCGCTGGCGGCCTCGCCGTAGAGCACGTTGTCCAGCACTTCGGCGATGTAGCCGGTGGCCTCCTGAGCCTTCTCCTTTTCGATCTCATGGGTGCCGAACTCCAACAGCAGGGCGTTGGGATAAATATCCTGGTTGTAATTGCCCTTTCCGATGAAAATATCCTTGATGAGCCCCGGATACTCCTTGTCGGCCTCGGCCTTGATCTGCTGGGCGAAGGCTTTGTTTTCGGCGGCGTTCTGATTGCTGCGGCCCACGAACAGCCGCACCTTGCTGATGTCCTCGCCGTCCACCTCCGTCTCGTACTGCTCGGCGGGCACGGCGTCGCGGTGGATGTCCAGCAGCGCGTCGGGGTTTTCCTTTAAAAGCTCCTCCGCCGTGCGGCGTGAGCGGGAATAGGCGTCCGCGTCGTGGGGCAGAAAGGTCTCCTTGGAATAGATCACGTCGATGCCCCGCTCCTCCAGCGCGGACTTCAGGCTGTCGCCCACGTCGTAAATCCCCGCGCCCTCCCACTTGGAGGACGTACCATCGTCGGGGACGTAGCTCTCGTCGCTGTGTGTGCTGTACATGGCGATCAGCTTTTTGCCGTCGCCGTCGCTGTCTGACTTGCTTTCCTCCGCGCGGGCGGCGGCAAAGGCGGCGAAGGCGGCCTGATCCAGCGTCGCGCGGCCCAGATATTCGGCGGTGGCGGTCCGGGCGGCGTCGTCCACCGACACCACGCGATACCATCCGTCGTCTCCGGCGATGTACTCGTCGCCCTCGTAGATGCGCCCGCCCCGCAGGGTCAGCGTCTCGCCGTTCTGATCGAGCAGCGTATACACGCCGTCGCCGTCCGTCTCGCCCGCGAGCTCCGCGGAGGCGACCGCGCCCAGCGCGAGCATGAGCGCCAGCGCCGCCAGCGCGGCGGCGGTCAATCGCATGAGCCTTGCCATCATCGCTGCTCCTTTCTGACGAAATCGCCGTTGACAAACTCCCGCGTGGGCTTCTGCCGGCCCCTTTTCGCGCGCTCGATGACCTCGCCGATCAGCTCGCTGAGCAGCACTGCCAATAGGCCCGCGATCACGATCACATCGAAGCCGCCCGCGCCGCCCAGCACCAGCCGCTGGTTCGCGCCCATCGAGTTGGCGTAGCCCCAGGTGGCCAGGTTTGCCAGCATCACGCCCAGCGTACCCGCGATGAACGCGCCCCGGCGGGAGCGGCCAAAGACATAGGCGATCACGCCCGCCGCGATGCCGTAGGCGTACATCGGGTCGATGGTCATGGCCTCCGGCTCCGACGGCAGCAGCCGCCCCAGCGCGAACACGGCCACGCCGGTGAGCAGCGCCGCCAGCACGCTGCGGGCCCTTTCGATGAAGGTGTCGGCCTTTACCCAAAGATAGACGCACAGCCCCAGCGGGATCAGCGCGCCGCCGATGTTGAAGGCGAAGTTGTTTGAGAGCCAGATGTCCGGCACAAAGCCGCCCGCGATGATCAATACGATGAACAGTATCGCCTGCCGGTCCGTCAGCCGAAGCTTGTCCAGCACCCGCTGGCCCGCGCCGAACAGGAGCAGCAGCCCCGCCGCGATCAGCAGTATAAAGCCAATGGTCATGTTATCCCCTCCGAAATGGTTTGTTTGGTGGTTGTTGGGTTCGGAGGTAGTATGAGCCGCGGGTGGGAGAATTATGAATGGGAAATGAGCGCCTTGCCATTGGCGGCGAGAAGCGCCGACTGCGTTGAAGTTCGGATAAAACGAAAGCATCCCGCCCTTGAAACTACGGGGCGGGATGCTGACAGGAGGAAGCGGCGTCAACCGAATCCCTGCTCTACAGGGCCCCCTCCGGTATCGTCGAAATGACATTCCGATACAGCCTTCTGAACAGCACCAGCGTGGTGATCAGGGAGGCGACCTCGGCGATGGGGAAGGAGAACCAGACGAGCCAGTCGATGCCGGTGTTCATGCCCACGCGGGCCAGGATGTAGGCCGAGGGCAGCAGCACCACCAGCTGGCGGGCGAAGGACACGATCATGGAATAGGTGCCGTAGCCGAGGGCCTGGAAAACCGAGCCCATGGCGATGCAGACGCCCGCGAACAGGAACGTGGAGCCAATGATGCGGATGGCCGGGATGCCCACGCGCAGCATCTCCTCCGAGGCGTTGAAGATTTTCAGCAGCGGGCCGGGGATCAGCACAAAGGCCAGCAGCCCCAGCAGGATGTAGCTCGCGGCGTAGATCACCGCCAGCTTCACCGCCTGCATCATCCGGCGGCGGTTGCGCGCGCCGTAGTTGTAGGCGATGATGGGAATGATGCCGTTGTTCAGGCCAAACACAGGCATGAACACGAAGCTGTTCAGCTTGAAATACACGCCGAACACCGTGGCCGACAGCTCCTTCGCGGCGGTGAAGGTGATCAGGATGATGTTCATCAGGAAGGTCATCAGCGAGCCGATGGCGATCATCAAAATCGAGGGCACGCCGATGGCGTAGATGCGCCCGATCAGCTTCAGGTTCGGGCGGAACTTGGCCATGTTCAGCTTGATGTCGTCGTTTTTCAGGTGGTTCAGCACCACCGCGAGGCCAAAGGCAAAGATCTGGCCGATGACCGTGGCGATGGCCGCGCCCTTCGCGCCCTGGCGGAACGTGAAGATGAAGATCGGATCGAGGATGATGTTGATGATCGCGCCGATGCCCTGGGTGAACATGGTGTAGATCGTGCGGCCCGTGGACTGCATCAGCCGCTCAAACATGATCTGCCCGAACACGCCAAAGCTGAAGCAGGTGACGACCTGCAGGTAGTCGACGCCGTAGTTCACGATATTGGCCACGTCCGTCTGGGCGGCGAAGAAGGGCCGCGCGCCGAACAGACCGAACAGCAGGAACAGCGCGTAGCCGAGCATCGCCAGGAATACGCCGTTTTCGGCGATGCGGTTCGCCAGCTCCGGGTTCTTTTCACCCAGCGCCCGGCTGAGCAGCGCGTTTACGCCCACCGCCGTGCCCGTGGCGAAGCCGATCATCAGGTTCTGCGCCGGGAACGCCAGCGATACCGCCGTCAGCGCGTCCTGCTCGAAGCGGGCCACGAAATAGCTGTCCACCACGTTGTACAGCGCCTGCACCAGCATCGACAGGATCATCGGCAGCGACATGTTGATAATCAGCTTCGGAATGGGCATGACGCCCATCTTGTTTTCGGCGGGGGCGGTATTTTGCATATGAGGACACTCCTTGGAATCGAAAATTGTTGATATGTTAATTGTTACACGCTGTAGGATATTGTAGAGACATATATTTTATATGTCAAGATAAGTAATGATAAATTCTGAGTTGGAGGCGAAGCGCCAAGCCTGAATTTTAAGATTTCCCGACAGTGCTTGATTCTTAAAATTTTCAGATGATATAATTATTTCACCGTGTGGCGAAGAGCGCGTAAATCCAGGAATGGATTTGCGCGCTCTTTGTTGCGCTCAACCGGCGGACGGGTAAGGCCGCAAGCCGATATAGCATATCGGAGGTAAAGACAATATGGAACAGAGATCCAACGCATTCCTGGAGACGGAGAGGGTCGGCAGACTGATGCGCAAATACGCCATTCCCTGCATCATTTCGCTGCTGGTGGCGGCGCTGTACAACATCGTGGACCAGATCTTCATCGCCAACGCCAGCTATCTGGGCTCCTACGGCAACGCGGCGAACACGGTGGTGTTCCCACTGACGGTGGTGGCGCTGGCCATCGCGGTGATGATCGGCGACGGCTGCTGCGCGTTCGTCAGCATCAGCCTGGGCGCGAACCGGCCGGAGGAGGCCCACAAGAGCATCGGCAGCGCCGTGATACTGTGCGTGTCGTCGAGCCTGGTCCTGACGGCGGTCTACCTGATCTTCATGGACGGCATACTGGCCCTGTTCGGCGGGCACGTGAACGCGGAGACCTTCCGTCACGCGCGGGAGTACTTCTTCTGGATCGCGCTTGGCGCGCCCTTTTATATGTTCGGCCAGGCCATGAATCCCATCATCCGCTCCGACGGTAGCCCTCGCTTCGCGATGGTGACCACAGTGCTGGGCGCGGTGGTGAACATCATCTTTGACCCGATCTTTATCTATGGCTTCAAGTGGGGCATGATGGGCGCGGCGGTGGCCACGGTGCTGGGCCAGATCCTGACGGCGGCGCTGGCGGTGTGGTACCTCTGCCATATGAAGGCTGTGAAGCTGGACCGGGGCAGCTTTCGCGTGCACGGCAATCTGGTGCGCAAATACATCCCGCTGGGCGTCTGCTCCTTCCTGGCGCAGATTTCGCTGGTGGCCGCAATGGCCGCTATCAACAACATGATTCAAAAGTACGGTGCGCTGGACGCGGTGTTTGGCCAAGCGCTGTACGCGCAGATTCCCATGGCCGTGGTGGGCATCGTGATGAAGTTCTTCCAGATCGTCATCTCCATCGCCATCGGCATCGCGGCGGGCTGCATTCCCATCGTGGGCTACAATATCGGCGCGAAGCGCCCCGATCGCGCCCGCGAGCTGTTCGACAAGCTGCTGATCGCCGAGGCGGCGGTTGGCCTCATAGCGCTGGTGATCGTGGAGCTGTTCCCGCGCCAGCTGATCGCCATCTTCGGCGCGGCCAACGAGAGCGTATACTACACCAGCTTTGCCATCAGGTCCTTCCGGATCTATCTGTGCATGATGGTGCTGGCGACGGTGAACAAGGGCACCTTCATCTATCTGCAGGCCATGGGCAGGGCGCTGGAGAGCACGCTGCTTTCGATGGTGCGCGAGGTGGCGTTCGGCGTGGGCTTCGCGCTGCTGCTGCCCCGGTTTTTCGGCCTGGACGGCGTGCTGTATTCCATGCCGGTTTCCGACGTGCTGACGTTCGTCATCTCCGTGGCGCTGATCATTCGGACGCGAAATGCGCTGAACGCGGAGATGGGCGCGGTGAAGCCCGCGCTGGCGATGCAAGGCTGATAGAATAGAGGGCGTGGATCGGTCGGCGATATGTTAAATCTCATGTTCCGGTCACCTTTTCTCTTTCCGCAGCGTCCATATGGGTATAAAGCGTTCTCAAGGGAGATGATTTTATGCTCAAGCGCATTCTAAGTCTCGCGCTGGCGCTGCTGCTGTGCGCGGGAACGCTGCCTGCCGGTCTGGCGGCGCGGGCGGAAAAGGGCGGGGCGATGTACGTTGCCGATACCGCCGTCAAGGTCTACAAAAAGCCGGATCTCACCGGCAAGGCAATGAAAACCATCTGGCTTGGCGAAGAGGTGGCCGTCGCGGCGTTGACGCGGCAGGGAGATGTCGCCCAACTGACGGACGCCAAGGGGCGGACCGGCTACTGCGCCGCGAACGCGCTCACCAGGAAGAACCCAAACACCTACAGCATTACGATTTACGCGCAGCTGAAAAAGACGCCCGTATACGCCGGGTGCTCCGCGAAATCGAAGCAGCTGGCGAAGCTGAAGCGCGGCGCGACCGCGACGATGATCGCCGCGAGCCCGGACGGCTGGATTCGGGTGGAGTATGGCGGCGGGTACGGCTACATGCGCCGCTGCGACGTGGACGACGCCCCTTACAGCGCTGGCACGCCCGCCTGGTGTTGCTACGACGGCACGGTGAACGTGGCGTCTCAGGCCCAGAGCTGGGATGCCGTGGGCAAGCTGCGCCTGGGAGACGAGGTCCGCCTGCTGGGCAAGAAGGATGGCTGGGCCAAGATTCGCAACAGCAAGGGCGCAATTGGATGGGTCAGCGGCGAGTTCGTCAGCACGAAAAGCCCGATCCTGAACCGGCCGGTTTACGTTCAGGTTTCCGACAAGATACTGGCCCGTCAACCCGGCGGCAGCGCGGGGCTCAAGGTCAATAAAAAGGTGAAGAAGGGCGCGAAGCTGACCTTGGTGGCGCACGGGGATTTCTGGGCCCGCGTGAAATACAAGGGCAAGACCTACTATACGCCCGCGATCTATCTGGCCGGGGGAAAGGCCCCGAAGGCGGGCCGCATTGTGGTCACCGCGCGCAAGTGCGAAATGCAGGATGATCCGAAGATCGCCGGGAACGTGATCGCCCGGCTGCCGAAGGGCGCAAAGCTGCGCCTGCTGGCGGGCGGCCCGCTGTGCGCGAGGGTCAAAACCGTCGATCCCATCGACGGCAGGATAAGGACAGGCTATGTGCTGGTCTCCCAGCTGGTTGCTTATTGACGCGGTTTTCAATGAAAGATCCTTCGCTGTCGCTCATGATGACGGGCCTGTGCCGTGCGTCATCATGAACGGCAGCGAAGGATCTTTGCGTTGGAATTATTGAGGGCGATTCAAGAAGAAAGCTTTTGCTTTTTCGCTGAACGCTTCAGACGCAATGCTACTCCAGCGGGTTTCCCTCGGAATCGAACAGCGGCAGCTTCTCCAGATAAATGAGGTCCTCCCGCGCCGTGGCGTCGCCTTCGGCGAGGATGGCCATTTTGCCCACGATCTCGCCGCCGGCGCGGCGCTCCAGCTCCTCCAGCGCGTGCCGCGATTCGCCGGTGGAGATCACGTCGTCCACGATCACCACGCGCTTGCCCTTCATGTATTCGGCGTCCTTGCCGTCCAGGCACAGCGTCTGCTTGTGGTCGGTGGTGATGGAGCGCACCTCGACGGTCAGCACGTCCCTCATATAGAGCTTCGGAGCCTTGCGGGCCAGCACGTAGCGCTCGTTGCCGCTCATGCGGGCCATCTCGCAGATCAGCGGGATGCCCTTGCTCTCGGCGGTGATCAGCACGTCGTGCTCCGGGCAGCGCTCAAGCAGCGCCTCCGCACAGGCGGTGGTCAGCGCCGGATCGCCGAAGATCACAAACGCGCCGATCATCAGCTTGTCGCTGATGGGGCAAAGCGGCAGCTCGCGGTCGAGGCCCGCGATGTTCATCTTATAGACCATATCCTTCATATGTAAACACCTCAGCTTATTGAATTGCCATGACTATTTTATCAGCGGCCGGAGCCTTTGTCAATCGCGGATGGCGGACGGTGGAGCGGATTTTTATGAGCTGAGCCGAGGCCTTCGGACGGTTATCATTCATGGGGGACGTTACAATAACCGCTGCTTTGAAATTATTCCCCGGAGGAATGAAAATGACGCCAAACCCAGGCCGGGAGAACAGGCGCGGCTGGGTTTTGGCTTACTGCGCAACGGTAACCGCGCAGACATCCTCATAGCCGCCCGCGCTGGTGGCGACGATCTCGCACGCTCCCGGACCGACGGCGGTCACGACGCCGTCGCCATCGACGGTCGCGACGGCTGTGTCGGTGCTGCGCCAGGCGACGGTCAGATCGTCGGCGTAGCCGGGGATCACGTCGGCGGTCAGCGCGAGCGTTTCGCCGATCTCAAGCGCCGCCTCCTGCGGTGAGATTTCCACGTTTACCACATCTTGGACGGTCAGGGAGATCATGTCAACCTGGTATTCGAGGGGCCGCTTCGCGCCGTCCGTGCCGATCAAGCCGTCCACACGCACGAGCCAGCGCTGGTTTTGCTCGTAGTCGGTGAAGCCTGTGCCAGTGAAATCCGGGCGGAAGATCAGGCAGGGGCCCGCGCCGTAGCCTTCGAGATTCAGCGCGCACCAGCCGTCACCCACGCCTGCGGCAGGCTCAAAGTGAAAGGCGAAATCGCCGCCGGCCTCTGTTAGCGTGACGATGGGCAGGGAGGCGGATAAATCATAGATTTCGGGATTCAGCATCACCGACCAGGCCAGGTGATCGTGCATCAGCTCGGCGGGAAAGGCTCCGGCGGCGGGCCAGCACACGCTGTCCCATTCGGCGTCGGGATTGCCGAGATCATGGGCGTACATCAGCACGTAGCTCATGCCGGACGCGGAGTTGGCCAGCCCGAAGCCCGTGGCCGCCATGGTGGGGTTCAATGCCCAGCGGCGGTGTCCCAGCGCGGCCAGGTTTTCCTCGCCGTCGTCCCTCAGGAAGTATTCAACCCCCTCCCGCAGGATGGATTCGCGCATCCAGTTGAACCGGGCGATGCAGCCGGAAGTGGTGGCAATATGGGCGGAATCGTAGAAGTTGCGATCCATGTCGGCGGGCCGGGGGGCGCTGTGATCCACATAGTCAAGCGCCGCCAGCAGCACCGCGCCGTGCTGACACTGATAGTCGTAAATGGCGCTTTCGCTCACCGGGTCGACGCCCGCCAGCCACCGGGCAAAGTTCAAAAAGCCCAGCGCGTTTGCCGTCGCGCCCTCTGTGAGCGTGCCGGCGGCATAGGGGGCGGCGGCGATTGGCGCTTCGGTATAGGGGGAGCGCGCGCGCCAATCGCTTATGGCGGCATAGGCCGCGCGCACCGCGTCGCGGGTATGCGCCGAGGCGGGGAGCGGGATAAGCTGTAGTATTATGATCAATAGTGCAATTGCTTTTTTCAATGTCTGCGCCTCATATGGATGGATTGATAATGCCGGATTGCGGCCGGGGAGTGGCTCAGGCGCTTCTCCTTCAAGGAGAGCGGGCATCGGCAGAGCCGCTGAACGAGGAGCTTCTTCCCTCACAAAATAAAAATTCCCCCCAAAATGCAAAAATCCTTCCAAAAGGGGCTTTTCAAATTGACGTTTTTCTGTTAAAATGTATACACTATGGCATATAAGCGCGTATAGGGTGGTCACTCCGTTGCGCTTGTGCGCGCAGTAAAATATCATACAGGGGGAATTCTCTATGAAAGATTATCAGGCCAAGAATATCCGCAACCTGACCATCGTCGGTCATGGCAGCGTAGGCAAGACCACGCTGGCGGAGGCGCTGCTGTTCACCGCGGGCGCCATTGACCGCCAGGGCCGCGTGGAAGACGGCCAGGCCACCATGGACTACGATCCGGAGGAGACCAAACGGCATATTTCCATTTCCGCCGCCATGGCGCCGCTGGAGTGGAAGGACACCAAGGTCAACCTGGTGGATATCCCCGGTTACTTCGATTTTGCCGGCGAGCAGGTGGGTCCGATGACCGTGTGCGAGGGCGCGCTGATCACCGTGGGCGCGGTCTCCGGCCTGGACGTGGGCGCCGAGAAGGCGTGGGCCATGTGCGACAAGACCCACTCCGCCCGCATGATCGTCGTCAACAAGATGGATCAGGAAAACGCCAACTTCACCAAGGCGCTGGGCACCATCACCGAAAAGTACGGCAGCCATATCGCGCCCATCGAGGTGCCGATCATCGAGAACGGCAAGTTTACCGGCGTGGTCTGCGTGCTGGAGAACAAGGCGTTTACCGGCGAGGGCAAGACCCTGAAGGCCATCGACATTCCCGCTGACCTGGCCGGAGAGGTCGAGGCGGCCCGCGAAGCCATCATGGAAGCCGCGGCCGGCGCCGAGGATGAGCTGATGGAGAAGTACTTCGAGGAGGGCGAGCTCTCCCCCGAAGAGATGATGCACGGCCTGCGCAAGGGCATTGAGGACGGCAGCGTCGTTCCCGTGGTCTGCTGCTCCTCCGTCACCCGCATCGGCCTGGCGAAGCTGCTGGACAACATCATCGATCTGATGCCCTCCCCGGCCGGCAAGGCTCTGGAAGGCGTCAATCCCCGCACTGGCGACGCCGTGGAGCGCGTCTGCGCCGACGATCAGCCCTTCTCCGCCCGCGTGTTCAAGACCATGGCCGACCCGTTCGTGGGCAAGCTGAGCCTGCTGAAGATCACCTCCGGCACCTTGGACGGCAGCACCCAGCTGTACAACGTGAACGCCGAGAAGACCGAGAAGCCCGGCACCATCTATATCCTCAAGGGCAAGCAGCAGTCTACCACCCAGAAGGTGTGCGCGGGCGACCTGTGCGCGCTGGCGAAGCTGCAGTCCCTGGCCACGGGCAACACCCTGTGCGACCAGAATAACCCCGTGCAGTTCCCGGATATGGAGTTCCCGGCCCCGAATATCTCCAAGGCCGTGTATGCCAAGAAGGCGGGCGAGGAAGACAAGATCTTCTCCGGCATGAACCGTCTGATGGAGGAGGATCCCACCATCCGCGTGGAGAAGAACGTGGAGACCGCTGAATCCGTGCTGAGCGGCATCGGCGAGATGGCCATCGACGTGGTGGCCGCCAAGCTGGCCAGCAAGTTCAAGGTGGAGTGCGTGCTGCAGGATCCCAAGATTCCCTATCGCGAGTCCATCCGCAAGCCCATCGACGTGCAGGGACGCCACAAGAAGCAGTCCGGCGGCCACGGCCAGTTCGGCGATGTCAAGATCAAGTTCCGTCCCAACGATGATCCGAACGATACCGAGTTCCACTTTGTGGATAGCGTCGTGGGCGGCACCGTCCCGCGTCAGTACATCCCGGCCGTTGAAAAGGGCCTGATCGACAACATCAAGCACGGCGTGCTCGCCGGCTTCCCCGTGGTGGGACTGACCGCCGAGCTCTATGACGGCGGCTATCACCCGGTCGATTCCTCTGAAATGGCGTTCAAGACGGCGGCTCGCCTGGCCTTCAAACAGCTGGTGAACGCTTCGCCCGTGCTGCTTGAGCCCATCTATCACGTGGAAGTGGACGTGCCCGACGCCAACGTGGGCGACATCTACGGCGACATCAGCAAGCGCCGCGGCCGCATTCTCGGATCCGAGAAGGTGGGCGACCTGCAGCGCGTCATCGGCGAAGCGCCGCTTTCCGAGATGTTCAAGTACGCCACCGATCTGCGGTCCATGACGCAGGGCCGCGGCTCCTTCACAATGAAGTTCGAGCGCTACGAGGAGGTTCCCGCCAACGACGCCAAGAAGGTCATCGAGGCCTACAAGGCGGAGGAAGAGGACGACGATTAACCCATTGCCTCTGGCTGTGCTAAGAGCCTTTACGGGCCCCTCCAACCCTGAGGTTGGAGGGGCCTCGGACCGCTGACAAAGCTCGCAAACGCGAAAATTGCTGGAAAGAACTCGCTACAAGGCGGCACTTTCCGCTTGCGGCGTCAAGAAAGCCCTGCATTCGGTTACTTACGGTTATGTAAGCGCCCTCATTTCCAGGCTTTTCAGCGGCCTGCCTTTGGCATCAGCTGGTTGAACGAAATCCGAAACAACCAAACGTTTCGGATTTTTTGTTGCAGTTGCGCACGATTAGCGGACCGCCGAGGCGCGAAATCTGCATGAGCGCACAATGAAAAATTCACTCGCCGGTCCGGTACTTGAATTAATCATCATCTACGTGGCATGCTGCTCATGGGTCCGGTGGTCGCCACTCACAGATTTTTCAGCACGCTGAACAGGATTGAAATCAAGTTGAACCGAAGGAACGAAGCATAGGGCTGATAGGGGAATGAAAGCATATTATCACCTTCCAGGGTTGTTTGAATTCTACGAATTGTATCGCGCCTTCCTGCCGCTGTTTCGCGGACATAGGGAATACTTCTATGATTGGTGCGAGATTGGCTCCATCTATGGCGCTCCCGCCGACTGCCTGTGGGGCGGGGGCCGCGTTGGATTTGGCGAAGCGCACCCGGAGGACGCGGCGGCGCTGACGCGGGATCATGGGGTCTCCGCGAGGCTCACCTTCAGCAATTCCCTGCTCAGGGAGGCGCATCTATCCGATAAAAAGTGCAACGCCGTTTGCGCTCTGTTTGAAAAGAATGGGCCCGTTCAGAGTGGCGTGATCGTCCATTCGGATTTGCTTCTGCGCTATCTGCAAGAGAGGTATCCGGGATTATATTTCGTCTCTTCGACGACGAAGGTGCTGAAGGAATTTGAACGGCTTGAGGCCGAATTGCAGCGGAATGAGTTTCGCAACGTGGTGCTGGATTTCAGGCTGAACAAGGCATATGACCGGTTGTTCGCTCTGCCTGGGTGGCAGAAGCAAAAGGTGGAATTTCTGTGCAACGAATGCTGCTGGTTTGACTGCGCCGAAAGAAGCGCGTGCTATGAGAATGTCAGCCGGAAGAACCTTGGGGAGGATTGCGCGGATCACGTTTGCGCTTCGCCGAATGCTGAAAGGGGTTATCGATTTTCCGACGCGATGAAGAATCCAGGCTTCATTGGCGTAGAGGATATTCAGAATGTCTATCTGCCGAACGGTTTTTCCCATTTTAAGATCGAGGGCCGAAGCCTGGGCAGCGCCATCATTTTGGAATTCCTGCTCTATTACATGACGAAGCCGGAGTATCAGCTGAGGGTTCGGGAGGAAATCTACCTTGAAAGCACGCTGGATTTGTTTTAGGAACCCCCTCCTGGAAAGCGATGCTGCGGTATCTGCAAGGCCATTGCCGAGGCGTTTCGGGACACCGGCGCGACGGTGTACTTCATTGGTGTGCGGGCGGACGACTGGCTCGTGGGAGATATACAATCCCGTCTCGTTCGCAAAGGATATGCCCTACGAGGCCGAGGAAGGCTGCTTGTCGCTGAACGGCACGCGGAAGACGACGCGTTTTCAGGATATCGAGATTGAATACCGGGACGCGGCATGGAAGAAGCGCCGTCAGCGCTATTCCGGGTGGATCGCCAGATCATCCAGCACGAACTGGACCACCTGGAGAACGTGATTGTCTGAAATGAAGGGCAGATGAAGCGTCTGAATGTCGAGAATGGCGGTGCAACGCGGTGATTGAAATTTTCGATTGAAATTTCCTTGCCGGAAGGCCTTGACAAACCTCGCGTGTTATTGTATAATATAAAACGTTGTTCGGGGTTATAGCTCAGTTGGTTAGAGCGTTACGTTGACATCGTAAAGGTCGATGGTTCGAGCCCATTTAACCCCACCACAAAGGCCGCTCAGAATGAGCGGCCTTTTTTGAAGTTGGGCCCGATTAGCGAGCGGACCGATCGAAGATTCTGGCACCGCGCCGGAGGCCGCAGGACTTCGGCGAAAATCGATCTACGAAAGCCGCCCGAAGGGGCGGCCCCTCTCCGGCGCGTCATCCAAGCTCTTCCAGCATTTGGGCGGGGTTATCGGCGGCCTTCACCTTGTCGAAGGCTTTGACGATCACGCCGCTCTCGTCGATCAGGTAGGTGGTGCGCACCACGCCCATGGAGACCTTGCCGTAGTTTTTCTTCTCCTTCCACACGTCATAGGCCTGAATGACGGCCTTTTCCGTGTCGGCAAGCAGCGTGAAGGGCAGGCCGTACTTCTCCTCGAAGCGTTTGTGGGAAGCCACGGAATCCTTGCTGACGCCGAGAATCACCGCGCCCTTCTCCCTGAATTGCGGGTAGAGCTCGCCAAAATTACAGGCCTGCTTGGTGCAGCCGGCGGTGTTGTCCTTGGGGTAAAAGTAGAGTATCACCTTCTGCCCGCGGTAGTCGGACAGGGTGTGGCTTTCGCCGTTCTGATCCGGCAGCGTGAAATCCGGGGCGACGGTTCCGATGTTCAGCATGGGCTTATACCTCCCGTACAAATTCTGATATAACTATAGCACGCTTTTCACCGCTTGACAATCCGGTGGCGCGTATTTACAATAGAAATGGTGATATTTATGGCTTCCGGCCTGCGGGCAAAGCTGAACATGATGAAATCGACGGCCCCAGCGGCGCCCCAGCGGCGCGGGGGCGGCCTGATTTGCCATGTCAGCCGCGTGCCGCTGGACGCCGCCATCTACGCGCTGCCCGCCGTCGGCCTGCGCCGTATCGGCTGGACCGGGCCCCGCTTCGATATCCGCCGCTGCCTGTTTCTGGACACTGAGACCACGGGCCTCTCCCATGGCGCGGGCACGGTGGCGTTCCTGGTGGGCGTGGGGTTCGCGGACGGCGAGGAATTCGTGATCGAGCAGTATATGCTGCGGGAGTACGCCGACGAGCCGGAGCTGATCGACCGGCTGAGCCGGCGCATGGCGGATTTCGACTGCGTGTGCACCTTCAACGGCAAGACCTTCGATATGCCGCTGCTGGAAGCCCGCTTTACCATGTGCCGCATGCGGGACCGCTGGCGGGATATGGATAATCTGGATCTGCTGACGCCCGCCCGCCGCGCCTGGAAGCTGCGGCTGGGCAGCTGCCGCCTCGCCAACCTGGAGGCGGAGATATTGGGCATGCCCCGCGAGGACGACCTGCCCGGCAGCGAGGTGCCCGCCAGATTCTTTGAATTCCTCAAGACGGGGGACGAGGCGCTGCTTGACGACATTGTAGACCACAACCGGCAGGACATCGCCACTCTCGCCACGCTGCTGATCAAGCTGTGCGAGATCAACGACAGGCCGGAGACGCTGACGGATCAGCGGGATCAGTTCAGCATGGGCATGGCGCTGGAGCGGCAGGGAGAGCTCGGCCCCGCGCGGGAGTTGTACCGCGTCTCCGCCATACCCCGCCCGGCGGGCACGCTGGCGGCGCTCAGCGGCGAGCGCGTGGCCGGAATGGCCAACTGGAGGCTCTACCTGCTTTGCCGCAGGTCTCAGGATTGGGAGGGCGCGCGGGACGTGCTCACGCAGATGCTGAGCCGCCGGCAGATGCCGGGCAGCGCCTGCACGGCGCTGGCAAAGCTTTACGAGCATCGCTTCCGGGACTATGAACGGGCGCTGGAATACGCCCTCAAATCTGAAAAATACCCCGACGGAGAGCCGCCGGAGCTGCTGGAGAAGCGCGTGGCGCGACTCAAGCGCAGGATAGACGAAGGAGAGACAAGGCATGGGATTGTTTGACGCCGCAAAGGCCGCCGTTTCCGGCAATCGGGCCTATCGCCTGCACGTGGACGCCAACAAGCTGGCGAACGAGGGCAAACCCGCCGAGGCGCGGGCAAAATATCAGGAGGCGCTCAGGCTGTACGAGGAGTCGGACAGGCTGGGCAACGCCGCCCCGAACATCATGCAGGGCTACGCGCTGCTGCTGTTGCGCGAGGGGCAGTTTGACAAGGCGAAGGCGCTGCTGGAGCGCATGGCGCGAAACAAGGCGCTCTCCAAGGACGATTGGTTCCAGCTGCGCTTGCAGTATTCCGTCTGCCTGTGGTGCGTAGGCGAGCTGGACAAGGCCATCGAGACCATCGGCCGGGCCGCAGAGTATAAGATGAACGGCAGCATCTACAGCACGCTGGGCATGTACTGGGTGGACAAGGCCAAGCAGACCGGCGACTTCCAGGCCGCGCTGGATTTCAACAACCAGGCCTTGGAGTACGACGACGAGGACGCCGCCACGCTGGACAGCCTGGGCCAGCTCTACGAGGCGATGGCCGAGGCGGAGGGAGATGGCGAAGGGGCCGCGGCCTATCGCGCCCAGGCGCTGGACTTCTATCAGCGGGCGCACAAGGCCCGTCCCCGGCAGATCACCACGCTCTATTATCTGGCCAGGATGTATCATCGGGATGGCGACGACGCGCGCGCTCGCAAGCTGCTCTCGGTGAAGGATTCGCTGTATTATACGGCCATCTGCCCGGTGACGAAGGACATGATGGACGAGCTGGCGCGGGAAGTGGGGTAGATCCTCAGACCGCTGACAAGGTCTACAGATGCGGAAATCGCCGAAAATACCGCTGCGGGAAGGCGATTTCCGCTTGCGGCATAAAAAGCCCTGCAAATTCGGCTGCTTGCGCTTGTGCAAGCGCCCTCGCTTGCAGGGCTTCTTTTCTTGCATTGCGGGCCCTTTGGCGCCTCTTTATGCCCGCGCCCTGGCGCGGCTCCGCGCCGGCACATTGCTCAGCACCGCGCCAGCGATGGCGCCGATGGCCGCGCCGATCAGGATTTCGCCCAGCATCTCCGTGGCTGCGAAGGCGCTGCCGCCCAGCGCGGCATAGCAGGCGTAGCCCAGCGCCATATAAAGAATCGCCAGCGCCATGCCGGTGAAGAAGCCGCGCTCGCCGCCGCGCCCGATGGCGACGGTCGCGCCCAGCAATATGGCGGCCAGCTTCATGAGCTGATTGAGCGCCATGATCAGACCGTCCGAGACGCGCAGGAATACCGCCAGCGCGGCGACGGCCGCCATCAATAAAAGCGTCAGCCCGACGGCGGCCAGCAGCCCCTTCAGCAGGGAAAGCAGCGTGCTTTTTCGTGATATTGCCATGGAAATCACCCCTCGATCCGTTTTCTACAGCCTATGCCCGGCGCGCCGGAATGAAAACGGCGGGCGGGATTTTTTGCATGGGCCGGTTCAGAAATTTATATTTATGCAGTATACGCGCCGTTTGTGCCATAAATTAATGGTAAATTTACGCTGCTAAACCGGTGAAGCGCCGCTATATCGGGGTATAATTATAGAATAGAACATGATTAATACAGAAACGAGGCGATTGAATGAACGCGGCGGAACTGGTTGTGTTTATCATCTATCTGGTGTTTATGATCGGCATCGGTGTGTATTTCTTCCTGCGCTCCAAGGGCGCGAACGAGAAGGACTATTTCCTGGGCGGCAGGCAGATGGGCGCGTGGGTTTCTGCGCTGTCCGCCGGCGCTTCGGATATGAGCGCCTGGGTGCTGATGGGCCTGCCGGCATCGGTGTACGCGGCGGGCATGGGGCAGACCTGGATCGCCATCGGCCTGGCCATCGGCTACGCCCTCAGCTGGATATTTGAAGCGCCGCGGCTGCGCCGCTTCTCCATCGAGGCGAACGACTCCATCACCATCCCGCAGTATCTGACCAACCGCTTCCTCTCCAAGAGCAAGTCGCTGCAGATCATCTGCGCGGTGATCTTCATCGTGGCCTACACGATCTACGCGGCCTCCAGCATCAAGGCCTGCGGCACGCTGTTCAACACCGTCATCGGCATGAACGCCACCACCGCCATGTATCTGGCGGCGGCCATCATCATCGGCTACACCTTCTTGGGCGGCTTCTCCGCTGTATGCTGGACGGACTTCTTCCAGGGTCTGCTGATGCTGGCGGCGCTGCTGATCGCGCCCATCTTCGCGCTGGCGCTCGTGCGCGGCGGCAGCGTGGAGACTGTCACCGAGTTCCCGGAGGGCTATTGGCACTTTGCCCGCGACTGGCGCGTGGTGGCCTCCGGCCTGGGCTGGGGCCTGGGCTACTTCGGCATGCCCCACATCATCATCCGCTTCATGTCGCTGCGCTCCCAGAAGGAGCTGCGCAAGTCCAGCGTGATCGGCATCTCCTGGACGCTGATCATTCTGGTGATGTCGGTGATGGCGGGCGCGGTGGGCCGCGTGTTCATGGGCGAAATCGCCGATTCCTCCACCGTATTCATCCAGATGACCCGCCGCATCTTCCCGCCGGTGATCTCTGGCGTGCTGCTCTCCGCCATTTTGGCGGCCTCCATGTCCACGGCGGATTCCCAGCTGCTGGCCTCGGCCTCCGCCTTCGCCAGCGACGTCTACAAGCCCGTGTTCCGCAAGAACGCCTCCGATAAGGAAATGCTGTGGGCGGGTCGCGCGGTGGTCATCGTCATCGCGATCATCGCGCTGCTGATCGCCTCCAATCCCAACAGCGGCACCATCATGGGCCTGGTCGAGAACGCCTGGGGCGTGTTTGGCGCGGCCTTCGGTCCGACGATCCTGCTCAGCCTGTTCTGGAAGCGGCTGACCTTCGGCGGCGCGGTGGCGGGCATCCTCACCGGCGCGATCGTGGACATCCTTTGGCTGGCCTTCCTGGGCGGCACGGGGCTGTATGAAATCATCCCCGGCTTCTTCTGCGGGCTGGTTGCCGCGTGGGTCGTCTCGCTGCTGACGCCCACCCCCGGCAAGGATGTGGAGGCGCTGTTTGACCGGGCTGTTCAGCCGGAAAAGTAATGCGTACAAGCACATGCGTAGGGCTGCCCAAATGGGCAGCCCTCGTTTCATATGTATTGACTTTTCAGGCAATCTTGCCATGCGGCCCGTGCCCATGAATCCCGCGGCTGCGCGCCGCCGTCGCTATTGAATCACGTATACCTCCGCCGTGGCGTCGCCCAGCAGCTCCGCCACCTTTTTGAGCAGATCGAGATCGTCGATGCCCCATGTCGTTTGATTGTCCATCAGGAAATCGGCAAAGTTTCTTCCGCTGTACTGCACGTATACGTTATCCGAAAATTGTGGCTTCGTGTAGTCGCTATTCTCGTAGTCGTAGATAAATAAGTCCAGCAGCGCGTTCATGGGATGCCCCTGCTCCGTGCCGTAGAACACGTTGTTTGAAACGATAAACTCCCCGTAATTGGCCGGCATGAATACGACTGTCCCCTCTGAGTATATGTATTTTCCGTTGTCCATGCGGCCGGTATTCCAAATCTGATTACCGCTGACCACCACGGAATCCAGATAGCGAAGCATGTCGGAGCTGGCGTCCAGGCGCAAACCTATGGTGTTGACCATGACATTGTCAAGCACACGATAATACCCACGGATGGTCTTTGATTTATTCTCCAAATTTCCCTCGTAAGTCGCTGTGCTACATTTTGCATCGTGAAAATAATTATCGCGAATCGTTGAATTGCTCACGACGGTGTATATTCCGTCTCCCTGCACGACCACCACATGATTCCCGTCTTCGTGGGTCTCGTAATCAGAGGCGCCTCCGCCGCCATAGGCAAATTCGCAATTCTGAATGAGCGTGTTCTGCACATCATCCTCTTCGAGATTGCCTTTAATATAAGAATTCGCGTTGGACCGGAAGCTGATATTATCGATCACGTTGCCGCTGGCATGTAGGAACATGAGGCTCTTGGCCTCCAATTCTGTGAATTCCACTGAGCTGTAAAGCGCTCCGGGATTGCCCCGGTCACAGCGCAGATACAGCGGGCCGACGCCCTTCACATTGTAGTCGCCCGGCCTGTCGTCGACGTGTTGAAGCGTCGGGCGACTGATGATCGTCATGTCCTCCGTCAGGGAATCCTCCAGGGAAAGCAACCCATCCTTCAACGTCACGCCCTCTTCTTCGTGCATCCACCAGCCCGTGGCTTCGCAGGAGACATAGCCGTCCCCTGTGTAGAACTCGTAGACGCGGTTGGCGATGGCCGCGCCATTGTCAAACACGATCATGCTGGTATCGCGCATGTCCCGGTAGTATTGCCATATCTTTTTGCCCGACGCGTCGGAATAGACCAGCTGCCACTTCCCGTCGCCGCTGCCGTTTTCGCTGGACGCCGTGATGATCGGCTTGTCGCCCTCCCCATAAGCGGAGAAGGTCAGGTTTTCAATGTTGGGTTCCAGCGTGACTTCGATCTCGGGCAGACGGAATATGTCTCCCCGGCGGAAGAAGATGGCGTCGCCCGGCTGGATGGTGCCCGGGTCGCCATAGTTGACATCCCGCAGCACCGTGTCGATGGTGCGCCACGCGGTTTCGGGGGAGAGGCCGTCGTTGTCGTCGTCTCCGTCGGCGGAGACGTAATAGGCTTTGCCCGTATAGGTCTCGCCGGGGATGAATTCGTCGGAATGCACAATCACCGACCTGGCGTTCAAAATCCTTTCTATCGCGGCGTCGAGGTCGTCGTGCAGCTCCGCGTCTCTGTCCACCGGCAGCGGCGCCGCGGGCGTATCCGGTTCGGGCAGCGGCTCGTTCGTGCCGATGTCGATCATGCGCACCGCCGCCGCGACGGCCTCCGCGT
>JAFVBK010000006.1 GCA_017480045.1 Clostridia bacterium
ATGCAGCCCGTACCGGCGCAGACCAGCACCTCGCGGTCATCGGCGGCGAGCAGGGTTTTTGCCTCGAGACGCAGCGCGTCCAGGCGCTGGCGGGTCAGTTTACGCTTCGGCATGGCTGCCTCCTTCCTTGGCCCGCAGGGATTCCAGCAGGTCAATGGCGCTCTCCGGCGTCATTTTGGGATAGACCTCGTCGTTCACGGTCATGACCGGCGAAAGCCCGCAGGCGCCGAGACATGCCACCGTTTCCAGCGTGAACATGCCGTCGCCAGAGGTCTTTTGCTTGCCGCGCAGCCCCAGATACTCGTGGAGCCCGTCATAGATGGGCTGGGACTTGCGGACGTGACAGGCCGTGCCGCAGCAGACCTTGACGATGTACTTGCCCTTCGCTTCCAGCGAGAAGTTTTCATAGAAGGTGGCGACGCTGTATACCTTCGCCACGCCGACGCCCAGCTTGTCCGCCACAAGCTCCAGCGCCTCGGTGCTGAGATATTTGTATTCGTTTTGTATGTCCTGCATGATCGCGATGAGAGCCTCGCGGCGGCAGCCGTAGCCGTCGACGATCTCCTCCACGCGCTTCAGGTTGACTTTGCCGTCCATGGAATGCCTCCTTTTGTTTATTGACGACTGAAAAAATACCTCCGGTAGTTTACACGCTTTGTCGGGTCGTGTCAATGGATGAGTTTGGCGGTTTGTTACCCTGGGTGTTGCCGGAGCGTAACTTCGTTAAAATGCCCAAAAATCCGTTCCCTTTGTATTCTGGCGGGGGGCAACGGTGGGTTGCTTGTAAAACCGGCCTCCCCGCGTTACAATGCAGCTATATAGGGGAGGTGCTTCAATGAATGCGAAAGACGTATTATTTGAACTGCGGACGAAAAATGGCCTATCGCAGGATGAACTGGCCGAAAAGGTTTTTGTGACACGCCAGGCGGTATCCCGCTGGGAAAACGGCGAAACCGTACCAAGCACGGATACATTGAAATTGCTCTCAAAGCTGTTCAACGTTTCTATCAATACGCTGCTTGGCGCCCCGCGCCAGCTCATCTGCCAGTGCTGCGGAATGCCACTGGAGGACGCCATCATCGGCAGGAATAAGGACGGATCACCCAATGAAGATTATTGCAAATGGTGCTATGCTGACGGGACATACACCTACAACAATATGGATGATCTGATCGACGTCTGCGTCAAGCATATGGCAAGCGCAGACTTTTCCGAGGAACAGGCGCGCGCTTATTTGAAACAGACGCTTCCCACGCTGGATTACTGGAAAAGGTACGAGGAGCTCAGCGATAACGGACAATTTGAGACGTTCAAGAGACAGCTGATCGAAGAAATCAACGCGCTCCACATCGAGGGGATGCCAAAAGTAGAAAAGCTGAACGCCCTTGTCGGAAGCTATGTGAATCTTGCATACCGGCTTCCAAACGGAGAGAAAGTGAAATTTCTGGATGACCAAACCACCTATTTGGGAAACCAGCTGGAATCGGAACTGGGCGGAGAACGATGCATTGGGGTACTTGCAAACATGGATTTTATCATGATAAGTACGTATGAGGCGGAGGGAGCCAATCCAGAGCTCATCCTTTATAAGAAGAGATAGTAAGCGACATTGAAAATGGTGCTTACTATAACAGCCATATTTCTCGGTTGCCGCAAAGCGGCGAGAGAAATGGCGATCATAATGTATAGTCAAGGACAAAACTTTTGTCCTTGACTATAAAATACCGATTGATCGAACAGCCCCGAGAATGGGGCTGTTTTGTCTGATCCGATTACAGCTCCGGCAAAAGCCCGTCCAGCTCGTTCAGGCTCCCCATCAGCGCCGGGATCTCCTGGAAGATCGTCTTGCGCAGGGCGTCCGCGTACACCGCGTGGTACTCCTTCGGCAGCCGCGGGTGCGCCATGGCGACCGTCCGATACATCAGCTCCGAATAGGGCACGAGCTTTTCGTCCAGCCGCTTTGCCTTCTCTTCGCTGCCGCAGTAGGTCGTGAGGAACACATCCCAGAAACGATCCATCTCGCCGTAGGTCAGACCGATGAAGCCCATGGCGTCCGGCTCTCGCTGCCCGGTGCCAATCAATTTGTAGACCAGCCTGCAATGGATGAGGTCGATGAGCGGGCTGCCGCGCCCGGCGTCGCCCAGGTCGATGAGCTGCAGCTCGCCGCCGGTCTCCATGATGTTCTTGGCATGGAAGTCGTTGTGGATGAAACGGTCACCCTTGGGAATGGCGTCGTAGAACGCGCGCATGAGCGCGTTTTCCTCCGGGGTAAAGTCCTCCGTCACGGCGTTCAGCGTGTCGTAGAGGATGTGGTCGGCGGGCGGCATCTGGCCCTCCGGCACCTCAATGCTGTGCAGCGAGCGCAAAAGCTCCGCGGTCGCGGCGGCGTAGTGATCCAGCGTCTCCGGCTTTTCGCGGACGCGCTCGGTGACGGTGGCGGCGTCCAGCAGCTCGTAGACCGTGCCGAGGCTGTCGCCGCAGCGCACGGTGTCAAAGGCGATGGCGCAGGGAACGCCCAGCAGGAACGCGCGCCTGGACGCCTCCCGCTCCGCCTCGATGACGTCGAAGCTGATCGTCGGGCGGAACACCTTCACGATCTGGTCGGGCGAGAGACGGTAGACCTTGCCGTTCGCGCCCTCGCCCAGCAGGGGAATGCCCTCGACGCTGACCTCGCGCAGACG
>JAFVBK010000055.1 GCA_017480045.1 Clostridia bacterium
ACGCTGAAGGCGGACGGAACGGTAGAGACTAAGAACACGGTCACAGAGGACGGCGTGATCCTTGTAGAGGATGCGCAGACGGTAGTGCGCGTGGGCAAGTCCGACGTAACGGACGGAGCGCACGAGCTGCTGGAAGGCGCGCACATCCAGATACTGGACGCGACCGGGGAGGTTGTGACGCTGAACGGCGAGGCGGTGGAATGGGATTCCACCGGCGAGGCGAAGGTGATCACGGGTCTGAAGGCGGGCGAGACGTACACGCTGCGCGAGACGGTAGCGCCGGACGGATACGCGATCACGAGCGACACGACGTTCACGCTGAAGGCGGACGGAACGGTAGAGACGAAGAACACGGTCACAGAGGACGGCGTGATCCTTGTGGAGGATGCGCTGACCAGTGTGACTCTGAACAAGTATGACATCAACACCGGCAAAGCGCTGCTGAATTCCAGGATCCAGATTCGCCGCAGACTCAGCAGTCTGGACGCGGACCCCTATAATGGCGTGGATGTGGCGTTGGTGCGGGCGGCCTTCCGGGCGTCGGGCGAATCGGATACCACCGCGGGACATGCGGCGGTGATCGGTACGATCACTTCGGATGGCTGGCTGATTGTGGACGAGTGGTATTCTCAGCTTGGCAGTTCTCACAGGATTCAGGGCCTGCTGACGGGCGTGGATTATGTGATGCATGAAGAGGATCCGCCCATTGGCTACCTCGTCATGCCGGCGGATATCGGCTTCAGGCTGAACGAGGCGGGCGAGCTCATCGTCACTCAGTCGATAGAGGTCGATCAGCCCTATCGCCAGGATGAGGACGGCAATCTGGTGCTGATGTGCGAGGACGACCAGAGCCGCGTGCGGGTGTCCAAGCGAGATGTTGCCAACGGCGCGGAGCTGGCTGGCGCACACATTCAGATTCTGGATGCCAGTGGCAACGTGTTGAAGGCCAGCGATATCGACTTTACAGTCCTGGATTCCAAGGGCAAGACGGTAAATGTGGGCAGCACGCTGGAGTGGACCTCCACGGGCGAGGCCTATGAGATCGTGGGCCTGACCTGCGGCGCGTCGTACACGCTGCGCGAGACGGTGGCACCGGATGGCTATACCGTGACCAGCGACGCGACCTTTACCATCGACAAGTTTGGCGCCGTGACCACCAGTGGTGCCAAGACCACCGACAAGGACGGCAACACCGTGCTGCTGGTGGAGGACGCGAAGACGGCGGTGCGCGTGAGCAAGCGGGATATCGCGGACGGCGCGGAGCTGACCGGCGCGCACATCCAGATACTGGACGCGACCGGGAAGGTCGTAACGGAGTGGGATTCCACGAAGGAAGCGAAGGTGATCGAGGGACTGAAGACCGGCGAGAAGTACACGCTGCGGGAGACTGTAGCGCCGGACGGATACGCTGTGACGACCGACACCACCTTTACGATCGACAAGAACGGCAAGGTGACGGCGACGGGCGCGACAACCACCGACAAGGACGGCAATACCGTGCTGCTGGTGGAGGACGCGAAGACCTCCGTCAAGATCAGCAAGGTGGACGCTTCCACCGGCAAACCGCTGGCGGGCGCGAGCTTGCGCGTCTTGGACGACAAGGGCGCGGTGGTTGCGAGCTGGAAGTCCGAAAAGACGGCAAAGGTGATCGAGGGCCTCAGCACGGGCGTGCGTTACACTCTGCGTGAGACGGAAGCGCCTGAGGGCTACGATGTTGCCAAGGACATCCATTTCACCATCGCGGCTGATGGCAAGGTGACGACCTCCGACGGCACGATGAAGGATGGCGCTTTGCTGATTCGTGATTCCGCCACGGGCAGCAGCGATTCCATGCGCACCGGCGATACGCTTCCGGCCTATCCCTTTGCGCTGGGCGCGCTGGGGCTGCTGGCGCTGATGCTGGCACTCTATGTTGGTCGCAGGCGTGAAAGGGAATTTTAAGGGCAACCAATGAAAAGCAAGTTGAAGGCAATATTGATCGTCATTGCCATTGCGTGTTTTGCGGGCGCGCTGTACTATCCAATCAGCTATCGTCTGGAGCGGC
This sequence comes from Clostridia bacterium, assembly GCA_017480045.1. GTDB lineage: Bacteria > Bacillota > Clostridia > Christensenellales > Aristaeellaceae > UBA2862. The sequence continues at coordinate 2,045 of JAFVBK010000055.1, forward strand.
GCTCCAACGATGCGGAGCTGGATGAACTGCGCGAGCTGAGGAGCCAGGCGCTGCGAGGCAGCGCCGCGGCTCCAACCGCGGCCGCGACGGAAAATGACAAAGAATATGCCCCGGCAAAGGACAGCCGGCCAGGCGTTCCCGAAATTGAGGGGACGCCTGGCTTTCGTGAATCTGAGGATGTCGAGGAGGCGGTAGAAGCCGGGAACAGCCCGCGGATCCCCCCGTCCCCAAAGCCAGAGGCGCAGCCCTCGGCAAAGGCCGACGCGGCGGAGCAATCCGGTTCGCCCGATTTGTCCACAGCTCTGCCCACGTCGGATGGGGCAGACTTGAGCGCGACCAAGGAGGAGCGGCCCCTGCCATCGGTGGCGGTGGAGACGGTTGAATCCAACAACGCGTGGGGCGGAACAGAGGCTTCTGGGCGGGAGCAGGTCGAATTTGACGGCAGCGCCTATCGAGAGAGGGTTCTGCTGGACGAGGAGCGCATACTGCCACAATACCGCCAGCTGCATGCGCTGAACGAGGATATGGTGGGCTGGCTGCTTCAGGCGGATATGGGCATTGACTATCCAGTGATGTATACGCCTGATGACGAGGAGTATTATCTTCACCGGGATTTCTATGGAAAGGGCAATGCCAACGGTCAACTGATTCTGGACAGGGACTGCGATCCCTACACGCCCTCGTGGAATCAAATCATCTATGGCCACAATATGCGCAGCGGCTCCATGTTTGGCAATCTGACGAATTATGAGACCGTGGAATTTTGGCAGCGGCACAAGCTGATCGAATTCGATTCTCTGATGGAGGAGAGGGTATACGTCGTTGTGGCCAGCTTTAGGGCGGCGCAATATGAAGCGGATGAACCCGGCTTCCGCTATGCCGTGAGCTTCTACAATCGGGCGGAGTACGACGCGTGGATGGCGGAGATCGAGGCAGCGCGATGCTTCGATACCGAGGTGGATTGCGAGTTTGGAGATGAGTTTCTCACGCTGTCTACCTGCGCCTATCATCGAAAAAACGGCCGCTTTGTGGTGGTAGCCCGTCGGCTGAGGGCGGGAGAGCAGCCGGCAGATTTTGAGGGCTGACGCGCCGTTTATATAAAAACCATACCGGCTAAGCTGGTATGGTTTTTTTGGAGTTTGGCCCGATTAGCGGACCGCCGAGGCGCGAAATCGAAGATTTCGCGGTCTGCTTTGCAGACTGGCATGGTAAAATCAGAGATTTTAGCATGCCACCGCCAAGGGTCGGCGCCGCGCGGTTCGCCGAAAGCCGCAGGACTTTGCTGAGAATTGTTAAAAAATGGAAAATAGTATTTGCAGTTTTCACGCACGCATTGTCATATTATGGGGATGAGTATTGCATGGCGAAAAGCCGCGCGGCCATTCATCGGCCAAAACGCTATATCGGATTGGAGGTAGACAAATGGAGCTTTGTGAAGCTAAGACATATTTGTTCAAAATCGTTGCCCGGTTTGGCATGTGATATTTTATTCTGCTTTGTGTACGGAAGATGGCGTGGCTAAGAGGAGGGGCGGCGGGCTTGGCGCGAAAGGCCTTGTCATCCTCAAGGGAGTATTGTCAGCGACGCAGGAGGGATGCGTGTGTTTTTTCCCAAATCAATCTTTTTTTCGATTCCACTGGTCATTCTACGAATGGAAAATGAGGACGACCGGCGATTTGTCACCGAGCTCTATCAAAAGTATAAGCTGAATATGTATTACGCGGCGCGCAGGATTGTGAAGGATTCGCATATCGCGGAGGATCTTGTGTAGGATAGCTGCATCGTGATTATCAATCAGCTGGAGAAAGTCAAGGGCGTTGAGGATTGCAAAAAGCGGTTCTACATTGTCTCGTTAGTGAAGAATGTTTCGATCAATTACGTGGTCAAGCGCAACAGGCAGAGCAAGTATAGCTTTTTGGCCAGCGATGATCTACTGGCGCAGCAGCCCGACTTCAGCAGCGACATAGAAGAACGATTGATTCGCGAGTGCGATATCGCTTCGCTCAAAGCTGCGCTGAGGCAGCTTTCTGAGAAGGATCGAACCATTCTGCGAATGAAGTATTTCGACGAACTGCGGGACGGAGAGATTGCCAAGTATTTGGAGATACAAGCCGCAAGCGTGCGGTATTATTTGACGCTCGCGAGGAGAAGGCTCTACGCGGCGATGATGAAAATAAATGGAGATTAGAATTATGACTCAGAAGCAAATTATCGAGAACCATGACTTGAGCCATGCGCTCTATGAGGAACTGGAAGCGCTGAAGATTCGCATTGCCTTTGCTGAGATCGGCGAAGAAGAGCTCGCTGAATTTGATCAGGGACTGGCTTCCGCTTCCGAGCTGGATTATTCCGAGGACGCGCAGAAGAAGGCGCTCAAGGCAATTCAGCGCAAGCTTGACAAACAGACAAGGAGGCGCTTTATTCAGAAAACGCTTCCTCGGACGTTCAATGCCATTTTCGCCGTGCTGCTTGTTTTCTTCATAGGGCTGACCACGGCGACCGCCACCGTGCGCTCGTTTCGACT
>JAFVBK010000056.1 GCA_017480045.1 Clostridia bacterium
CGGCGTCGGTGTGGGCGTCGGCGTCGGTGTGGGCGTCGGCGTCGGTGTGGGCGTCGGCGTCGGTGTGGGCGTCGGCGCAGGCATCGCGGTCGCGGTGGGCGTAGGCGTCACGGTGGGATTCGGGGTCGGCTTCACGACCGGAGCGCCCTCCGTCAGCCGCAGCTCGTTCGTCGGGACAGTCTTCTCCTCTCCGTCAGCCGTCGTCTTTACAACGACGCCGTCTTCATTGACGCCGAAGCGGAAATACTCTCCCTTTTCAGGATCGGGCTTGCGGTACGCACCGGCATAGGTTTCGTCGATGTAATACCAGCCGTACGGCAGCGTTCCAATGTAGAGCACGCCGCTTTCCATCGAAACCAGATCGCTCGCGATCACGCGCCCATCATAGGCATGCAGGGTAAACTTCAAGCCATTCAGGGGTTTGTAGGTTTCTTCTTCCACCTTCCGCAGAATCACCTTGCGCTCGGCTTCGCTGAAATTCATGACGCCGTACTCCGCAATGCTCGGGACAGCAGTCGCCTTCCCCGTGGCATTGTCTATAAGGAATATCGCGTATTGTCTTGTCTCCTCCTCACCCTCAATTTGGGTCTGCGCGGCGACATCCGCTTCGGTGATATCGGACAGCAGCGCGTCCGCCGCCCAGAGTCCCTCTCGCGTCTTTGCGCCAACCATCTCCATGGCGCCGATCAGCACGACATAGGTATCCGGCACGGGCGTGCCTTCATCGTCCTTCGTGAACGCTACATATCCATCCGGGAAGCCGGTCTCCCGCATGTAGTAAACGCCGACAGGTATTTTCTCAAACAGCACAACGCCTTCGGGAATGATATTTTCTGTCAGGCTTTTCGCCGTCCCGTCAGAGGATTTGGCCGTAACCGGACCATCCTTTTCCAGCGGAGTCGAGCATTCGATGTCCTTATACAGTGTGAATGTCGCGTTTGGAATCAAGTTCCCGAATCCGTCGGTCTTCTTGAACGAGAGATCAATGCCGTCCACGCCCCAGTAAATATAGAGCTCGTTTTCGCCTCTTACGCCTCGATAATACTGACCCGTGCGGTTTTCGGTACTTGTGTCGTCTACGGCGTCCCTGAACGCCTTGAAGGTTTCATCCGTAACAGTGACGCCGCTTTGAATGACGGCAAACTGCATATCGAGCAGATAATGCGAGCGGTGGTAGGCCCACACCCAAATAGAACCGGCATCCGCGACGATCTCTCCCGTCACATTGATATTGGGTGCGTTGGAGGTATTGTTGTACTGTAGATAAATGTCCTGTCTCGGCTTTGCGTAATCTTCGCCTCCGTTGGTTTCTTTAATGGCCTCTTGCTTTTCATTATCTAAAAAGTCTATTTTTCCCTGCATATTCAGCTTGCTCGTCGTACCGAACAGATAGATGCCGGCGCCGTCACCATCGGAACTGTTATTCGCAATCGTCGGCCCCACATCTGTCGTCGTGCCGAGGTTCACCGTTGCTGAATCATACACGTATATCGCGCCGCCGTTGCCTTCGGCATGGCAGCCTTTGACCGTCGGGCTCTCCGTCGTAGTCACGCTCGCGCCGGAGCCAACATAGATCGCGCCGCCGTTGCCTGTCGCCACGCAATCGCTGATTACGGAATTGAACTTCATTTCCATGGTGGCACCGCCGCTCAGATACACTGCCCCGCCGTTGCCAGACGTGGCTGAGTTGCGCAATTCCGCTTGCTGGCCAAGCACCAGCGAGGACAGCTGATCCGCCCATAGGATGCCGCCATTCACTTTTTTGTCTGTACCGGCACTCAGGCCGACATTTTCGCCCTCTTCGCCGTACTTCGCGCCGCCATCCAAAGTAATTCTCGCTATATTCATTTCGATTCCGGGAGCCACCTTGAACATGGATTCCGTTAGTTCGGCGCCCCTGGTGATCGTACAGACGGGGGTATTGGGTTCGGTGGTCAGGGTGCCGCTGCGATTCAGTGCCGGAAGCGCGTTATTCAGCGGATAGCGCGATACCAGCATCTGGATCTGAACGGGCGTAACATTCCTGTCTCCGTCCCTGAAGTAATCCTCCTCCAGCGTATTGAACGCGATATAGGCGTCATACAGAGAGCTGAAGGTCGCCGCCACATGGTCCGGGCCATAGGACAGGAGCTTGCCGTTCGCGTCGGTAATCTGGCACACGGGGGGCGCGTACCAAACGATCTTCTTGTTGTCGCCCTCATCCAGCTTGCCGGTCATGATGCCGTCGTCTGAGACAAAGTACGCCATGTTGGTCCGGTTCGAAGCATCCGCCAGGCCAAACTGGGTGCCAGCCTCGCCGGGCGTGCAGACGCCGATCCAGCCCAGCGCTTTATCCTCGCTGAGCTTCAGATTGCTGTACAGCAGGATATCCGGATGATCGGCCGAAATCATGTTCCGCTGCTTGGGATCGTTACCCAGCTTCTGAACCAGCATGCGGAGGTTGGAAGCCTCGCCGCCCGCGGTATTATCATAGATTGTGAGGGTATCCGCCTCGATATCCCCGCTGCCCAGCGCCAGCGTCGTGCCGTTGCGCAGGTATACGCCCGCGCCGTTGGCCACAGCGCCGGTAGTCAGGGTGTTGCCGGTGATGGCCGTGCCGTTTTTCATGACAAGCCGCTTTGAATCGGCATAGTTATTGTCGTTACTGTCATAATACACGCCGCCGCCGCTCGTGCCCGCGCTGTTGCCGGAGATGGCGCAGCCATCCAGCGTCAGGATATTTTTCGGATAATAGTAGATACCGCCGCCGCTCGTGCCCGCGCTGTTGCCGGTAATGTCGGAATCCGCAACGGTCGCCTTCTGGCTTCCGGCCTGATAAATACCGCCGCCGCTGGCCTTGGCCGCGCAGTTTTTGATTTCGGAGCGCTGGAGAGCCTGTTCACCATCAATCTCAACGGTCTTGGCTCCAATCTTCACTTCTCCCCTGCTGCTGTAGATGCCGCCGCCGTTATTGGCGTTATACGCCATGCTGGTGGCACCGTCGATGGTGGTTCCCTCGACGGTCAGAGATTTGGTTCTGAACAGGATCGCGCCGCCGTTCTTCGTCTCATGGCAATAGCAGCCCATGAAGGCGCAGCCGGAAACGGTGGCCGTGCCGTTATCGTTGTCTTCACCGTACGAGAAACCGCCGCCGCCATCGCCATCGGAATGGCAGTTGGTGAAGATGACATCTGTCAGCTCTGCGCTTCGAGCGTTTGATCGCAGTCCGCCGCCCTCATCGTTGTCGACATAGCAGTTTGCAAAGGACCCGCCTGTCACCTTCGTAGTGGTTTCTGCGTTGCCATTGCTGTGATTGACGCCGCCGCCCCAGGTAGAGGCGTGGCAATCCTCCACGGTGCAGTTTCTCATTTCGAGGGCCTTCACATTTGTCCGTACCGCGCCGCCGTCGCTCTCCGTGGAAACGCAGGCGGTAAACGTGCAGTTCGTCAGCTTGGTCATCGTGCCGTTCGACTGATTGTGATGGATGCCGCCGCCGGCATTCTTCGCCTTGCAGTTGGTGAAAGTATTCGATTGTGAAGCTTCGCTGCCGACATAATCTTCCGCCGTCAACACCCTGGTCGCGCTGTACACCGCGCCGCCGGAGCTGCCTGTTGATTTGCAGTTCGTAAACGCACAGCCCGTAAGCGTGGTGGAACCGCCCTCGTTTCCGTAGGTGCTATACAGGCCGCCGCCAGCGCCGCCAGCGGTACAATCGGTGAAGGCGCTCTTAACAAGGTTCACCGTCTTGACGCCGGTGGACATGCCGCCGCCGTTGCTGGAAGCCGTGCAGTTTTCAATTTCGCATTCCGTCAACGTCGCTGCAGAATCGGCAGTATCCTTGTTCTGACGGATCGCGCCGCCCTCCCCGTCGTTCGCCTTGCAGCGGGTAAAGGTCGTGGGCATATCGCCGTCTTTTTCGATGGTCAAAGTGCGATTCGCGGTATATACGCCGCCGCCCGCCTTTGAAGAGATACAGCCCATAAAAGTGCAGCCCTTTAACCAAGTCATGGTTCCGCTGTCGCCCTTCGTCAAGGCAATGCCGCCGCCGTCGCCGCCTGCCGCGATCTTATCGGAGCTCTTAATCGTAAAGGTGCAGCGCGTTGCCGTAAAGGTCAGGCCATTGCTATGCAGACCGCCGCCGTTGCCAGTCGCTGTGCATTCCTCGAAGGTGCAATCTTCCAGTTTAATGAACGTGGCGCCGTTTTCCACGTTCATGCCGCCGCCGTCGCCATTCGTGGCCTTGCAGTTGCTAAAGCTCGCTTTGATCGGCTGTCTGTCGGTGCCATCGGTCGTACCGATATTCTTGGCATTCGTCCAAATGCCGCCGCCGCTTCCGCTGGTAGAAGCACAATTCGTAAAGCTGCTGGTTTTGCTGTCATTACTCGTTACAATCAGCCTTGCCGCATTATTGGTGTTGGTCTGATACAGACCACCGCCGCTACTGGTCGCCGTACAATCTTTAAAAGTCGTTCCGGCCACTGTCACCAATGCTGCATTCGTACGTATGCCACCGCCGTTCTTACTGGCGTCTTTGGTCTTGCATGTATCGAATGCACAATCGGTCAGCGTCAGACTGCTATCCGCGGCACCATTATCCTGGTAGATTCCGCCACCTTCACCTTTGGCTTCACATTTGTTAAACTTCGCATCGGTTATGGTGACATTCTTTTTGGTCGCATAAATGGCGCCGCCGTTTGTCCCACTCTTATTATCGGAAGTGTTGCACGACGTAAAGACACAGTTATTCCGAACTGTCAGACTGCCGTCTTTATTATTGTTGTTGTTGCTGCAGTTGGAGAAGGCTCCGCCATATGCCGCGCTACAACCCGTGAACCTGCAATTGTCCACTGTTACAGTATAGGCATCTGTATTGAAACCGCCGCCATAGCCTTTACCGCCTCCGGCTACGCATTGAATAAAGTCTACATTCTCAAATCTCGCAGTGCTCTCAACAACCTTTCCGCTCATATAATGCTGAATTGCGCCACCCTGCTTGGCCCCCACAGAGCATTCCTCAAATTTGGAGTTCGTAACGGTAAGACTCCGCATATTGGTCTGCAGAGCGCCGCCGCTCGAATTGGCATTGTGCGGTGCTGTGCATTTGTAGAAATAGCAATTGTCGATGGTGATAGAGGTATTGGGCATGCCTTGGTTGTTTTGTTTGTATTGGTATATTGCACCGCCCTCACCATTGGTTGTCTTGCTTTCCTTAAAGTCAGCGTAGCTAAACTCTCCTACCACGTCTCCGGTCGTGAATACTGACCCGCCCCTGACTGCCTGACAACTGTCAAAGACACACCTTGACGAAGCAGTACCAATGATACTGACTTTCTTATTCGACCAGATGGCACCACCGACTGCTGTTGCAGTGCATTTCTTAAACGAAGATGTGTTGATTGTCAATACAGCATTTGTATAGATCGCACCACCGCCATTATTCTCGGAATTCGATTGAAACGACTTACACTCCTCAAAGTTTGAATCCGTAATCACAATAACAGAGCCGCTGGAATAGATCGCGCCGCCGTTCTTGGCTTCGCACTTTTTAAACTCGGAATGATTGATTGTCAGCGGCTTATTCGTTATGTATATTGCACCGCCATGGTTGTCGGTCCCATTCGCTTTGCATTCTTCAAAGCTGGCATAGGTCAAGGTCGTCTCACTATTCTCGGCATAGATTGCCGCACCATAATACTTACCGCCTGAAACCGCACCGCCCTTCATCAATACGCCGTTATCCAGCGAGGTACCATTCAGGGTGATGTTAGTATAGCTCGCTTTGACAAAGCCACCGTTGCCGCCGACTTCCACACCATTGCCTACGAATGCGATGTTTTCAAGCGTCAGGCTGGCGGAATTTGCATTGTTGCCCGTCACGACGATGAAGGAACCCGACTTGGTGCCGCGGGTAATGGTCGCCCTCGTGCCTGTGCCGGTATAGTTATAGGTGCCGCCCGACTTCGCCGCCGTGGTCAGGGTGACCTTCTTCCCCGCCGCGATTTCCAGCTTATCATCATCGGGATAATCGTAATCGCGGAGCATCTCAATGGTAAATTTATCCTGAGAGCCGCGCGTGCGCGTGGTTCCGTAAGTGTAAGCCTCTCTCAGCGAGCGGAACACGTTCTCGGTTCCGTCGTCGTCCACAACCTTGCAGAGGATCGCGCCGAGATTCGTCACCACCAGCAGGTTGGTATCTTCATGATATTCATAGGTCGCGTCGGGATTGCCCACATCCTCTACCGCGTGCTTCGACACAGCAATGCCGTTGACGGTGCGCTCCCTGGCAAAGTAGAGCGCGTTTGCGTCGTATTCCTCGCCCAGCTCCTCCTCCGTCACCACGTGCACCCAGCTGCCCTCGCGGCCGTCCTCTTTGCCGTCGCGGAGGCTGAAGCTTCCGCCCAGCTTCGTCACGGTGATTCCGCTTATGCCCGCGTTCTCGCCCTTTTCAACCAGCGCCTTGAAGTTTGCCGCGTCCGTCAGGATGTCCCTGGACAGAGCGCTGCCGTCCGTACGCGTCAGCTTATAAAGGTCAAAGACGCAAGTTCCCTGGTTCGCATCACCTGTCCACGCTTTCTCCACCGTCAGGATCGAGCGCCATGTGTTGGTTACGGTCACGGTCTTGTTCACCTGATCGTAGTCGTAAACCGGGTTATAGGCCGCGATCAGCTTGTCCGAGCCGGAAATAGACGTCCCGTCCGGCAGATTGGTTGAGGTCTCTTTCGCGTAAAAGATGTAATCGGAGGAGAGGCCTTCTTTGATTTCAAAGGTATAGGTCGCCTCTTCATTCCAGGTCGTCGTAATCGTGCAAGTTTTTCCGGAACTCGTCGCGCCATAAGCGCCCCCGGCGCTCTCAACGCCCTCGTTGCCGTCCTGGTGGGTATAGCGGATAGCAATGTCAGGGCGCTGCGCGTCGCCGACGTAGCTCAGCGAATACCACGCGCTGCCATCGTATACAGAATATGCATTGCCGTCATATTTTACATCGCCGCGCTGCCACGCCGCAAAATCTGTTTCCCGCGTGGTGTCGTGATAGGAATTGAATTTAACAAGTCCCTTGTCGGAGGCAGCGTAGCTGTCGATCCCATCCCGCATTGCTCCGGCAGTGGTCGTCTCATCCTTCACTTGGCAATACCAGTTGTTGCCGCCGTAGAGCGTGAAGAAACGGGCCGTAGACGCAAGGTTCACGGCAGCGTCGCTCTCCATTGTGGGCGCACTTTCCCAGGCCTTCGGGGCGTTCATGTTCCGCAGACCGTTGGGCAGATCGTTGGCGCTGCCGACGCCGTATTTGGGAACCTGCATCAGGGTAAAGCTCGATTTAAGCGTCTCATCTCCATTCGGCAGACCCGCCGCAATCTTTTTCACCGTAAAGGTCGTGTACTTGTACCGGTTGGAGATGACGACACGCTGACCATCCCCCGCGTCGGCGCTGTATACAAGGTTGTTCTTATACTTTTCGCCCTTGTAAACGCCGTCCACTTCCGAAGAACCATTGCTTGTGGCAACGCCCCGGTCTCCGTAGAAGAAGATCTGCGCGTAGTCCTCCGAACTCACGCCGGTTTCCGAAACCGCGTACTCGCAGGCCGTTCCATCCGTGTTGTATCGCGCAAGGCCCTCAAAGGTATGCGTGTTTTCGGTCACGGTGGCGACGTGATAATCATCTCCGCGCGTGGCGCTGGATGAAATCTGGTCCTTGGCGGGCATATTCAGCTTTAGCGTGACAGAGGCGTCGTCAGGCGCGCCCTGCTGCCGATAATCCGCGTCGAGCCACTGGATATCCACCGTGAAGGAGAAGGTCTCACCCCAGACGACCTTGTTCGCGTAATCGCTCAGCGTGCTGGCGTGTCCACGGTTCAATTCGACGCCGCTGCCTGTAAACCGGTCGCTCGTGAAGGCGTTCAGGTTATTGTTTGCTCCATCCACAAAGGTGGCGAAGGCCTTCGCCGGGCGTCCGTGCTCCTTCCAGGGATCGCCCTCTCTTGTGCCGCCTGTGACATAGACGCCGATGTGGGCCTCGCTACCAAGGCCCTCGCCAGTGACCTGGATGATCTCGTCGCTGTCCTGATCCAGATACAGGTTGAACTGGTCTCTGTTATTGTTTGTCCGGCGGTTGTTGTAAATCGTCACATCACCGGAGAGCTCGACGCGCGTGTTCAGGCCGCCGACGCCCACCGCGCCGCCGCTTACAGCATAGTTGTTTGTTACCGTGCCGCCGGTGAAGATCACGCGCGTCGGAGCAGACTCTGTTCCGTCCTCCGCAAAGATGGCGCTGCCGTTTGCCGCCTGACCGTTTTGGAAGGTCGCGCCGTCCTCAATGGTCAGAGCCGCGCCGGATTTCACGGTGACAAGGCCGCCGTTTTTTGAATTGCTGGATCGGCTGCCGTTGCTCGGAACCTTGCCGTCCAGGGTCAGATTGGAAATGGTCAGCGCACCCTCAACGGCGATCATGTCAGACGCGCCACTGAAGCCGCGGTAAAGCACGGCGGTGGTAAGGCCGTCCACATCCGACGCCGTAGTAAGGGCAATGTCATAGCCCGCGGGGAACGTCGCCGCGTCAGCCGCCGGGATGACATAATCCTGAAGCATCTCGACGGTGGCGGTCGTCAGGTTGGTATCTTTGATATACGCGATCGCGGCATTCAGGGTCGGAAATTCCTCCGCGCCAACCCGGCAGATACTGTCCGCGCGGGTATTCGTGACGGTCTCGGACGCGTCGCTGGTGAACGCATACGCTCGGGTATAGTGATCCAAGCTCTCCACGCCGCTTTTCGTGACAGAGGTCTCAATGGCAAAATACCGCCGATCTGTCAGAGGCGGAAGCGCAGAGTACGTTCTCTTCCAACCGTCGGAATTTCTGATCGTGTAGTAATCGCCGCCGCGGGAAAGCTTCAGAACCGTATAGCCCTGATTGCGCAACGCGTCCAGTACCGTCTCCTCCGTCTGTGTATTCGTCAGCGGAATAGAGGTCGGCAGCGCCAACGCGGTACCCAGGCCAATTTCGTAGAGATCAAAGGACGCCTGCATGACAGACTTGTTGACATCCTCGCTCCACGCCTTGTTGACGGTAAAGGTTGCCTCCGGAGCATCGCTGAAGGATATGATGGTCTTACCCTCATGCGAATCCAGCGTTCCCATGGTCGCGGTCCTGGTGGTCTGTGTGATCTGGAATTCAGACAGCGTACCGCGTTTAACCGTCCCGCTGTCCACGCTGCCGATTCCATAGCTCACGTTTACGGGATTGGTTTCAAACACGCCGTCCAGCGCGTACTTTTCCCCCGCCGCGTCCAGCAGCACCATGTGCGCAATGGTGTTTTCATCCAGCGTGAGAGCCGCATGCTTTCCTTCGGTCCAGGTGGTCACACCATCAAAGATTTTCAGCCCTTCATCAGTCTCGACGACGACGCGATGCGTGGGCAGGGCATCCACATTCGCGACCTGTAGTTCGCGAATGCGGAATTGGGAATCCGTCAGATTTTCGATATCCAACCTGACACTGCCCTCCGGCGGCGTCTTGGCATATACCAGATACAGCGTCGTGAGTGCGGGCAGATTCTCAGCCGTGCCGGTAGCGCCGGCGCGATACTGAAAGCCCTTGTCGGAATTCTTTAATTGGAAATCCGTGCTTTGGGCAAGCGCGTCTTCCGCGGGGTCATCCGTGCCCATGATGTAATGCTGGAAGTAGTAATCGCCCTCGACGATCGCCTCCAACTTCGCCTGTTCGCTGCCAAACAGATCGTCCGGAGTATACCAGCGGTCGTTGCCGATGGAGAAGGACTTCGACGGGAACTTACTCTCATCCAGAAAAGACAGGCTGCCGTCCTCATCCTTCAGCCATACGACCTGAACGGTGTTGGGTGTATAGTAAAGTGAAAGTGTATCCCCAACATCCAGGCCATGCCATTTGTTGGAGCTGTCCCTGTACTGCCAGGCATGCGCGGCGGAGTCATAGCGCATGGCTGTGACTCTGACATCCTTATCCGGGTCAGACGCATTCGTGATCTTTGCCAGCGTCAGACCATAGTCGTCGCTCATTGTGATCGCCTGCGCCGCCGCGTTGTTAAACGCCTGTCCCAGGGCCTCCATGGTGGAGTACGTCAGGGTTCTCTCCGCAGCGAGGGTAAAGAGGCCGCTGCCGCCCTCAACCGGCTCTGCTGATTCAATGTTGCCTCCAAAATAGGTATACACGCTCAAGTTCAACGGAATGCGCCAGGCCGAAGTCAAGGTGTGGTCCTTGATGCTGACGGTGTTCAGCGTCAGGGTATTGCCATTCTTCCACACTTCGCTGTTTGCGTCTACCCAGCCTACAAATTCATAACTGCCCGTGCCGTCGACCAGATCATCCTTTGTGATCTCATAATTGCCGCCATAGGACAGGAAGTTAAGCTTCTCGGATTCGGTCTGCGCAACAGTTCCATCTGTATTCGTAGTGATATACGTTAACTTTGCGGCGCGCTCATTCGGAATATAGAAGGAAATACCATAGTGTGCCGGCTGGACTGTGGACAAATCAAGCACCGACTCCTTCACGGCAGTCGCAGAAAATTCTTTTCCCTTTTCCCCTTGGCTTACCGTGAGCGTCCAGGATCCTCGCGGACAGAAATGATCGTCGTCCGTTTCCGTCTGCCTCAGCGTATAGGTGCTGCCGACGTCAAATACGGCTCCGCCCCCATCCTCTGTGCGGCTTTCTGCCGGCTCGGAGGCCACTCCCTCGATATACAGATTTCCGTTGGATCCAGTCGTTCCTATCCACACTATAATGCCATCTGAATTCGTCAGTGTGAAAGTCGCACGGGATATTCCCTGCAGCGTCGCGGAGTTTTTGTCATAGACGTGGATACCGACGGCGGCGCCCGTAAATTGAGCCGTATAGGTTATATCCCCCTCTATGGCGGCAGGCTCCGGATCCCAGCCTATAAAAGTATAGAGCGGGGCGCTCCCATCCGGGGCCTTATAAGGCTCTTGCCCATCGTATGTCGGTACCGTCCCGTATTCAACATTTTCATCCGTCTCAAGAACAGTATCGCCGTTTTTCCATACAACGGTGATATTGGTGATGGTCAGCTTCCCCGGCACATAGGTCACGGCATAGTTACCCTGGCTCACATCTCCGATGGGGGTAATAGCGTATACGCCCGCATCTTCACCTTCAATGCGAGATACCTCATACGTCAATGAATCCTCGCCCAGCAGGTCTTCTACTGTGGCGGTGAAATCCGGATCCTGATCTCCCTTACGCTTATAGAAGTCGTCCGCTGTAACCGTCACGGGCTTTTGCGCGATCGTCACGGGGATGCACTTCGGATTCGGGTCGTCTTCATCGGTTAAATTTTTATACCAGACATAGTAGGTTCCGGCATCGGATATAGCGGGAATATCTGCACCCCACTTGGGTTCTTCCCCTTCTGTGTCCTCCGGCGCCGTTTCAGCGTTCTCACCTATGGCGAATAACAGCTCTTCGTTATTCCCGCCGCTCACCGCAACCAAAGACTGATCCTGTCCATTATAGATCAGCCCCTCATTGGCTGTAATAATAACCCGTTCGTCTGTGACCTTAATCGCCACAGTCTGTCCGTTAGTGAGCGTCAGGGTCAGCGTCTCCTCGGTGTCAAAGGGCGCAAGACTGCTGAGCAGCCAGTCGCCCGCCTGCTGTTCCACCTTGACCAAAGTCTCGTCGGAGAAGGCCACCGCTTGGACATCGGCAACGCTGATTTCTGTCACGCCAAGCTTCTCAAACAGGGCGCTGAGCAGGATGCCGCTCTCTCCCTCGATGCTATAGGTATAGTCGCCCCAGTGGAAATCCACCGTATACTGGGCGAGCATCAGCGCGTACATGGAGAAGCCGTCCGCGTCAAAGCGCACCGACGTTTCCCCTTGGGCCTCGATCTGCTCCGCCGCGCCGATTTCCACGCTCATCGCCACGCGACTGCCGTCGCTTTCGGCGGCCTCGGTCTGCTCCATCAGCTCCACCGCGCCCGCGTCGTCCATGTGGGCCACCAGCGCCTCCTGCTGATCGTCCATGCGCGCGGCCATGCTCATCTTCACGGAGACGGGCGCCAGCGGCTCGATTTCGTTGCCGTCGGCGTCATAAAAGGTTATGTCGACCACGAAGCAGCGCTGAATCTCCAGATTGTCCTCGGAGACGGCGTCGGTGAAGTCCGCGATGGTGTCTCTATCCCAGACGGGCGTGACGGTCATGGTCGTGCCTTCGGGGAACGCGCCTTCCGGGGCCTCCACGTTCACACGCACGAAGGCCGTCCCGCCGTTGAAGGTCTGGGCGGGATATGAGATTTCTATCGGCTCTTCCGTGGGCTCAGGCGTCGGTTCCTCGGTAGGCTCCGGCGTCGGCTCCTCGGTGGGTTCGGGCGTCGGCTCCTCGGTAGGTTCGGGCATCGGCTCCTCGGTGGGTTCAGGCGTCGGCTCCTCGGTGGGTCCGGGCGTCGGCTCCTCGGTGGGTTCGGATGTCGGCTCCTCAGTAGGCTCTGGCGTCGGTTCCTCGGTAGGGGTCTCGGTCAGCACCACCTCAATCTCCTCCACGGTTTCCTCGGCGGGAGCCTCAGTGGGCTCCTCCGTCGTTTCCTCCGTGGGTTCCGCGGTGGGCTCCGGCGTCGGCTCTTCGGTCGGCTCCTCCGCAAGGGAGGACGCCTTGCCATCCGTCAACAGAATCGTGTACTGATCGTCCGCGGTGTAGACCGCAACGCCCAGCTCCTGAAAATCCTTCAACACTGTGAAGGCATAGTTATCCTCTATCTGTTCCACAAAAATCAGCTCGTCGGGGGCATCCGAATACCCGCCCAGCAGTCCGACTGCCTCCACTTCGCTGAGATCAATCGAGATTCCGATAGCCTCGAATATCTCGCTCAGCATCGACCCATTCGCGCCGTTAAAGCTGTATATATAGGAAGGAGAAAGCGCGTCGTCGGAGGTGTCTGCCGCGTTTTCGATAGGGGCATCCGTCGTCAAATCCTGCCCGATCGCATTTGCAACGCCCTCATAGTAGCGCTCCAAATCCGCCTCTATCCTCTCGGCTATTTCCGGATCATATATATTTGTGAGCTTGAAGGTATACGCTTCATCATCGATGGTATAGACGGCAATGCCCGCTTCGAGAAACTCCCAAAGCACCGTAATCATGTAGTCCTCTTCCACCGGCTCGATGCTTAGATATTCCGTGTCCTGAGCCTTGCGCTTTTTCTCGTCTACCACGGGCGCGCCCAAGACCACGACGTCAGAAATCCACTTCATATCGAGCGGCAATTCATTGACGGCCAGAATTGTGCTGAGCAGGACATTCTGAGACATACCCAAATCAAATGTAAAGGTGTTGTCCTCAAGCCAATAATCCTCTATGTCGGGATCCCCGGCCAGCTCCAAATCAACCTCGCCTGATTCAATGATCTCTGGATCAGCGGCATTTATCACAACACCTTCGTCGATCTCAAGGGAGTGGGACTCAACCGCCGCGGCTTCGTCGACCGCGACCGCGGGCATATTAAGCAATATGCTCAATACCAGCAAAATGCTGAACAACCGCTTGGCAAAGCCGCGCTGGAAGAAAGGCCTTTTCCTTTCCTTCAGCATGCCCAATACAGCGCGTTCCGCGGAACCCGCGTGCGCCCACGTTATATTGATAGCTTTTTTAAGCTTTATATCTTTCATCGCCATATCTCCTTTTAAAGGCGGAGTTCGTCTTGGCACAATCCTGTCTATATTCTATGCTGATCCCGCGAGGTCAGTCTTTATTTTGGATATACCAATCCTATTGTACAAATTACCATCTTTATTCTATCATTTTTCAAAAGAGGGGTCAATAGTTGCTTGTTTATGAAATATGAAATCAATTTGGAAAAATGAGGCATTAAGATCGGCATTCTCATTGAATTGAGAATATGAATGGGTTCGGGTTGGCGCTCATCCCCATCGACGAGCCACAGGTCATTCAAAAGACCAATCAGATGAAGGCCAATGGCATTCAGGTCATGACCTTTAATTCCGAGCTGAAGGACATCCGCGGCTTCCGATACATCGGCCAGGATCACTTCAAGGTCGGCAGGGTGGCGGGCGGACTGATGACAAAGCTGCTGCCGGACGGCGGCGAGGTGAGCATCATCAGCTCCAAGCCCCTGTCCTGCCATCCCGACCGTATGAATAGCTTTCGGACACGGCCAGCGGAAAACGACAACCATGTATCCGTGATCGAGATCAGCGAAAATCAGGACGGGAAAGCGGATACCTTCAAAATTACGCTGGATTATCTGAACAGGCATCCGAACCTGAGAGGCCTCTATCTCTCCGGCAACGGCAACATCGGCGTCAAATCCGCGCTCGCCATCGCCCAGCCCGATCACCGCATCAGCATTATCTGCCACGACCTTTCCGAGGAGACAGAAGAATTGCTCAACGACGGCATCGTCGATTTTGTGATCTCGCAGAACGCCCTCGATCAGGGCTGCCAGATTGTCACAAAGGAAATGCTGTAAAATCAGCGCAAGAAAAGGAAGTCGCGCATGTTCTGTGCTATTCTTTCCATGAGGGATGATCTCTCTTTCTACTGCCAGTTGTTTTTCGCTATTCCAACTATACCAGATGAGTTCCCATTCTTTACTCCGCTTTGGTTATCTTTCTTCCATTATGTATTGTAGTCCTACAAATCCCCATCTTCTGCCGGCAGCAGAGAATAGACCGTCGCCGTAACCAGCACGATCGCCGCGCCGATGAGCGTCAGCGTGCCGGGGCGCTCGCCCAGAAACAAAAACACCCATATGGGGTTCAATATCGGCTCCAAATTCGCCAGCAGCGCCGCCGAGATGGGCGAAACGTTGCTCATGGATTTTGAGATGAAGAAGTAGCCCCCCGCCAGGCACAGGCCCAACCCCAGCGCGATGAGCCAGTGGACCGGGTTCAGCGACATGCCGGGATCGACGAAGCCGCACAGCGAAAACGGCGCGCAAAATATCATGCCCAGGAAGGAATAATCCTGCGGGTTCGCGCCGGGCATCCGCGCGCAGAAGAACACCAGCGCAAACGTCACCGCCGAGAGGATCGCGAAGGTATCGCCCAGCGGATTGCCGCCGGTGAGGCCGTCCCAGCTGCACAGGACCACGCCCGCCAGGATGAAGCCCGCGATGATTATGTGCTTCGCGCTGGGCCGCTGATGATAGAACAGCCAGAAAAACAGGATTACAAACACCGGCATGGCATATTGCAGCACGATGGCATTGGCGGAGGTGGTTCGCTTGGTGGCCGCCATGTAGAGGATGCTGGTCAGCGCCACGCCCGCCGCGCCCAGCAGCGTACCCTTCGTGAATCGCACCTTCCAGGTGCCCCGCGCCAAAGCCAGCAGCGCCGCCGCGATCAGCGAGCGCATGCCGTTCGTGGTCAGGGCATTCCAGGGCAGCGATTTGCTGAGCACGCCGGCAAAGCTCCAGCAGATGGCGCCCAACGCGACCTGCAGAGCGCCCAGGCGATTCTTGTTCATACCAAAACTTCCTTTGAAATCAATTTCAACTCAAAACATCCCGCGCCGATAGCGCGGGATATCGCGGGATTTCGTCGGCACGCGCGCCGGGCCAAAAGCGCGGCAGCGATCACCGCCCGTTTATCGGGCGGTGGAGCCCAGGTAGGCGTCACGCACGCGCTGATCCACCAGCAGGTCCGCGCCGGTGCCGCTCATGGTAATGCGCCCGGTCTCCAGCACATAGGCTTGATCCGCGCAGCGCAAAGCGGCATTCGCGTTTTGCTCGATCAGCAAAATGGTGATGCCCTCGCTCTTGAGGTCGCTGATAATCGAGAAGATATCCTTCACCACCAGCGGCGCGAGACCCAGCGACGGCTCGTCCATCATAAGCAGCTTTGGCCTGGCCATCATCGCGCGGCCAACCGCCAGCATCTGCTGCTCGCCGCCGGAAAGCGTGCCCGCCAGCTGCCATTCGCGCTCCTTCAAGCGGGGAAAGCGCTGGTAGATATCCTCAATGCCGGCTTCGATCTCCTCCTTGTCATTGCGCAGGTACGCGCCGATCTTCAGATTTTCCTTCACCGTCAGGTTGTCGAACACCCGGCGACCTTCCGGCACCCTGGCGATGCCCTCTGCCACCACCTGCTGGGCGTTAAAGGGGATGATGTCGCGGCCCAAGAAATTGATCGCGCCGGAGGACGTCTTGACAAGGCCGCTGATGGCCCGCAGCGTAGTGGATTTGCCCGCGCCGTTCGCGCCGATCAGCGTGACGATCTGGCCCTGCTCCACATCAAAGCTGATGCCCTTCAGGGCCTCGATGCCGCCGTAATTGACCTTTAGGTCCTTCACCTTCAGCATGCTGCTCATGCCTCCGACACCTCCTCATCGCCCCGCGCCTCAGCGCTCTGCGCCTCCTCATCCACGCCCAGATAGGCCGCGATGACGGCGGGGTTATCCTGCACCTCGGCGGGCGTGCCCTCGGCGATCTGCTTGCCGAAATCAATGACATAGATGCGGTCGGAGATGCCCATGACCAGGTTCATATGATGCTCGATCAGGAACACGGTCAGGTTGAACTTCTCCTTGATCTCGCGGATGAACGCCCCCAACTCCTCGGTCTCCTGAGGATTCATGCCGGCGGCGGGCTCGTCCAGCAACAGCAGCTTCGGCCCCGTCGCCAGCGCGCGGGCGATCTCCAGCAGGCGCTGCTTGCCATAGGGCAGCGAGTTGGCCTGCTCGTCCCTCAGCTCCCAGAGGCCAACCTCCTTAAGGAGCGCCTCTGTCTCGGCGCGCATCTTCTTTTCCTCCGCCAGATTCAGCCGGAACGTGGCGCTCAAAAAGTTGCTGGTGCGGCGCAGGTGGCGCGCCGTCAGTACGTTCTCAAACACCGTCATCGACGAAAACAGGCGGATGTTTTGGAAGGTGCGGGCCACGCCCAGCTTGGTGATCTCGTCCGGGCGCTTGCCCGTGACGTCGTGGCCAGCCAGCAAGATTTTGCCCTCGGTGGGCTGATACACGCCGGTGACCATGTTGAAGGCGGTGGTCTTGCCCGCGCCGTTCGGGCCGATCAGGGCCACGATTTCGCCCTTGTTGATATCCATCGACAGGTCGTTCACGGCGACGACGCCGCCAAAGCGCATGGTCAGATGTTCAATGCGAAGCACATTTTCGCTCATTTTGACGCCGCCTCCTTTTTGCCTTTCCGACCAAGGGCACGTATCACATCCGGCAGCTCCTTTGTGCCCATGATGCCTTGGCGGAAAAACAGCACTACAATCATGATAATGATGGAAAACACCACCAGGCGGAAGCCGTTGCGCAGCAGCGGTACCTCGAAGGAGCCGATCATCTGCTTCTGATCCAGGAAGCGCAGCCACCACTCGCTGGCGGCCACCAACAGGAAAGACGAGATACAGCTGCCCGTCACGGAGCCGATGCCGCCGATGACCACGATCAGCAGGATCTCATAGGTCATGGCCGTGGTAAAGCCCTTGGCCTGCACCGTATTCTGGAACATCGCCAGCATCGCGCCGCCTACCACCGCGAAGAACGAGGAGATGCAGAAGGCCAGGCGCTTGTGGCTCGCCAGGCGGATGCCCATGGCCTCGGCGGCGATCTCATCGTCGCGGATGGCCTTCAGCGCGCGACCGAAGGTAGAATTGATCAGCAGTATGATAATCCCGATGCACAGGCCCGCGATCAGCATCGGCACCAGCGTCGAGAGGTATACCGTCACCTGGCCGGAGGCGTTGCGGAGGTTAAAATCGCTGAAGGTGGGATAGTTGTTCAGCATGTTGGAGCCGTTGGTGATCGGGCCCAGCTTATCCCACTGGAATACGGCGCGGATGATCTCCGCGAAGCCCAGCGTGGCGATCGCCAGGTAGTCGCTCTTGAGGCGCAGTACCGGCATGCCGATCAGGAACGCGAACAGCGCCGCCACCAGGCCCGCCAGCAGCATCGCCACGAACCAGGGCAGCGTAAACTGCACCAAACCGCCGTTGTAATACTGCCAGACGTTCATGCGCTGTGCAACAGGGATGGTCAAAATGCCGTAGGTGTAGGCCCCCAGCAGCATGAACCCCGCCTGGCCCAGGCTGAATATGCCGGTAAAGCCGTTCAGCAGATTCATGGAGACCGCTACCAGCGCATAGGTCGCGCCCTTCTTCAGCACCGTAAAGAGCATGGAGGTGGGCGCAATGGTCTGCTCCGCGATGAACACGGCAACATAGATGGCGGCGACGATCGCGGCGGAGAGGATGGTTGCGGAATCCGCTTTCTTTTTGATGTTGTTGCTCATGCCGCTCACCTCACACCTTGTCCGTAGTTTTCTCTCCGAACAGGCCCGTGGGCTTGACGGCGAGTATGATAATCAGAAGGGCGAACGTAAAGGCGTCGGAGAAGGTCGCCAGGCCCAGCGGGCCGGCGGTCAGGCCAAGCTTGAACAGTATGATGTCCAGGCCCTTGATGAGGTTCTCCGCGATGCCGATGATAAACGCGCCCACCACCGCGCCGGGAATGGAGCCAATGCCGCCGAACACCGCCGCGACGAAGGCCTTGAGCCCCGGCATCGCGCCGGAGGTCTGAATAACGGTGGTGTAATTCGTAAAGTACAGCAGCGACGCCACGCCCGCCAGGAACGTGCCGATCACGAAGGTGGTGGATATGACGGAATTGATTTTGATGCCCATCAGCTGGCTGGTCTCAAAATCGCGGGAGACCGCGCGCATCGCCATGCCGATCTTGGTGTGATTGATCAGCAGCACCAGCGCCACCACCAGCGCGATGGTCAGAATGGGCGTCACAATGGTGACCCGCTTGGTGGTCGCGCCGAAGATCATCACGGAATCGGATATCCAAGGACTCGTGGGATACAGCTGGTTCAGGCCGCCGGTGATATACAGCACCAGGTTCTGCAGCGTATAGCTGACGCCGATGGCGGAGATCATGGCGCTCATGCGCGGCGCCTCGCGCAGCGGCTTATAGGCCACGCGCTCGATTATGAAGCCGATCAGCGCCGTCAGCGCCAGCACCAGCGGAATACACAGCCACAGCGGCACGCCGCTGGCCGCCATGTAAACCATGATAATGCCGGCAACCATGAACACATCGCCGTGGGCAAAGTTGATGAGACGCAGTATGCCGTACACCATCGTGTAGCCGATGGCAATCAGCGCGTACTGTCCGCCCACCGATATGCCCGACAGCAGATAGGGAAAAATGGTATTCCACATATCGGGAACGCTCCTTCAAATAGCAGTATTGGAGATCAAACGCTGTAGAGACGCCAAGCATGGCGTCCCTACGGCGTCGGTCGATAGCCGAACAAACGGCGGAGGCGATGCCTCCGCCGAATGGTGCGCTTCCGTGCGCCTGGACAAAGCAAGGGCCGTGGGCGCGGCCTTTTGGCCGGCTCGCCCGTTCGCGAAGGGCCGGCAGGTCACGCGCTTCGCCTTGGCGTGAACGCGGCGCGAGCGAATCAGTCGACGCTCTGCGTGGTCACAAACTCCCAGTCGCCGGTCTCGGTGTTCGCCTTCTTGATGACGGCGGAGTCGCGCATCGCGTCGCCGTTCTCGTCGAACTCAATGTGACCGGAAACGCCGTCGTACACCACGGAGGGCAGCGCCGCCATGACGTCCTCCGGATCGATGGAGCCGGCAGCCTTCAGGGCCTCCAGCGCCACATAATAGGCGTCATAGCCCATGATGCTGACCGCGGAGATGACATCGTTGCCGCCGTTGTTCTTCAGCGCCTCGGCATCCTCGTTCAGCCAGGCCTTGAAGCCCGCGTCGAAGTCAGGGTCCGCGCCTTCCTGATAGAAGGTGGAAACGGTCAGCTCAACCTGAGTGCCCTTGGTGGCCTCGGCCACGACGTTGCTGTCCAGCGTATCGCCGCCCAGCAGCGTGAACGCCACGCCCTGGCTGGCCGCCTGCTGCATGATCTGCGTCGCGTAGGCGATGGACACCGGGCAGAACAGCACGTCCGCGCCATAGTTGGCGGCGTTGGTCAGATAGGAGGTGAAGTCAGAGGTGCCGGTGGGGAAGGACTCCTGGATCGGAGTGCCGCCCAGCGCCGTGAAGGGATCGGAGAAATACTTGATCAGGCCCTGATCGTAGTCGTTGCCCAGCTCGCCCAGGCAGTACACCGTGCTCGCGCCCAGGGTATTGTAGGCGTAGCTCGCCAGGACGGGACCCTGGAAGGGATCGGTGAAGCAGATGCGGAAATAGTGGGGGTTATCGATGGTAACCTGCGGATTGGTGCAGGTGACGCCAATCACCGGAACGCCCGCCTCGGCAAAGGTGGGGCTGCCGGCCTTGGAGACGCCGGAGCCATAGCTGCCAAGCGCCACGGCAACGCCCTGGGAAACCAGCTGGGCCGCCGCGGAAGGCGCCTTGGTCTGATCGGAGCCATTGTCGGCATAGACCAGCTCAACCTTATACTCTTCGCCGCCGATCTCGACGGTGGGCGTCTCCAGGTTCGCGTACTGCATGCCCAGAGTCTCCTGCTTGCCGCCCGCACCACTGTCGCCGGAGGCAGGCTCAAACACGCCGATTTTGACCACGTTCTCGGCCATAGCCGCCGCGGAGAGCATCAGCATCATTGCCATTACGATCGCCAATACCTTTTTCATAGGAAACAACCTCCCTTATATTGGATAGAGTTATTATACATTTTTTATGCGTGGATTTCAACCCTTAAATGCGTTATTTTTGCAATAAAAGCGCCTATTTTCTGCGAGCTCTCCACACAAATCCGTCTATCACGGACATTTTTCGCCTATTTTTGCAGAATCATGCCTCCAAAAAATGCATATACTGTCCGGCACGAATGTGTTTAAATATTTATCGCGCCGCGCCGCTTCATGTTTTCTTCCCTCAAAAACCACGCATTTGCCACGGAATTGCCGCGTATAAATATTACAAAAACTTGACAATTAATAATGGTTCGTGGTAAAATATAACCAAAATGGGTAATATAGAGATTTTATACGAATCCGACCGCATATAAATGGAGGAATTAACCTATGAAACGGTTTTTCAGTCTGGCGCTGATGCTGGCGCTGCTGTCCGCGATGTGTCTGCCCGCGCTGGCCGAAGCGCCGGAGGCCATCAGCGAAGCTGTGGAGGCCGAGGTCGCCGCGGCGGAGATTGCGGAGGATACGGGACTGACCGTCGAGGGCATCGGGGAGGCGCCCGCGGAAGAACCGGTGCAGGCGGAAGCCCCGCCCGCGGATGGAGCGACCGCTGAGGCCGCGCCGCAGGCGGAGGAGGCTGTCGCCGTGGATACCGACGCGGCGGCCGCCGAGCCCGAACAGGCCGTCGCGGCGCCGGCGGTTGCGGCCGGCCCGGCCACGGGCATCCGGCTGAGCGCAGAGGCCGTCACCGTGGGCGTGAAGGAAAACTACGCCGGTCTGACCGCCATCGCGCTGCCTGAGGGCAGCACGCTGCCCTCCGTCAGCTGGCGCTCCGACAACGAGAAATACGTGAAGGTGGACGCCGCTACCGGCAGAATCACCGGCGTCAAGAAGGGTGTTGCCACCGTCTACGCGAAGATCGAGGGCGGCCAGGAGGTGGCCTGCAAGGTCACCGTGCTGAAGGCCCCCTCAAAGCTGGCCGTCACCCCTAAAAAGCTGACCCTGGGCGCGGACGGCATGACCGCTCAGCTGAGCTTTGCGGTGCCCAAGGGCTGCGCCTCCAACACCTTCACCTGGTCCAGCAGCAATCCCAAAGTGGCCACCGTGGACGCCAACGGCAGGATTACCACCGTCGGCGCCGGCAAGGCCAACATCATGGTGAAGGCCTTTAACGGCAAGGGCGGCAAGTGCAAGCTAACGGTTCTGGGCTCGCCCACCGCCATCGCCTTCCCCACTCCCACGCTCTCCATCGCCGTGGGGCAAAAGACGGCGCTTGATCCCAGTGTGACCTTCTCCAGTAAGAAGGCCGCCGCGGCGAGCATCGTCTACGCCATCAGCGCCAATTCCAGCGACGCCGGCTGCGTCACTTTGAATACCGCCACCGGCGAGATCACCGGCGTGCGCAAGGGCAGCGCCGTGATCACCGCCACCACCTATAACGGCAAGACCGCCACCCTGCCCGTGACCGTGGCCGCCGCGCCGACGGATATCAGCCTCAGCGACAACGCCGTGACGCTCGGTGTCAAGGACGTCTACAGCGGCCTGCTGGCAAACCTGTCCGCGCCCGCCGGCGAGACGGAGTGCGCCTCCACCCTCGCCTGGACCACCAGCAATAAAAAGGTGGCCAGAGTGGATGCCAACGGCGTCGTCACCGGCCTCAAGAAGGGCACCTGCGTCATCACCGCCACGACGGTCAATGGCCTGAAGGACTCCTGCAAGGTCACCGTCAGAAAGGCCCCCAAGAAGCTTGCCCTCTCTCCTGCCACCGCCACGCTGCAGGTGGGCGAGACCGGCCAGTACAAGGTCGTCTTCCCCAAGAACACGGGCGGCACCGTGCGCTTTGCCACCAGCGACGCCTCCGTCGCCACCATTGATGACGACGGCGTGGTCACCGCTGTGGCGCAGGGGTCGGTCACCATCTCCGTGGTCAGCTTCAACGGCAAAAAGGCCTCGGCCAGGCTGGATGTGAGCGCGACGAACGTCGGCCTGCCCACCAACGAATACAGCTCGATCACCTCCAGCACCAGCCAGTACCGCGAGGGCATGTCCAACGCAGAAAAGCTGGAATACGTGATCTACATGGCCCAGTCCCAGCTGGGCAAGCCCTATGTGTACGGCAGCGGCTACAAGGACGACGATCCCTCCGGCTTCGACTGCAGCGGCTTGGTGTACTGGAGCTTCAAGCGCATCAACCTGAAGCTGAAGGACACCGCCCACAAGCAGGGCTACGACGACAGCCAGCAAAAGATTACCAGCATGGCCAGCCTCAAGCGGGGCGATATCGTGTGCTTCAATACCGTGGACGACGGCGCGGACGATCTGTGCGACCACACCGGCATCTACCTCGGCAACGGCAAGTTCATCCATGCCTCCTCCAGCGCCAAAAAGGTTGTCATCAGCACACTGGCTTCCGGCTACTACAGCCGCACCTTCCAGTGGGGCCGCAGGGTGCTCGGTTGAGATTTTTGAAAAGCGGATCTTTCGCGAAAGCGAAGGATCCGTTTTTTGGCTTATCACGGAAAGTTGAGGCATTCCTTCCTCAACTTTCCGTGATAAGCCAAGAACCGGCGTCTCCGTGTTCCCTTCAAGCATTTCTTGCGGCTTTCACGACGCCATAAGAGCCCAACGCTGTGCTTCCAATCCTGTTACATCTATAAATTAACCTTATAACTCATTGACAGAATAGGCTTCCCACGGTATACTAGCAACAAAAGGGAGGGTGTGAAGCATGGCATTGAAGCGAATCGTGCGCCCCAATGACGCGGCGTGTTGTTGCGCGGCTCGCTTTGCCATGCCCTGACGCCGCGCCCCCATCACCATAGATTGCGAAAGCGGCCTGGGCGGGCCGCTGTTTTTTGTGGCGCGACCCGCGGCAAACTCATATTATACACAACGTCACCGAAGGGAATGATCCCATGGATTACGGCTTTATACAGCGCTTCACGCCCATGTACGTGAAGGCAGCGGGGCTGACGCTGCGCATCGGCGCCGCCGGCATCCTTCTGTCGCTGGCGGTAGGCGCGCTGTGCTGCCTGGCGCGCTACTTTCGCGTGCCCGTGCTGCGGCAGCTGGCGTCCGTCTACATCGAGCTGGCCCGCAACACCCCGCTGCTGGTGCAGCTGTTCTTCCTGTACTTCGGCCTGCCCAAGGTGGGCGTCAAGCTGAGCGCGGAAACCTGCGCCATCACGGGCCTCACCTTCCTCGGCGGGGCCTACATGGCCGAGGCGCTGCGCAGCGGCCTGGAGGCGGTGGATCGGGCGCAGGCGGAATCGGGCATGTGCATCGGACTGACGACGCTGCAAAACCTGCGCTTCGTGATCCTGCCCCAGGCGCTGGCTACGGCCATTCAGGCCATCGGCGCCAACGCCATCTTCCTGATCAAGGAGACCAGCGTATTCAGCGCCGTGGCCCTGGCGGATTTGATGTACGTCGCCAAGGACCTGATCGGCATGTACTACAAGACCGACGAGGCGCTGCTGATGCTGACGGTGGCCTATCTGGCGCTGCTGCTGCCGCTCTCCATCGCGTTCTCGCTGCTCGAAAGGAGGCTGCGCTATGCGGGATTTGGCGGTTCTGTTCAGGGGCAATAACCTGGCGCGGCTGCTGGGCGGCCTGGGCGTGACCTTGAAGCTGTCGCTGGTCTCGGTGGCGCTGTCCGTGGCGCTGGGCCTGGTGGTCGGCGCGCTGATGACGTTGAAAAACCCGCTCATCCGGGCCTTCTTCCGACTGTGGCTGGAGACGGTGCGCATCGTGCCCCAGCTGGTGCTGCTGTTCCTGGTCTACTTTGGGCTGGCGAAGGCCTTCAACATCCAGATTACCGGCGAAGCCGCCGCCGTGGCGGTGTTCACCTTTTGGGGCGCGGGCGAGATGGGCGATCTGGTGCGCGGCGCGATCACGTCCATTCCCGCGCACCAGCGGGAGAGCAGCGCGGCCCTGGGCCTCACCCGCGGCCAGTGCTGGCGATTCGTGCTGCTGCCTCAGGCGGCGCGGCGGCTGGTGCCTCAGGCCATCAACCTGGCCACCCGCATGATCAAGACCACCTCGCTGGTGATGCTGATCGGCGTGGTGGAGGTATTGAAGGTGGGCAGCCAGATCATCGACGCCGCTCGCTACGACGCGCCTCAGGCCGCGGTGTGGATATACGCCGTGGTATTCTTCCTCTACTTCATCGCCTGCTGGCCCATTTCGCTGGTGGCGGGCAGGCTGGAAAAGCGATGGACGACGTAATTGGACAGGAGCATTGATATGAGCAGCAAACCCATCTTACAGGTCAACCACCTGAGCAAGCGCTTCGACGGCAACGGCGTGCTGAAGGACGTGTCCTTCGCGCTGGACGAGGGCGAGGTCATCGTGATCGTCGGGCCCAGCGGCTGCGGCAAGTCCACGCTGCTGCGCTGCATCAACGGGCTGGAGCGCCCGGACGGCGGCGAGATCCTGCTGGACGGAAGGCGCATCGACAGCGGCGCGGACCTGGTGCAGGTGCGGCGGCAGGTGGGCATGGTGTTCCAGAGCTACGACCTGTTCCCCCACATGGATGTGCTGGGCAACCTGACGTTGGGCCCGGTGCAGGCGCTCAAGCGCCCTCGGCCTCAGGTGGAGGCCGAGGCAGGCAAGGCGCTGGAGCGCGTGGGCCTGGCGGAGAAGCTGCACGCCCTGCCCCGCCAGCTCTCCGGCGGGCAGAAGCAGCGCGTGGCACTGGTGCGGGCGATGCTGATGCATCCGAGGCTGCTGCTGCTGGACGAAATCACCGCCGCGCTGGACCCGGAGATGGTGCGCGAAGTACTGAACGTGGTGCTGGACCTGGCCCGCGACGGCATGACGATGCTGATCGTGACCCACGAGATGCGCTTTGCCGAGGCCGTGGCCGACCGCGTGATCTTCCTGGAGGGCGGCAGCGTGCTGGAATCCGCGCCGCCGCGGGAATTCTTCCACAATCCCCAGACCGAGCGCGCAAAGCAATTCCTCGATACGTTTGAATTTGACGCGGTCAAATAAAGCGTGGAGCGCGCGTTCGTAAGGGGCGCCAGATTGCCGCGACCCTCGGCCTCGCAATGGGCATGGTTCCGCGGGGGACAGAGCAGCTCTGTAGAATTGAAGCATGGAACCAGAACGAAGCCATGGCGAGCGGCGCAAAACGACGACGCGGCGATTTGCTCCCTTCGGCCATCTCTCAGTTCTAAACTCTGTTTTGTTAAAACCTTGTTTCCCCGCTTGACAATTCTGGCTTTGGCGCATATAATGCTCCTATAACCGAGCAAACAACTAGGAAAAGGAGGGCGAGCCGTATGAAGCGCAGCGCGATGAATCAAATCATGTGTTGTATGTGCCGTCAGCGTCGCCCACTGCCCTGCCGGTCAATTTGACGTGTTCTGAATTTGAGCCGATATATTCAGGCGGAGCGGAATGGACGACACAAGCGTTCATTCCGCTCCGTCTGTCTATATAAAAACACTTCGACCTTAAAAAGGAGAGATCATCATGAAGAAACTGTTTGCGCTGATACTGGTTCTGGCCCTCGCCTTGATCCCCGCCGCGCTGGCGGACGCGCAGGCCCGCACTCTGGATGAAATCGTGGAGAGCGGTACGCTGACCATCGGCGTGTTCTCCGACAAGAAGCCCTTCGGCTATGTGGACGAGACCGGCGAATACCAGGGCTACGACGTATACTTTGCCCGCCGCCTGGCCGAGGATTTGGGCGTAGAGCTGGAGCTGGTGAGCGTGGACGCGCCGAACCGCGTGGAATACCTGACCAGCGCGAAGGTGGACATCATCCTGGCCAACTTCACCGTCACCCCGGAGCGCGCCGAGGTCGTGGACTTCGCGCTGCCCTACATGAAGGTGGCCCTGGGCGTGGTCAGCCCTGACGATGCGCTGATCACCTCCGTCGAGGATCTGCGCGGCAAGACCCTGATCGTCTCCAAGGGCACCACCGCCGAAACCTGGTTTACCGCCAACGAGCCGGAGGTTGAGCTGCTGAAGTTCGACACCTACACTGAGACCTTCAACGCCCTGCTGGACGGCCGCGGCGACGCCCTGTCCACCGACAACACCGAGGTGCTGGCCTGGGCCATTGAGAATCCCGGCTTCACCGTGGGCATCGAGACGCTGGGCAGCCTGGACACCATCGCCCCCGCCGTGCAGAAGGGCAACGACACCGTGCTGGCTTACATCAACGAGGAGATCGAGAAGCTGGCCGAAGAAAACTTCTTCCACGCCGACTACGAGGCGACGCTGAAGGAGGTCTACGGCGACGCGGTCGATCCGGACAACCTGGTGGTCGAGGGCGGCGTCATCGAATAAGCCGGTAGAACCGGCAGTCAATTGCTGCCGCGCTCAAGCGCAGGGCGCTTAGCCCCGCTCGCTGCCACCTTCTAACATCAATTTCCCAGCCCACTGATCCAAGGCTGGGAAATCTTCGTTTTGGGGACGGAAACGCGCTCTGTCGTCCTGTAGTATGTCGTAACCGCTAATAATTGACTATGCAACAACCCCTCAGTCACCTTCGGTGACAGGGACGGAGGCACGCAGGGACAGAGAGGTTGTATCAGGGGACGGGATTTTTGGCGGCATGGTTTCAGAACCCGAACTCGCCGTCCGCGCACGTTGCGCACGGACTGGCTCGTTCAAAGGGTTCGTGAGAACCATGCCGCCGCTGCCGATGGGGAACAGCGATAGA
>JAFVBK010000057.1 GCA_017480045.1 Clostridia bacterium
AATTTTGTCGTGAAGTACTGGCTGGGGCTGTTTTCGATAGTCATTTTCATATTCTTCGGCATCATGCGTCCCCGCTTCTGGTCGGTCAACAACCTGATGTCCATGCTGAGTTCCACCTGCATACTCGCGCTGGTGGGCATGGGCGAGACGCTCATCATGTGCGTGGGCGAGACGGATTACTCTGTCGGCAGGGAGCTGGCCGTGGCCGCGGTGGTGCTCGGCAAGGTGCTGGACAAGGCGGCATTTTCGACCCTGTACGTGCCCGTGCTTCTGTTCTCGCTGCTGATCGTACTGGGCTACGGCCTGATCAACGTGTTCCTGCACGTCAAGGTCAAGATCCCGTCGTTCGTGGCCACGCTGGGCACTTCGCTGATCGCCACCGGCATCACCAAGTGGATGACGAACAGCGGCAGCATCTCCTCGCGCCGCTGGCCGGCGGTTTACACCTGGCTGGGACAGGGATATTTCTTCGGCATCATCCCGGTCTGCGTGGTGGTGACGGCGGTCATCGGCGTCATCATGTGGATATTCTCCGAGCGCACCAAGAGCGGCAAGCTGCTGTACGCGGTCGGCTCCAGCCCCACGACCTGCAACTACGTGGGCGTGAACGTGGGCAAGCAGAAGATCAAGGCGTTCCTGATCTGCGCGCTGCTGTGTGCGCTGGCGGGCGTGCTGCAGACCTCCATGCTGAACAGCGCCACCCCCTACATGGGCTCCGATGCGCTGATCAACGCCCTGACCGTGCTGATGCTCGGAGCGACGTTCATCAAGACCGGCGTGTACAACATCCCCGGCACCATCGTGGCGTCGTTCCTGCTGCGCATCATCAGCTTCGGCATGACCATGATGGCAGCGCCCAGCTTCGCGTTCGACCTGGTGCAGGGCGGCCTGCTGCTGTTCTCCATCTCCCTGGTGACGATCATCAGGAAGCGGCAGAGCAGGAGCATCGGCTGATCCACGGATCGGTCGTCACCATACGCCCCGGCTTTTACCTATAGGAACGTTTTGCCGACAAGGGAGGCTGAAACCATGTTCGAGCGGCTGCGCGCACTCCAGGAGGTCCTGGACGGCTTTGACGCGATCGACCTGTCTCACACGATTGAAAACGACATGCCCCGCTGTTTGAACCACCCGCATGTGGCCATCACCAAGACCTGTACCCACGAGCACGACGGCTTCTACAACCAGTGCCTGGTGATGGGCGAACACACGGGCACCCACGTGGACGCGCCAGCACACACGGTTTCCCGGCTGTCGGAGAGCACCATCGACACCTATCCCGTCACGATGATCTGTGGCCAGGCCGTGAAGTACGACCTGTGCAGGTACGGCCTCAAACCGGGCGAGACCGCCGGAGTGGAGGAGATACTGGCGCTGGAAAGTGAAATGGGAACCGCCGTCGGCGCGGGGGAGATCGCCATACTGAATTTCGGCTGGGAGAAATACTGGCGCACGGACGGGGACTGGAAGTACTTCGTCGCCAACGAGCCCGGCCTGTCCCGGGAGGCAGCCAGGCTGTTCCTGGATCGGGGCGTGAAGGCGGTGGGCTGCGATACCACGTCCTGCGACATGCCGATCCGGGACGGCGTGGAACTGGAGTCTTACGGCCACTTTGAATACTGGCTGCCCAACGGCATCTTCTTGATCGAAGTGCTGAAGAACCTGGCGCTGCTGCCTGACCGGTTCTATTTTGTCGCGGCGCCGCTGAAGATACGGGAGGGCTCCGGTTCGCCCATACGCCCGTTCGCGCTGGTGCCCCGGACGGGGGCTTCGGAGGAATGACGGATGCGGGATGTCTTTGAACAGCTGCTCGCCGGAACGCGGCTGCCCCGCTTCGCCAGGGCGGCGTATGCCATCGGGCGCGCCGAGCCGATGGATATCCCCCGGGCGATGGCTGAGGCGCTGCGCGGGCGCGGCGTGCTTCGGCGCGTCCTGCCGGGCATGCGCGTCGCCATCACCGCGGGCAGCCGGGAGATGGGCGATATGGTGCCGATCTTCCAATCGATCGTTGCCGAGGTGAAGGCCTGCGGCGCCGAGCCGTTCATCGTGCCCTCGATGGGCAGCCACGGCGGCGCGACGGCCCAGGGCCAGCGCGCGGTGCTCGAGGGCTACGGGCTGACGGAGGCGGCGCTGGGCTGCGCGATCGTCTCGTCGATGGAGACCGTCCGCATCGGCGACAGCGCCTCCGGACTGCCGGTACACATCGACAGGAACGCCTTCGAGGCGGACGGCATCGTGGTGGTGGGTCGCGTGAAGCCGCATACGGACTTCCGCGGCAGGGTGGAAAGCGGGCTGATGAAGATGATGGCCATCGGCCTGGGCAAGCAGCACGGCGCCAACATCTGCCATAGCATGGGCTTTGGCCGCATGGCGCAAAACGTGTGGGAATTCGGGTCCTGCGTCCTGGAGAAGGCGAACGTGCTGTTCGCCGTGTCCGTCATCGAAGACTTCTATCACCATACCCTTCGACTGGACGCCGTGCCCGCGGAGCGGATTCCCCAGGAGGAGCCCGGGCTGCTGGAGATCGCGCGGGTACAGCTCCCGGGTCTCCCGTTCGACGACCTCGATTCCCTGATCGTCCAGGAGATCGGCAAGGACATCAGCGGATCGGGTATGGACTCGAACGTCACCGGTCGCAGTCCCTACCTGCCGCCTGCGCGGCCGCACGTGAAGAGCGTCGCCGTGCTGGACATCACCGACAAGTCCCATGGCAATGGTACGGGACTGGGGCTGGCGGAGGTCACGACGCGGCGTGCCTTCGAGAAATTCAGCTTCGAGGCGACCTATCCCAACGCGATTACCTCTCGCGGCGCGGAGGGATGCAGGATACCAGTCGTGATGCCCAGTGATCGGCTCGCGTTCAAGCTGGCGATGCGGCTGTCCTTCTCCGGGCAAGACCCGCGGGCGTTCCGGGCGGTGTGGATCCGGAACACGCTTTCGCTGGAACAATTCCACATCTCCGAGGCGCTGCTCGAAGAGGCCGTGCGTGACCCCGCCGTCACTATACTTTCGGACCCAGAGGAACTGTCTTTTGATTCCAAGGGCAACCTCGGGGAGAAATACTGGGCGTGACGGGCTGCATGCCCGACGCGAGGATGAAGCAGGGGAGGTTAAACAGATGCGCGTACTCAATTTCGGTTCATTGAACCTAGAGTGTGTTTCTAAAGTCGGGGATGTGCAAGTTCGAGCGGATTTTCCGTCAAAACAAGGCGGAAAACCGCAGGCATGGTGACTTGGTTGAATCATTGATTCAACCAAGTCAGCCGCCAAAGGCGACCTGGGAATCCTCTGGATTCCCAGCCTCGCTGGCGGCAAGTCAAGGTTTGACAACGCAGTTTTGGCAGAAAAGACGCCGAAATTGCATGTTCAGGATTTTAGAAACACACTCTAACCTCCGTATGCGATGGAGCCCCAATTTGTAGCGGCGGTTATTAACCGCCACTTTTTAAATGGTGGCGATTGATAATC
>JAFVBK010000058.1 GCA_017480045.1 Clostridia bacterium
GCGGCTGAGCGGTGGGCAGGGGCTGGGCCTCGCCCGCTTCCGGCGCCGCGGTGGAAGCCGCGGCTGCGCCATCGCCATCGCCCGCGTCGGCGTCGTCGGTCGCGTCCGCGAAGCTCTCGTCAGCGTCAGCGGCCTCCAGCCGGTCTTCCGATAGATCCTCCGCCTCGGCGGTGTCGGTCTCGCTCTCAGCGTCCGCCTCCGTGGCGCTCACGTCCTCCGCGTCCAGCTCCGGCCAGATGGGATAGGCCGCGATCTCCGCCGCGTGGGCGGCGACGTAATCCGCGCTGGCGTTCGGATCGATGTTTTCCAGAAAGTCGTCCTTTTCGGCGTCCGGCCCCACGGTGGTGAAATACAGGCCGAACTTGGAGTTGTCGTAGGTGCCGTGGCTCTTGACGGCGTAATACTGGGTTTGGGAGGCGTGCTCCTTCATGCCGATCTGGGCCACCTGCAGTGGCGAATAGCCGTTCAGGCTGTCCAGCTTCGTCTCCCAGTCCATCTCAATCTCATTTTCCTTGTACAGGTGGTGGTAGAGCTTCTTCACCTGCCACGCGCCGTAGACCTCCGCGGATTCGGGATATTGCTCCGGGTCGGCGGCGGCGTCGATGGCGTACATCATCGCCTGAGCGGTCACCTTGTGCTGGTTGTGGCCGTACTCGCCGTTCAGGTCCTGGGTGACGATCACCTCCGGCTTGTAGCGGCGG
This sequence comes from Clostridia bacterium, assembly GCA_017480045.1. Lineage (GTDB taxonomy): Bacteria > Bacillota > Clostridia > Christensenellales > Aristaeellaceae > UBA2862. The sequence goes on from JAFVBK010000058.1 coordinate 702, forward strand.
ATGCGCGCCACCAGCAGGCTGAGGATGTTGTCCTTGCCGCCCCAGAGGGCCACGGCCTCCTTCATCGAGCCGACCTTCTTGTCCTCCAGGTTGATGAAATCCGGATAGTTGGTCACGCCCATCTTCCACAGCGCGTTCAGCGCCTCATAGCGGCGATGGCGGTTGCAGTTGGCCATGTACACCACCACGGTGGGCTTCTTCAGCGCCGTGGCGTAGTAGGGGATCGTGCCGCCGAGAAAGATCAGCTCGTCGTCCTGATGGGTGGAGACGACCATCAGGTCGGCCTTGTCCACCGGCGGCTGCCACTGCTGCACGTCCCTGGGCAGCGTTCCCGCGCTGTAGACCTTCAGATTGCAGATCTTCTGGTCGGTGCGGGTCAGCTTCAGCTGAATATACTTCGTCTGAGGCAGCAGCGGCAGCACGGTATAGATGTTGGGGAAGGAGGCGGTCTTGTCCCGCTGCTGGATGACGTTCAAGTCGGCGTCGTACTCGATCAGCTCGTAGCCGGTGGGATCGTAGAACCACTCCACCAGCAGACAGCCCGCCGTGGTGTCCGCCGGGATTTTGATGCCCACGTAGGCATCCCGGTGGCTGAAGGACCATGCAGTGCGGACGCTGCTGTCAAACATCTTGTCCTTGTCGCCCTCAGACACCTTGAACCCGCACTTCCTGGTGATGTCCGCGGCCTCGCCGGACGCCTCCGCGCCAGCGCAGTGCGCCAGCAAAGCCAGCAGCCCCAGCAGCAGCGCCAGCGCGATCAACCGCCTCTTCATGTCAATGCCTCCAGTAGTTCAAGTACCACGGCGTTCTGCACCTCCATCCCCCGCAGGGTCAGGCGCAAAAAGCCGTCCTCCAGCTCGATAAATCCGCCCCGCTCCAGCCCTTTCAGCGTTCCCTCGCGCCCACGCTCAAAGGGCGCGCCGAACGTCTCGCGCCAGGCGTTCATATCCAGTCCCCGCGCCGTGCGGGTGGCCAGCATCAGCGTCTCCTCCATCGCGTCGGCCTGGGTCAGGCGCTGGGCGTCGATCCTCCGAACGCCCGAAAGGTATTCCTCCAGCGCGTCTGGGTTGGAAAAGCGCTCGTCCCTCACCAGCGAGTGGGCCGCGCAGCCCAGCCCCAAGTATTCGCCCCGGTTCCAGTACACCAGGTTGTGGCGACACGCATAGCCGGGCTTCGCGTAGTTGGAAATTTCATAGCGTTCGTAGCCCGCCCGCGCGAGCCGCGCTACCGCCTCGCGCTGCATGGCGTTCACCGCCTCGTCCTCCGGCAGCGCCACCGCGCCGCTCGCGACCCGCGCCGCCATGGGCGTGCCGTCCTCCACGATCAGGCTGTAGGCGGAAATGTGCGGCACGCCGAGCGCGATGGCGGCGTCCAGCGTCGCCCGCCACTGCGCCATCGTCTGCCCCGGCAGGGCGTACATCAGGTCCAGATTGATGTTCGTAAAGCCCGCGTCGCGGGCCATGCCCACGGCCTCGCCGATCTGCGCGGCGGCATGGACGCGCCCCAGGGATTTCAGCAGCCCGCCGTCAAAGCTCTGGGCGCCCAGGCTCAGCCGGTTCACGCCCGCCGCTCGGCAGGCCGCCAGCTTCTCCGCCGTCAGCGTGCCGGGATTGCCCTCGACGGTGATCTCCGCGTCCGGGGCAAATCGCGCCAGCGCCCGCGCCCGCGCGAGCGTCTCCACGATGTTAGCCGCCGGCACCAGCGTAGGCGTACCCCCGCCGATGAAGGCGGTGGCGATTTCGCGATCCCGCAGCGCGCTTCGCCAGGATTCCAGCTCCGCCCACAGCGCCTCAAAGTACCGCGCCCATTCCCCCTCCCGGTTCGGAAAGGAGGCAAAATCGCAGTAGGCGCACTTCGACGCGCAGAACGGAATGTGGATGTACAGTGACAACGGCAGCATCGAAACTCCTTGTGAAACAGTGCGAGCACAGCTATCGCCCGCGTTCATCTAATCTCTAATCCATCTTCAAAACCGCCATAAACGCTTCGCTGGGCACGGCCACGCTGCCCACCTGGCGCATGCGCTTCTTGCCCTCCTTCTGCTTTTCCAGCAGCTTCTTCTTGCGGCTGATGTCGCCGCCGTAGCACTTCGCCAGAACATCCTTTCTGAGGGCCTTCACGGTTTCGCGGGCGATCACCTTGCCGCCGATGGCGGCCTGGATGGGAATTTCAAACAGCTGCCTCGGAATGGCCTCCTTCAGTTTTTCAGCGATGCTGCGCCCGCGGGGATAGGCCCGGTCGCGGTGCACGATGATCGACAGCGCGTCGCACTGCTCGCCGTTCAGGAGCATGTCCAGCTTCACCAGGTCGCTGCGCTCATAGCCCTTCAGCTCGTAATCGAAGGAGGCGTAGCCGCGGGTGCGGCTCTTGAGCTGGTCGAAGAAATCGTAGATGACCTCGTTGAGCGGCATGTCGTATTTGAGCAGCACGCGCCCGCCCTCGATGTACTTCATGTCCCGGAAGGTGCCGCGTTTGTCCTGGCACAGCTCCATGATCGCGCCCACGAAATCCTGCGGCGTAATCACCTGGGCGTCCACCATCGGCTCCTCCATCCAGTCGATCTCCTGGGCGGTGGGCAGGTTGGTGGGGTTGTCGATGTAAACGGTCTCGCCGTCGGTCTTGATCACCTTGTAGACCACGCTGGGCGCGGTGGTCACCAAGTCCAGGTCAAATTCACGCTCCAGGCGCTCCTGGATGATCTCCATGTGCAAAAGGCCCAGGAAGCCGCATCGGAAGCCATAGCCCAGGGCCACGGAGGTCTCCGGCTCGTAGGAAAGCGCCGCGTCGTTGAGGCGCAGCTTCTCCAGCGCGTCGCGCAGGCTCTCGTAGTCCGCGCCGTCGGCGGGATAGATGCCGCAGTAGACCATCGGCAGCACCGGCTTGTAGCCCGGCAGCGGCTCGACGGCGGGGTTGGTCGCCAGGGTGATGGTATCGCCCACGTGAATGTCGGCGATATCCTTGATGGAAGCGGCGATGTAGCCCACCTCGCCGGCGGAGAGGCTCTCGCGTGGACTGTAGCCCAGGGGCAGGTAGGCGCCCACCTCGGTCACGTCAAACTCCCGGTTGCCCGCCATCATGCGGATGCGGTCGCCCACCTTCACGCTGCCGGCCTTCACCCGCACCGATGAGATGGCCCCGCGATAGTTGTCGTAGTAGGAATCGAAGATCAGGGCCTGAAGCGGCGCGTCCGGGTCGTCCTGAGGCGCGGGCACGTTTTGCACGATATCCTCCAGCACGTCCTCGATGCCGATGCCCTGCTTGGCGGAGACCAGCGGGCAGCCCTCGCAGTCGATGCCGATTTCGTCCTCGATCTCGCCCTTCACCACCTCCGGCTGGGCCGAGGGCAGGTCGATCTTGTTGATGACCGGGCGGATCTCCAGATCGTGCTCCAGCGCCATGTAGACGTTGGCCAGCGTCTGGGCCTCGATGCCCTGGCTGGCGTCCACCACCAGCACCGCGCCCTCGCAGGCCGCCAGCGCGCGGGACACCTCGTAGGTGAAGTCCACGTGGCCGGGAGTGTCGATCAGATTCAGGATATACTCCTGGCCGTCCTTGGCCGTGTAGGGCATGCGCACCGCCTTGGATTTGATGGTGATGCCCCGCTCCCGCTCCAGCTCCATGGAGTCGAGCACCTGATCGGTCATGTCCCGCAGCTTCATCACGCCCGTCTTTTCGAGAATGCGGTCCGCCAACGTGGACTTGCCGTGGTCGATGTGGGCAATGATGCAGAAATTGCGGATTCGGCTCTGGTCGTATTTCAAAACGCAATCCTCCGTCGCATGAAAATTCGTACATTATATATGATAGTGCATTCGTGTTAATAAATCAAGTCCGCAGCGGGTAGGGAACGAGGAATCAGGAGCCGGAAATCGGAAATGCCTTCGAATTCCCAGACCGCAGTTCCTGTTCCCCGTTTCCCATTTGCGCTATCCGTATAAATACACTTATTTTTCGCATAATTATTCATTTACCACGCAAAATTTTCAGCATCCCGATTTTTGATATTATGCAAAAACTCCGAACAAAGTCGATTTATGGCGGCAAATTGCAACTTTTAACACTTTGGTTGGCAGTTCTCTATTGCGTTTCGGGGGCATTTATTGTATAATACAATCATCAAACGGCCGGTCCTTCCGGCTGAAAATGGAGGAACACAGAATGAAAAAGATGCTTTCCATCGTGATCGCGCTGGTTCTGGCGCTGTCCTGCACCGCCGCGCTGGCGGAACTGACCTTCACCACCGGCGGCACGTCCGGCACCTACTACGCCTTCGGCAACGTGCTGGCCCAGTACATCACCAACAATTCCGACGTGGCCGTCACCGCCGTCGCGGGCAACGGCTCGCAGGACAACATCGACAAGCTGGATCTGGGCGACGCCGAGCTGGGCTTCGTGCAGAACGACGTGGCGAACTACGCCTACAACGGCATTCGCTTCGAGCAGTTTGACGGCAAGCCCGTCACCAGCTTCACCGCCCTGTGCGCGCTGTACACCGAGACCGTGCAGCTGGTCACCTGCAACCCCGACATTAAGACCGTCGAGGACCTGAAGGGCAAGAACGTGTCCATCGGCTCTGCGGGCTCCGGCGTGTACTTCAACGCCATGGATTTCTTCGCCGCCTATGACATGACCGAGGCCGACATCAATCCCCAGTACCTCAGCTTTGGCGATTCCGCCGAGGCCCTGAAGGACGGCAAGATCGACGCCGCGTTCGTCGTGGCCGGCGCGCCCACCCCCGCTGTGGTCGATCTGTGCACCACCAAGGGCGCCTATCTGATCAGCCTGGACGACGAGCACGTGGAAAAGCTGCAGGAGATCTCCAGCGCCTACACCAAGAGCGTCATCCCCGCCGGCACCTATGACGGCATCGACGAGGACGCCATCACCGTGGGCGTGAAGGCCACCATCATCGCCAATGGAGATGTGACCGAGGACGAGGCCTATGCCATCGTTTCCACCATCTTTGAGAACAAGGACGCCATCACCGAGGCCCACGCCAAGGGCGCGGAGCTGGATCTGGAATACGCCTCCACCTGCGGCCTGCCCTATCATCCCGGCGCCGCCAAGTACTTCGCCGAGAACGGCATCGAGGTTGAGACGGCTGAATAAGCCAGCGTCTCCATAAGCAGACTTTCGGGGCTGCGGTAGGTATGCCGCAGCCCCGTTTTAAGAGTTGAGAGCGGCATGCGGAGCGTGGAATTCATGTGGAAATCCTCGCGAATTTCTTATATTGGGATTCATAAGCTCTTCCCATTCTCAACAAATCCACTGGGATTTGCGCCGCCACTCCACTCTCCATACTCCACACTTCCTGAAAGGAGGCTGACCCCATGGCCAGCAACAAACCACAGGATCCGAACCTGAACGCGCCGGAAATCGACACCTCCACGGGCACCGCGGCGGATGTCGAGGCCGTCATGCGCAAGTATGACCGCGAATCCAACACGCGCATCTGGGAGGGCACGCCGAAGATCATCGTATCCTGTATCCTGGCGGCTTTTTCCCTGTTCTGCATCTATGTCACGCTGTTTGCCAACCTGCTGGAGCAGGCGCGCATGACCTCCTTCATGGGGCTGGTCATCATCATAGGCTTTCTAACCTATCCGGCCAAGAAGGGCTATGTGAAGCCCAACAGCCTGCCCTGGTATGACATCATCCTGATGGTGCTTGGCGGCGGCGCGTTCCTCTACTATGCCTTCAACGCCCAGTCGATACTGACCGCCTGCACCCGCGTGCTGCGCACGGAGCCGTTTTACATCATCCTCGCCGTCGTGGGCATCCTCGCGTTGGCGGAGCTCTGCCGCCGCAGCGTGGGCGTGCCGATTCTGTGCGTCGCCATCTTCTTCATCGCCTACACCTTCTTCAAGGGCAAGAACCTGTCGCAGGTCAGCTATGAGATGTTCTACGGTGAAAACGCCATTCTGGGCACGCCGGTCAACGTGTGCAGCAAGTACATCGTAGTGTTCATCATCTTCGGCGCGTTCCTGGAAAAGACGGGCGTGTCCGCGTTCTTCATCAACCTGGCCAACAGCCTGACCGGCCGCTTCGCCGGCGGCCCGGCGAAGGTGGCCGTCATCTCCTCCGCGCTGTGCGGCATGGTGTCCGGCTCCTCCGTGGGCAACACCGTCACCACCGGCTCGGTCACGATCCCGATGATGAAGAAGACCGGCTACAAGTCCGAATTCGCGGGCGCGGTCGAGGCCGCCGCCTCCACCGGCGGGCAGATCATGCCCCCCATCATGGGCGCGGCCGCCTTCCTGATGGCCGACTATCTGGGCGTGCCCTATTCCAACATCATCGTGCGCGCCATCGTGCCCGCCATCCTATACTTCCTGGGCATCTTCATCGCCGTGCACCTGGAGGCCAAGAAGCTGGGCCTGAAGGGCATCGACAAGTCCCTGCTGCCCCGGTTCAAGAGCCTGTTGAAGGACACCTACCTGCTGCTGCCGCTGATCGTGCTGATCTATCTGGTGTGCTCCAACACCCGCACGATGCAGTTCTCCGCCGCCGTGGCCATCGTGGTGGCCATCGTGGTGGGCTTCATCAACAACCTGACCGGCTACTACAAGCGGGCCGCGCAGGACAGCTCCTCCGCCGCGGCGGGCGAAATCCCCAGCTCCTTTACCCCCAAGACCATCTTCTCCGCCCTGGAGGCCGGCGGGCGCTCCTGCGTCACCGTGGCCGTGGCCTGCGGCATCGCGGGCTGCATTTGCGGCTGCATCACCGTTACGGGCCTGGCCAACCGGTTGATCAACACCATCGTGGGCGTGTCCGGCAACTCGATGCTGCTGGGCCTGTTCCTGACGATGATCTGCTGCATCGTGCTGGGCATGGGCGTGCCTACCACGGCCACCTACTGCATCATGGCCTCCACCTGCGCGCCGATCCTGATTCAGATGGGCGTGCCGGCCATCGCGGCCCACTTCTTCGTGTTCTACTACGGCATCGTGGCGGACATCACCCCGCCGGTGGCCCTCGCCGCCTACGCGGGCGCGGCCATCGCCAAGGGCAAGCCGATGCAGACGGGCGTGACGGCCACGCGACTGGCCATCGGCGCGTTCATCATTCCCTTCGTGTTCGCCGCCAGCCCCGCGCTGCTGTTCATCGATACCGTGTGGTATGAGGTCATCCTGATCACCATCACCGCCACGCTGGGCATGGTGGGCGTCGCCGCCGGTCTCTCCGGCTACCTGCTGACGGGCATGAACATCCTGGAGCGCCTGCTGTGCGTCGGCGGCGGCCTCGCGCTGATCATTCCCGGCACGCTGACCGACTTCATCGGCCTGGGCGTCATCGCCATCGGCGTGGTGATGCAGGTCGTGCGCAAGCGCGGCAAGGCTGCGGCCTAGGAAAAGCTGCAAAAGACCCCTAACGGGGTCTTTTTTGCACACATTTTCACTTCTTACTGATCTCATTGAAATCCGAAAGGGAAACACCACTACCATTGTTCATTGAATTGACTCTTACATACGTGCGCAACTCGTTCTGTAAGTAGGGCGAC
>JAFVBK010000059.1 GCA_017480045.1 Clostridia bacterium
ATCAGCCCACCGGTCAGCCCCGCGAGGCAGTCGCCGCTGCCGCCCTTGGCCATGCCGCAGCCGCCGCTGGCGCTCAGCCACGCGCGGCTGCCCACGGGAACGACGCTGGTCGCGCCCTTTAAGAGGGCCTGACAGCCCAGCGCCCGCAGCGCGAAGGCGTCCGCGATGGGATCCTCGATGCGCCGCCCCAGCAGTCGGGCGGCCTCGCCGGGATGGGGCGTGATCAAGTGATGGGGCTTCAGGAGCGCCTTCAGCGCCGGATTCTCGGCGATCAGATTGAGCCCGTCGGCGTCGAACAGGGTTGGGACGCCGCACTCCAGCAGCAGCTTTAATGCCTTCGGAGATGCTTTTCGCGACAGTCCGCAGCCGCAGACGGCGGCGCTCTTGCCGGCCAGGGCGGGCGCGAGGACCTCGACGGCTTCATCCGAAGCCGCACCGTCCATCTCCGGCAGCGGCAGGCACATGGCGCAGGGAGCCAGGGTTTGCAGAATCGGCACGATGGACGCGGGACAGGCGATGGTGACCAGCCCGGCTCCGGAGCGCAGCGCCGACTGGGCGCACAGCGCCGCCGCGCCCGCCATGCCCAGGGAGCCCGCGACGATCAGCAGGTGGCCGTTATTGCCCTTATGGGCGTTTCGTGGCTTCGGCGGCAGCGCCAGCCGCGCCTCCTCCGGCGACAGCAGCGCCGCCATATCCGAGGGATGGAATGTCGAGGGGATGCCGATGTCGGCGACCTCGATTTCGCCGCAGGCGTCCAGCCCGTCCGCCAGATGGTGGCCGGTCTTCGCAAACTGGAAGGTGAGGGTGACGTCGGCGCGGACGCAGGGCGAAAAGGCCGCGCCGGTGGCGCCGTTCAGCCCGGAGGGAATGTCCACGGCGATTATCCGGCTGCCCCCGGCGGCGTCGGCGTTCATGCGCTCGATCAATGCCGCCGCGGCGCCCCGCGGCGCGCGGGACAGGCCCGTGCCGTACAGCGCGTCCACCCACAGATCGGGTATGCCGGGCGCGCCGTCCGGGGCCAGCTCGTCAATGTCCATTTCCAGCGCCCGCCGCCGGTTTTCGATCGCGTCCGGCGTCCGGGGCGGCTCGGCGGGGAACACCGCGCAAGCGCAGCCCGCTTCCGTCAGCATTCGGGCGCAGGCGTAGCCGTCGCCGCCGTTGCCGCCCGGCCCGCAGGCGATATAGACGCGGACGCCCGCGCCCCAGCGCTTCAATATCGCATCCGTCAGCGCGCGGGCCGCCGTCTCCATCAGGTCGATGGAGGGCGTGCCGGTTTCGGCGAAGTAGCGCCGCTCCATGTCGCGCATCTGCGCGGGAGAGATGAGTGATTTCATCGATTTATCCCCTTAATTTGTAGTTTCGATGATCGCCGTCGCCGCCGCGAGGCCCGCTTCGTGGGTGATGGATACCCACAGGCGAAAGCTCTGTCCGCCGGCGAGGGCCCGCGCCCGTTCCAGCGCGCCGCCCTTCAGCGCGCAGTGGGGACAGCCTGCCTCGTCGGGCAGCGCCTCCACGGCGTCGGCAAAGAAGCCGGCAAACCCGGTGCCCAGCGCCTTGGCCACGGCCTCCTTGGCGGCAAACATGCCGGCGGCGATCTCGGCGCGGCGCTGGCCATCGGCGCTTTCGATCCGCGCGCGCTCGGCGGGCGTATACACGCGCTCCAGAAAGCGCGGCCTCTCAATGGCCCGCGCGATGCGCTCGATCCGGCACAGATCCAGCCCGATGCCCAGAATCATGCTCAATGCCCCCTTCTCTATGAAAACCGGCGGAAATGCGGCGCCCTGTTTAACATTATAGCACATGATTGCCGATTTGGACAGTTTTCCTTGTAAATCGGGCGCGGAAACGGTATACTGATCATGGATTTGTATGGCCCACAAGGCAAACCGGAACCAAATATGGGCCTGAAACCGTCCAATTCAGAGATTTATCACCAAGGAGACACAGATATGCAGGTTACACAGCGTTTTGCCCAGCTGCTCACCAAGAACGTGGGCAAGGTCATGGTGGGCAAGGAGAGCGCCTTAGAGCTGATGATGGTGGCCATACTCTGCCGGGGCCACGTGCTGATCGAGGATGTGCCCGGCGTGGGCAAGACCACCCTGGCCAGCGCCCTGGCCCGTTCGCTGGATTGCTCCTTCAAGCGCATACAGTTCACCCCGGATATCACGCCCAGCGACATCACCGGCTTTTCCATCGCCAACTTCAAAACCGGCGAGCTGGAGTATCGCCCCGGCATGATCATGAGCCAGATCGTGTTGGCGGACGAGATCAACCGCACCTCGCCCAAGACCCAGTCGTCGCTGCTGGAGGTGATGGAGGAGGGCCAGGTTTCCGTGGACGGCGTGACCTACGCCATGCCCCAGCCCTTCATCGTGCTGGCGACCCAGAACCCTGTGGATTTCGTGGGCACTTATCCGCTGCCGGAGGCGCAGCTGGACCGCTTTTTCATGCGCGTGTCCATCGGCTACCCCACGCCGCAGGAGGAGGCCGACATCCTGGAGCGCTACACCACCGGTCAGCGCCCCATGGAGGAGCTGAAGCCCATCTGCACCAGCGGCGATATCGTCCGTCTGCAGCAGGAGGTGGAGAAGGTGTACGCCGCCAAGGAGATTCGCGTGTACGTCTCCGCCATCGCGGCGGCCACCCGCAAGAGCGGCGCGCTGCAGCTGGGTGTCTCCACCCGCGGGGCGATTTCGCTTCTGCGGGCGGCCCAGGCCTGCGCGCTGCTGGACGGGCGGGATTTTGTGCGGCCTGAGGACATTCAGAAGATGACGGAGCCGGTGCTGGCGCACCGTCTGGTGCTCAGCGCGGAAGCCCGCATGCGCAACATGACGGCCCAGAAGATCCTCGCCAATGTGATGGGGAACGTGCAGGTGCCGGTGAAGGTCAAGGGGCAGTGAAGCTGGCCCTGAGCAAGTGGGGAGCAAAAGAGCGCCGGGGGAAAGATTGAGTCGGTATCCCTCGCGGCGGCGCAACGCCGCCCTACAAAATCGCGGCAGCGGCAAACCTGCGGCCCGCGCCCTGCGCTCCAAGCTTAAACCAGATCACGACAAACAAGGAACTGTAGCAATGTATTTTCTAAACTCCCGCCGCCTGGGCTATGCGCTCGTGACGGCATCGATGCTGGTTGCGGGGCTGAGCACGGGCACGCGCCTCTACTACCTGATCTTCCTCGCGCTGCTGGCGATGCTGCTGCTCGGCGCGGCCTCGGCGCTGTGGACGCTCTTGACGCTGAAATTTGACATCAAGGGCGTGCGCACGCGCGTGAACCGCGGCGAGCGGATGATGACGGTGTTTACCGTGCGCCACAGCTGCCTTTTGCCGGTATCGGCCATACGCATACATCTGAACGTGCCCTCGGCCTACGCGCCGACGCAGGAGGTCAACGTCTCCTGCCCGCCCTTTGTGGAGCGCACCTTTCGCCAGGTGATCCAGTGTCCCCATCGCGGCGTCTACGAAGCGGGCGTGACCCGCATCAGCGTGGAGGATGTGTTCGGCCTCGTCCGCCTGCGCCGCAGCCCCGACACGCGGCTGGTGAGGCTGGAGGTGCTGCCGAGGGTGACGGATGTGGAGCCCTTGCAGCTCAATACCATCGATCAGGGCCCGGAATTTCGCAGCCGCGCCGCGGAGGATAACGCCTCGCCCTCGGATGTGCGCGCCTGGCAGGATGGCGACGAGCTGAAGAAGGTGCACTGGAAGCTGTCGCTGCGCAAGCGGGAGCTGATGGTGCGCACCTATGAGGAGAGCGCCCGCCCGGACACGCTGATCATTCCCGATCTGGCGGAGATCACCGCCCTGCGGGATCAGCAGCTGACGCTGGAGGACTGTATTTGCGAGGCGTCTCTCTCCGCCGCCCAGGCCCAGCTGCGGGCGGGCTACCCGGTGCGCATGCCCCTGGTGGGCGCGCGCCCGCGGGAGATCGACGGCCAGTTTCCCGCCGACATTCCCGCCTTTTCGGAGGCCATGCTGCGGGTGAAGTTCGACAGCCCCTACGGCTACGAGCAGGTGCTGACGCTGATGCTGGCGCGCTTCCAGCGCACCGGCGGCGCGGTGTTGGTGACGGCGCGGCTGACCACCCGCATCGCCGACATGGCCCTGCGAATGCAGCGCTCCGGCGTCGCGACGAAGCTGATCTGGGTGTCGGACGACGACCGCGAGGAATCCATGGCGCTGATCGAGCGCCTGAAGATGGGCGGCGTGAAGGCCGAGCGGCTCGACCCATGGGGATTCGAGGAAAGCGGTGAACGCCAGCGGCCCGACGAGGCGGCGTTTGACGATGAATATGATGGATGAATTCTGATTTGGCGCTCCGCGCCAAATCAGAACTTATAGAAGAGAAAGCGATTATGTCAAGCAAACTATCAAAAAAGACGCGCGTCACCCGCGCGGCGATCGCGGCGGCGCTGGCGATGCTGTTCGCGGGCAGCGCGGCGGCGGTATTGGCTTCGGCCATGC
>JAFVBK010000060.1 GCA_017480045.1 Clostridia bacterium
CGCCCTCCGGGATTTCGACTTTCTCCAGCGCCGCGTACTGGTCGAATTCACTGTCCGGTATATCGGGCACGCCGGCGGGCCAGTGCAGCTTTTTCAGCGTGGCGCAGGGCGGGAAATAGGCGTTTCCGCCATCCAGGTGCAGCTTCCCGAAGGACGTCACGCTGTCGGGAATGAGCAGCTCCTCCAGGGGGCTTTTGTGAAACGCGAGGTCGCCGATACGTTTCAGGCCGTCCGGAAGCGTGATATGCGCCAGGACCTCGCAGTTTTGAAAGGCCTCAGCGCCGATTTCCTCCACGCCGGGCTCCAGCACAACCTCCGTCAGCTTATCGCAAAGGGAAAACGCGCTGTCGCCGATGCGCTTGACGTTTCCCGGAATGACGACCTCCGTCAGTTCATCATTGTTGACAAACGCATACGTCTCAATGATCATCGGCTGCGCGGACCCCGTAAAGGTCAGCGAAGCGATGGCATTGCCGCCAAAGGCGTACCCGCCTATGTAGCTCAAAGAGCCCGGCAGGGTCAGCGCAGTAATGGGACCGTTGAAAAAGGCGGTACCCTCGATTCGCTCCAGGCCTTCGGAAAAGGACACCGTATGCAGGTTCTTGCATCCATAAAAGGCCGATTCGATGGTCTTTACGCTGGAGGGAATCTCGACGCTGTTCAAATCATACTGGGCCCCTGAGGTGTAAAAGCTGTCCTTGCCGATCACCGTCACAGAATCCGGGATGACGACATGGGAGGACGAGCCCGTGTATTTTATCAGCCTGCCGCCTTCAATGACAAAATCACCGTTCTGCGCGGCGTTGGCCCCCATAAACGGGGCGAGCGCCGCCGTCATCAGCATCGACCAGAGCAGCGCCAGCTTCACGAGACGCATCTTTTTCATCGCGACCATACTCCTCTCTGGTTCGCGCCGGCTTTGCGGACGCCACGCGCCGCGATCCCGCGGGGACGCGGAATCCCGTCGCGCGGAGCGCTGCCATAAGCCGGACATCGTTATTTTCAGCTTAGCACCTTTGTTTTTTGAATTTTCGTTATTTTTTGGTTACATGCCGCATATCCTCCCGCATCGGCGCGCCTTGCCCGCCCGCAAAATTTGTGCTTGCCATTTCCCCGCATTTACGCTACAATAATAAGCAGAAAATAATGGCGTGCAATGCGCTTTAAAATGCGGAGGTTGAAATAATGTATAAGGAGACCATCAAAAACGCCGGCAGCAAGATGGACAAGACCATCGCCGTGGTCCAGAAGGACCTGAACACCCTGCGCGCGGGCCGCGCGAATCCCCAGATTCTGGATAAGATCACCGTGGATTACTACGGCACGCCCACCGCACTCAACCAGGTGGGCAACATCTCCTCGCCGGAGCCGCGCCTGCTGGTCATCGCGCCCTGGGAGCCGAAGATGATCGGCCCCATCGAAAAGGCCATTCAGAAGTCCGACATCGGCATCAACCCCTCCAACGACGGCAAGGTCATCCGCCTGCTGGTGCCGGAGCTGACCGGCGAGCGCCGCAAGGAGCTGTGCAAGCAGGTGAAGAAGATGGTCGAGGAGGGCAAGGTGGCCATCCGCTCCATCCGCCGCGACGCGATGGAGGTCATCAAGAAGATGAAGAAGGATTCCGACATCACCGAGGACGATCAGAAGATCGCCGAGAAGGATCTGCAGAAGGTCACCGACAGCCACATCGAGGAGCTGGACAAGATCGGCGCGGACAAGGAAAAGGAGATCATGTCGGTATAACCCCGGATATGGCGCGCTTTGCGCGCGGTCCGCGGGTTTCCGGCGCGTCGTGCGATCGGGCGCGTGCCAAAGCTCCAGAACCGCATCCATATATCCGACGACACCTGTAGGGGCGCCGTTGCGGCGCCCGCCCCGTACATATCGTATCGGTTGTACCCGGCGGGCGGCGAAACGCCGCCCCTACAATGAAATTATCCTTTTCCGGAATCTCTAACCCAAGGGAGGTGCCCGCCATGTTCTTCGACAAGCTGACCCGGATGCTGAACGACGTGTTTCGCCCGAAGCCCAAATACATCACGGTGACGCCCGTCACCGACGCCGGCCCCACCCAGCTGCTGCCCCCCAGCAAGCTGCCGAGGCACGTGGCCATCATCATGGATGGCAACGGCCGCTGGGCCACGAATCGCGGCATGCCCCGCTCCGCCGGGCACGCCGCGGGCACCGAGGCCCTCAGGGATATCATCCGCGCCAGCGACGACTGGGGCATCGAGGCGCTGAGCCTCTATGCGTTTTCCACGGAAAACTGGTCTCGCTCGAAGGAGGAGGTCGGGGCCCTGATGGGCCTGCTGCTGAAGTACTTCAACAGCGAAATCGACGAGCTGGACGCCAAGCATGTGAAGATCACCATCCTGGGCGACGTGGACGGCATGCCTCAGCCCCAGCGCGAGGCGCTGATCAACGCCATGAACCGCACGAAGGACAATACCGGTCTGAAATTGAACATCGCGCTGAACTACGGCGGGCGGGCCGAGCTGATCCGCGCGGCGCAGCGCCTCGCCAGAAGGACAAGGGACGGCGCGCTGGAGCCGGAGGCCATCGACGAGAGCGCCTTCGCGGACGAGCTATATACCGCGGGCCTGCCGGATGTGGACCTGCTCATCCGCACCAGCGGCGAGCAGCGCACCTCCAACTTCCTGCCCTGGCAGCTGGTCTACGCTGAAATGGTGTTTGACGACTGCCTCTGGCCCGACTTCGACCGGGCGCGCTACCTGAAGTGCCTGCGGATCTACGCCGAGCGAGACCGCCGCTTCGGCGGCGTGGCCGGGCAGAGCGAACCGGCAAAGATCGCGCCGGAGGCGGTTCAGCGGCCCGCGGAAGAAAAAAACGATGCAGCGCCGCAGGCGGAGCGTCAAATGGGATCAGCGGAAGCAGATCCCACCCCCGACGCGGCGGAAGCATCCGAAGGAAAAGACACGGCATTGTGACCACAATCCTCAACGCCATTCTCTCTCCAAGGAGGCTGTAAATTGATTAAGCGCGTCATCACCGCCGCCATACTGATCATCATCATGTCCCTGGGCATCTGGTTCCAGGGCTGGCCGCTGCGCGCGCTGTTGCTTGTGAGCATGCTGATGAGCACCAGCGAAATGTACCGCGCGTTCCGCCGAATCGGCTATGATCCCGTGCGCTGGTCGGGCTATGCCTACTGCGTGCTGGCCGTGCTGGCCCAGGCCTACTACGCCCAGCTGACCGGGCAGGTGAGCGTGTTTGAATCCATCAGCCCGCCCATGTTCGCCCTGATCGTGGGGCTGCTGCTGGCCATGACGGTCATCATCCTCAAGGGCAAGGTCGCCTTCGACAGCCTGATGAGCACCGTGTTTCCGATGCTGTATCCGGGGCTGTTCTTCTCGCTGATCATCACGTTGCAGGATCTGCCCACCCGGCTGGTCTCCACGCTGGCGCTGATACTCACGTTCTTCATCGCCTCCGTGAACGACACGTTCGCGCTGTTCATCGGCCTGCGCTTCGGCAAGCACCGGCTATCGCCGGAAATCAGCCCCAAGAAGAGCGTGGAGGGCTCCATCGCGGGCCTGATCTCAAGCGTGGGCTTCGCGGTGCTGGTGCCCTGGGTCGCCCAGCGCATCGCGCCCTCCTTCCCGGAAATCGCGGCGCAGCTGGCCGCCGCGCCGCTGCCCCCGCTGTGGGCCTTCGCGGTGCTGGGGCTGATCGCCGGCGGGCTCTCCCAGATCGGCGACCTGGTGGCCTCGCTGGTAAAGCGCCACTGCGGCATCAAGGACTTCGGCACCATCTTCCCTGGCCACGGGGGCATGCTGGATCGCATGGACGGCATCCTGTTCTGCGGCGTGGCCTGCTATGTATTCTTCAAGATTGCGGGACTATAATATGAAGACGAGAACAATCGCCATACTTGGCGCGACCGGCTCCATCGGCACCCAGGCGCTGGATATCGTGCGCCGCTACCCCGGTCAGTTTCGCGCCGACTGCCTGACCGCCCACAGCGCCTCTGAAAAGCTGTTCGCGCTGGTTCGGGAATTCCGGCCCGCCGTGGCCGCGCTGGCCGTCGAGCCGGCGGAAATCCCGGAGGACCTGCGCTTCTGCCAATGGTTCTTCGGGCCGGATTCGACGGTGCGGGCGCTCATCGCCTCGAAGTGCCAGGACGCGCTGTGCGCCATCGTGGGCATCGCGGGGCTGGACGCCGTGTGGCACGCGCTGGACGTGTGCGAGCGGGTGCTGCTGGCGAACAAGGAGGCGCTGGTCACCGGCGGCGACCTGGTGATGAAAAAGGCCGCCGAAGGAGGCATCCCCATGCTGCCGGTGGACAGCGAGCACTCCGCCATCTTCCAGTGCCTCCAGGCGCGGCAGGGCAACCCGGTCAAGCGGCTGCTGCTCACCTGCTCCGGCGGGGCGCTGCGCGATTGGAAGAGGGAAGCCATCTACAACGCCACCGTGCGGGACGTGTTGGCCCACCCCACCTGGAACATGGGCGGCAAGATCACCGTGGATTGCGCCAGCATGGTAAACAAGGGGCTGGAGATCATCGAGGCCCACCACCTGTTCAATATGCCCGCGGAGAAGATCGACGTGGTCGTTCATCCCCAGAGCGTCATTCACAGCATGGTGGAATTTGAGGACGGCGCGGTGCTGGCCCAGCTAGGCATGCCCGACATGCGCGGGCCCATCGGCTACGCCATGGGCTATCCAAACCGCCTGCCCTACGACGCCAGGCCCCTGGACTTCGCCGCCCTCGGCCATCTGGACTTCGCCGCGCCGGATCTCGACCGCTTCCCCTGCCTGGGCATGGCCATCGAGGCGCTGAAGGCCGGCGGCAGCGCGCCGGTGATCCTCAACGGCGCCAACGAGGTGGCCGTGAGCGCGTTCCTGCGGGAGCAGATCCCCTTCGGGCGCATTTCCCAGATCATCGACGCCGCGCTGCAGAGCGTGCCCGTCTCCCCCATCGCGTCCATCGCGGACGTGTACGCCGCCGACGCGGCGGCGCGGGAAGCGGCTCAACAAACCATTCGGAGGCTGTAATGCTGGTCAATATTCTCTATATCCTTCTCGCCATCGTGATGCTGGGCGTGATCGTGACGGTGCACGAGTTCGGCCACTACTGCGTGGGCCGGCTCTGCGGCATCGGCATCGTGGAATTCTCGGTGGGCTTCGGCCCGCGCCTGCTGGGCTGGGAGCGCAAGGGCATCCAGTATTCGCTGCGCGCCATCCCGCTGGGCGGCTTCTGCGCCTTCGTGGGCGAGGACGAGCGCAACGACGATCCCCGCGCCATGAACAACCAGCCGGTGTGGAAGCGCTTCCTGACCGTGCTGGCGGGGCCGTTTATGAACTTCGTGCTGGCCTTTGTGGTCTGCTCGATCATGCTCAACGCCTATTTCATCGCGGATACCTATCCCGCCATCGATCAGGTAATGGCCGGCATGCCCGCCGAGGCGGCGGGGCTTGAGCCCGGCGACAGGATCGTCGAGGTCAACGGCGTGGCGCTCACCAACGACACCGCGGGCGTCAACCTGATGCTCTCCACGATGCAGTCCGGCGACATGACCCGGCCCATCGACCTCGTCATTGAGCGCGACGGCCAGACCCTCGACTACGAGATGACCGCCGTGCCCGTGGAGGCAGAGGACGGCTCCACCCGCTATCAGATCGGCATCGTATTTTCAAGCCGCACCTTCAACTTCTTCGAGTCCATCCGCGAGGCCGGCAGCTATATGGTTGAGACCACCGGCATGATGCTGGACAGCCTCAAAAACCTGATATTCAAGGGCGAGGGCCTTCAGGACACCGCCGGCACCGTGGGCATCATCGCCGTAGTGGCCCAGAGGGCGCGGGAGGGCCTGTACATGGTGCTGTGGCTGATGTACATCATCAGCCTGAACCTGGGCATCATGAATCTCTTGCCCATCCCGGCGCTGGACGGCGGGCGGCTGCTGTTTTTGATCGTCGAGACCATCCGCCGCAAGCCCATCCCCCCGGAGAAGGAGGGCATGGTCCACGCCGTGGGCATGGTGCTGATCCTGGCGCTCTTCGTGGTGCTGACCTACCACGACATCGCGCGGCTGGTGACGGGCGGGTTCAACTTCTGACGAGCGGAGCGCTTAACCCCCATGGCCGCTTCACCGCTTTTTCAAAGGCTTCCCCTTGAGGGGAAGCTGTCTGCAAAGCAGACTGATGAGGTGTCCCCATAGTGTTTGTTCTTATATTGCAATAGACGATCTTGTGAATCGATAATACCGACCTGTCGGAGAGAGAAACCTCTGAAATCATCCGTTCCTTTGTGGAAGCGCTGTCCGGCGAAGCCCTGCGGTCTGCGCCGGGCAGCGCGACGACCGCTTCGCGGTCCGTCCGCTAATCGTTCCCAATTTCAAGAACAGCCAAACGGATTATATCCGTTCAGCAATAGAAGGAGAATCACCCATGACCCGCAAAGTATTCGTCGGCCCCGTCCCCATTGGCGGCGGCGCGCCGGTTTCCGTACAGACCATGACCAACACCGATACCCGCGACGTCGAAGCCACCCTCGCGCAGATCCGCGCAATGGCGGCGGCGGGCGCGGACATCGTGCGCGTCTCCGTGTACGACGAGGCCTGCGCCAGGGCCGTGCGCGCCCTGGTGGACGGCAGCCCCGTGCCGCTGGTGGCGGACATCCACTTCAACCACCGGCTGGCCATACAATCGGTGGAGAACGGCATCGCGAAGGTGCGCATCAACCCCGGCAACATCGGCGGAGAGGCCCATGTGCGCCAGCTTTCCGACTGCCTGAGGGCCCACCATGTGCCGGTTCGCATCGGCGTGAACTCCGGCAGCATTGAGAAGGATATTCTGGAGAAGTACGGCGGCGTCACGCCCGAAGGCATGGTGGAGAGCGGCCTGAACCACGCGCGAATGCTGGAGAAGGCAGGCTTTCAGGACATCGTACTCTCCTTCAAGGCCACCGACGTACAGAAGATGGTGGCCGCCTGCCGCCTCGCGGCAAAGGCATGCGGCTATCCCCAGCACATCGGCGTCACCGAATCCGGCACGGCGGACGTGGGCATCGTGAAATCCGCCGTGGGCATCGGCGCGCTTCTGCTGGAGGGCATCGGCGACACGATCCGCGTGTCGCTGTCCGGCGACCCGGTACAGGAGGTGCCGGCGGGACTCTCGATCCTGCGGGCCTGCGGGCTCAGGCGGGACGGCGTCGAGATCATATCCTGCCCCACCTGCGGGCGCACCGGCATCGACGTGGAGGGCATCGCCCGCCGCGTGCGCGCCGAGACCGCCGACATCCGCGTACCGCTGAAGGTGGCGGTGATGGGCTGCGTGGTCAACGGCCCCGGCGAGGCCCGCGAAGCCGACCTCGGCGTGGCGGGGGGCAAGGACGGCGCGGGCGTGCTGTTCGTGAAGGACCAGCCGCCGCGCGCGATCAAGGGTGGCGATCTGGCCGCCGAACTGATCGCGGAGATCCGCAGGCTGGTGAGCGGCCAATGACCGGCATCGTCGATCTCGACTTCAACACCCACGCCGTGCATATCGAGACGCCGCGCCTCATCCTGCGGGAGCACCGCCCGGAGGATTTGGAGCCGCTGTACGCAATCCTCTCAGACCCCGCCGCCACCTGGTACATACCGGACATGCGCAAGGTCAATCCCGACGAGACCGAGGCCTATCTGCGCAGCGCGATGCGGGACGCGGATCGAAATGTGCGCCTGCGCTACAACCTGGCCGTGGAGGATCGCGCGACCGGCGAACTGCTGGGTGCCGTGGGCCTGCACGTGATAGACGGCACGCCGGAGGGAGCGCACTACGGCCTGGGCTATTTTCTGCGCCCGGAAAGCTGGAACCGAGGCTATGCCACCGAGGCCGCCCACGCGGCGCTGGGCTTCATATTCAACGGCAACGCCTGCCGCGTGTCGGCGTCCTGCCTGGCGGAGAACCTCGGCTCCCGCCGGGTGGCGGAGAAGTGCGGCATGACCCAGGAGGGCCTGCTCGTGGCCCACACCTGGCACGACGGCCAGTGGAAGGACTGCGTGGTCTACAGGCTGCTGCGGGATGAATTCAAAACCGATTGACGCGGAAATTACGAAAGGCAACCATGGCAGAGCTCTGGAAGAATTTGATCGCCCAGGAGGACCCGGCGCTGGCGGAGCAGCTGGCGCTCTCGCGGGTGAGCATATCGAAAAAGACGGGACAGATGCGGGTGCGTCTCAGGAGCGATCGGCTTCTGAACGACGCCCAGTTTGAACGCGCGCAGCGGCTGATCGCGGGCGCGTTTCCTGCCGTGGGCGTGAAGGTGCAGCTGGAATACCCGGCCCTCAGGGAGCGCGTACTGGAGGACGTATCCGTCGCCAGCCCCATCATGAAGTCCCTCGTGCGCCACGAAAGCCCCGGCTGCATGCCCTTCATCGACTGGAACGGCAAGGGCTGGGCGCTGAAGGACGGCGTGCTGACGGTATGCGTATCCAGCGCCGAGGGCGCGGGCTTTTTGAAGGCCCGCGGGGTGGACAAAATCCTGGCCGACAAGCTGAACGACCTGTTCGGCATAAAGGCCACCGCCCGCATACAGATTACCGGCGACGAGGAAAAGCGCATTCGCGAGATCGCCGAGGCCCGCGCCCGCGAGGCCGAGCAGATTGCCGCCAACGCCGCCGTCGCCGCGGCCGCGGAGCCGAAGAAGAAATCCGCGCCCAGCGAGGCGCTGTATGGCAAGGTGATTCACGATCCCGCCATCGACATGGGCGAGATCACCGAGGACGTGGGCCGCTGCACCATCAAGGGCGAGGTCGTGAGCCTGGACATCCGGGACGCGAAGAACGGCGAGACGAAGATCGTGCTGTTCTCCATGACCGACTACACCGGCTCCGTGAACTGCAAGCTGTTTCTGAGCGCCCGCCGCAGCCGGGAGAACACCGCCAGCGTCCAGGCCCAGGCCGAGGCGCTGAGCGCGGGGTTGAAGCCCGGCAAGTGGGCAAAGGTGCGCGGCAAGTACAGCTACGACAGCTTTGCCAGCCAAATGGTGCTGATGGTAGACGACATCGTGCCCGCCGACAAGCCCGTGCGGATGGACACCTGCCCGGAAAAGCGGGTGGAGCTGCACCTGCATACCAACTACTCGACCATGGACGCCTGCGCCTCCGCCACCGACCTGATCAAGCAGGCCGTCGCCTGGGGGCACAAGGCCATCGCCATCACCGATCACGGCGTGGTGCAGGCCTTCCCGGAGGCCTTCGGCGCGGCCAAAAAGCACGGCATCAAGCTGATTCCCGGCTGTGAGGGCTATCTGATCGACGACGACGCCGGCATCGTGGCAAACGCCGGGGACGAGACCTTCGACGGGGCCGTTTATGTGGTGCTGGACGTGGAGACCACCGGCCTCAACACCCGCGCGGACGAGATCATCGAGATCGGCGCCGTGCGCATTGAAAACGGCGTGGAGGTCGCCGAGTTCAGCGAGCTGATCAATCCCGGCCGGCCCGTGCCGGAGCGGGTGGTGGAAATCACGGGCATCACCTCCGCCATGCTGCGGGACAAGCGAACGCTGATGGAGGTCATGCCGGAATTCGCCAAATTCTGCGAGGGCGCGGTGCTGGTGGCGCATAACGCCAGCTTTGACATGGCCTTCTTTCGCCGCGCCTTCAAGCAGGCCGGCCTGCCCTTCAATTTCACCATCGTCGACACGCTGGCCCTGGTGCGCAACCAATTTCCCCAGCTGCGCAGCCACAAGCTGGGCAATATGTGCAAGCAGCTGGGCATCTCGCTGCTGAACGCCCATCGCGCCGTGCACGACGCGCGGGCCACGGGGCTGATGCTGGTGAAGGTGCTGAGCGAGGTGATCGCACAGAAGCAGATCACCCGGCTGGGCCAGCTGAACACCTGCTTCCCCACCGACGCCTCCAAGCAGAGCTATCACATCATCCTGCTGGCGGCCTCCCAGACGGGCATGACCAATCTGTACCGGCTGGTCAGCGAGGGCCATTTGCACTACTTCCACCGCCGTCCGCGCATTCCCCGCAGCTTGATCGCCAAGTATCGGGAAGGCCTGATCGTGGGCAGCGCCTGCGAGGCGGGCGAGCTGTTCCAGGCTGTGCTGGACGATCGGGACGAGGCGGAGCTCAAGCGCATCGCCTCCTTCTACGACTATCTGGAGATCCAGCCCATCGGCAACAACGCCTTTTTGAAGCGGGAGGGCACCGTCGCGGACGACGAGGGCTTGCGAGCGCTGAACCGGCGCATCGTACAGCTGGGCCAGACCATGAACAAGCCCGTCTGCGCCACCGGCGACGTGCACTTCTTGAACCCCACCGACAGCGTCTATCGCGCCATCCTGCTCACCAAGGAGGGCTACAAGGACGCGGACGAGCAGCCCCCGCTGTACTTTCACACCACCAACGAGATGCTGGAGGAGTTCAGCTACCTGGGCCGGGACGTGGCCCGGCAGGTGGTCGTCGAGAACCCCAACGCCATCGCCGACCGGATCGGCGACGTGCGCATATTCATTCCCCATCCGGAGGGCAAGGAGACCTTCCAGCCCTACTGGGAGGAGGCTGAGGGCGACCTGAGAAGGCTGGTCAACGACAAGGCCCATGAGCTCTACGGCGACCCCCTGCCGGAAATTGTGCAAAAGCGCGTCGACAAAGAGCTGGGGGCCATCATCGGCTATGGCTTCTCCACGCTGTACATGATCGCGGTGAAGCTGGTGGCCAAGAGCCTGTCGGACGGCTACATCGTCGGCAGCCGCGGCTCGGTGGGCTCGTCGCTGGTGGCATTTCTCTCCGGCATCACGGAGGTCAACGCCCTGGAGCCCCACTACGCCTGCCCGAACTGCAAGCACACCGAGTTTAACCCCGACCCCCGCTATACCACGGGGCTCGACCTGCCGCCGAAGCAGTGCCCGGTCTGCGGCGCGCCCATGAACAAGGACGGCTTCAACATCCCCTTTGAGGTATTCCTGGGCTTCAAGGGCGACAAGGTGCCGGATATCGACCTGAACTTCTCCGGCGAATACCAGCCCCGCGCCCACCGCTACATCCAGGAGCTGTTCGGCGAGGAATATTGCTTCCGCGCGGGCACCATCGGCACCATCGCGGAAAAGACGGCCTACGGCTACGTGCTGAAATACTGCGAGGAGAAGGGTATTTCCCTACCTAAGGCCGAGATGGAGCGCCTGGCGCGGGGCATCACCGGCGTCAAGCGCACCACGGGCCAGCATCCCGCCGGCATGGTGGTGCTGCCAAAGGCCTACGAAATCTATCAGTTTACCCCCATCCAGCACCCCGCCGACGACCAGAGCACCCCTACCATCACCACCCACTTCGACTTCAACAGCATGCACGACGTGCTGGTGAAGCTGGATGTGCTGGGCCACGATGATCCCACCATGCTCCGAAAGCTCCAGGACATCACCGGCATCGCGCCGCAGGCCGTGCCGCTGCACGACCCGGAGGTGTTCAAGAGCATCATCAGCCTGTTCACCGGTCCGGAGGCCCTGGGCCTGACGGCGGAGCAGCTGGGCGTGGCGGAGAGCGGCACGCTGGGCGTGCCGGAATTCGGCACGAGCTTCGTGCGAGGCATGCTAAAGGAGACCAGGCCCAGCACCATGGAGGAGCTGATCCGCATCTCCGGCCTCAGCCACGGCACGGACGTCTGGCTGGGCAACGCCCAGGATCTGGTGCGCCAGGGCATCCCGCTGCGGGAATGCTTCTGCACCCGCGACGACATCATGAACGCGCTGATCTCCAGCGGCGTGGAAGCCTCCATGGCCTTCAAGACGATGGAAGCCGTGCGCAAGGGCAGGGGCCTGACGCCGGAGATGGAGGCCGCCATGCGCGGGGCGAACGTGCCTGAATGGTACATCGAGACCTGCAAGAAGATCAAGTATATGTTCCCCAAGGGCCACGCCGTGGCCTACGTCACCATGGCGCTGCGCATCGCCTATTTCAAGATCTTCTACCCCGCGGCCTACTACTGCTGCTATCTGGCGCGCAATGCCGAGAGCTTCGACGCCACCCGCATGACCACCCGCGATGTGGACGCCCTGCGAGAGATGATCGACGCCATCAAAGCGCTGGACAAGTCCGAGCGCACGGCCACGAAGGACGACGAGATGACGATCCTCGAAATCCTGATCGAGATGAACCTGCGGGGCATTCACCTGAAGCCCATCGACATCTACAAATCGAAGGCGTCGGAGTTCATCATCGATGAGGACGGCGATATCCTGCCGCCCATCAATTCGCTGCCGGGTATCGGCGCGGCGGCGGCGGATAGCTTCGTTGAAGCCCGCAGGGCCGGCCCCTTCATCAGCCAGGACGACATGGTGCGCCGCAAGGTTTCGAAATCGATGGTGGAGCAGCTGAAGCTGTCGGGCTGCCTGAACGGCATCCCGGAGACCAGCCAGGTGACGCTGTTCGAGTTCGCCAGTCTGTAGGAGGACACTTTCCATGACCCACGCGTTTCAAGCGACGCTGCTTCAAAGCGGCGATATGGACGCCGCCTATGTGGAAGTGCCGGTGGACATCCGGGCCGAGTACGGCGTGGGGCGCCTCGCCGTGCGCGCCACCTTCGACGGCGTGCCCTACGACGGTCAGGTGGTCCGCATGGGCACGCCGGGCTATATCATCGGCGTGCGCAAGGACATCCGCCGCAAAATCGGCAAGACCTTCGGCGACGAGATCGCCGTCACGCTTACTCCCCGCTGATCTCTCGTTCAACTCCGCAAAATTTTGCGAAAAGGTATTTACAAAACGCCGTTTCTATGTTATAATAGCTTCTGTCGTCGAGAGATGGGGCATTAGCTCAGTTGGCTAGAGCGCTACACTGGCAGTGTAGAGGTCACGAGTTCGAGTCTCGTATGCTCCACCATATACTCTCCCGTCGCACAGTTCGGGGCATTAGCTCAGTTGGCTAGAGCGCTACACTGGCAGTGTAGAGGTCACGAGTTCGAGTCTCGTATGCTCCACCAAAACGCTGACAAATGATGTCAGCGTTTTTTCTTGGGATTTGGCCCGATTAGCGGACCGCCGCGAAGCGGGGTCCCGCGGTTCGCCGGCGGCAAAAAATCTGAAAGGTTTTCTGGTTTTCACAAAATTACCGGCCAATGATTCAAGGAGGCGCGGCATGTCCGATAAAAATCTGAACCCCAGGCCGACGGGCGGCTTGACGCGCTCCATCCTGCTGGTGGCGGCGGTTTGCCTGGTATTTGCCGTGATGCAGGGCGTACACGACAATTACGGCATCATGCTGAACAGCCTGGTAGATCGTACGGGGCTGGATTATGCGGCAGTCAGCTTCATCATCGGCGTCGGCGCGCTGTTGTACGGCGTGGCGCAGCCCTTCATGGGCATGCTGGCGCTGAGGAAATCCAATGCCTTTGTGATGCTGCTGGGCATGGGCCTGACGGCGGCGGGACTGATTTTGACGCCGCTGTGCCGCTCCTTCGCCGCGCTGCTGCTTTGCTTCGGAATTCTGCTGCCAGTGGGCACCACGGGCATCGGCTATGCCATACTGATGAGCGCCATCACTCCGCTGATTGGTGAGCGGCGCGCGTCGATGGTCTCCGGCATCGTGCAGGCCAGCGCGGGCGTGGGCGATTCGCTGATGGCGCCGCTGATGGAGCGCATGATCGCCGGACGGGGCATCCAATTCACGCTGAATCGGCTCAGTCTGCCCTTCATATTGATGATCCCCATCGCCCTGTGGATTGGCTTCATGACCCGCAGGGATCAGCCCGTGGCGCAGGCCGCGGCGGAAGTGGACGGAAAGGAATCCCTGTTCCAGATCCTGAAAGACGCCTTCAGCGATCGGGACTACATCTGCGTCCTGATCGGCTTTTCCACTTGCGGCTTTAACATGTCGATCATCGAAAGCCACCTGTTCTCCCAGTATCTTTCCTACGGCATCCCCGGCGATATCGCCTCGCTGACGCTGACCGTCTACGGCGTAATGACCATGCTGGGCGCGGTACTGACCGGCTTCCTGGGAACAAGATTCAAGATGAAGAACGTCCTGGGCAGCGTATATGCCCTGCGGGTAGGCATATCTCTGTGCTTCCTGCTGCTGCCCAAAACCGCTCCCTTCGCGTTCGTCATGACGGCCTTGCTTGGCATGACCGGCGATTCCACCGTGCCGCCCACCTCCGGTACCATCAGCCGCAAATTCGGGGCGCGCAAGCTGGCGGTGCTGTATGGCTTCGCGCTGGTGGGCCATCAAATCGGCGCGTTTGCAAGCGCCTCTCTGGGCGGCGTGTTTGTCCGCGAAGGCTTGGGCTACGCGCCCCTGTGGATCGTGAACCTGATCCTCGCCGCCATCGCCGCCACCGCCAGCTACGCCATCCGGGAGGAGCGGGCATAGCCAGTCGCTTCACGACGCCGCCAAGATTCCGCTAAGTTCCGTGCGGACCTTTACATAGTCCTTCCGCTTATGATAGAATGAACCCAGCGAGCGCCGCTTGCTTTCATGAATACAATTTGAGGTGAAACGCCATGCGCAAGACGAAGATTATCTGCACCATCGGCCCCGCCAGCCAGTCGGAGGAGGTCCTGACCGCCATGTGCCAGACGGGCATGAACATCGCCCGCATCAACTTCTCCCACGGCAC
>JAFVBK010000061.1 GCA_017480045.1 Clostridia bacterium
GAAAACTACACGGTGTCCTTGAGCAGGTCTTCGTTCATAAAGCGCTTGCCCTGCCGGTTAACCCACAGGATGGGGGTATTCATGGTCAACTGAGTGGCCACCTTGATGCCGCCGCCATCCGGGGTAGAAGCCGCGCGGGGACCGACGCCGTGGTTCATGGTCAACAGCTCGCCCTTAGCCGCGCCGTTGTCATAGAGCATCTGCAGGCCAGTGCCGTCGCAGCCGCCGATGACGAAGGCCGCCTCATACACGTCGTCGCCCAGCGCCTCGCGCATCATGGCCTCGTTGCCCGCAAAGGAGCCGGTGGACATGATCACCGCCTTGGCGTTCACGGTCAGCTTGCCGCCGTCTTCCTTGGTGCAAATCACGTTCCAGGAGCCGTCCTCAGCCTGCTCCAGCTTGTCCGCGTGCGTACCGAAGCGCACATCCACGTCGTTCTTTTCAATATACTCGGCCATGTGCACGAAGGGCTGAGTATTGTTCCAGCGATGGTACACGATGGTCTCGCCAAAGTGCGCAATCTGCTGGGGCTGGGCGGACAGGTACATCTCGATGTCGTGATCCAGCACATACTGCACGGTATCG
Source organism: Clostridia bacterium (assembly GCA_017480045.1). Taxonomy (GTDB): domain Bacteria; phylum Bacillota; class Clostridia; order Christensenellales; family Aristaeellaceae; genus UBA2862. The sequence continues at coordinate 586 of JAFVBK010000061.1, forward strand.
GCGCTCTCGCTCACGAGGGTGCGGATCAGCTTGCCATTGCCCAAATACTGGGTGCGATCAAAGATGTGCTCAAACCAATATTGCTGGTCGGAGCCCAGATCGTCGCCATAGCGCTCCTTCTGGAGCACGGAGTCGATGGCAAACATGCCCTGCGCGGCGTTGCCCATGCCGCCCAAGCCGTTGGTCATCTCGATGCCAATGACCTTCGCGCCATTTTCAGCGGCGGACACGGAAGCGAAGGTGCCGGAAGCGCCCATGCCGATCACGACCACGTCGCAGGCGGCTTCTTCGTCCTCGCCCACCACCGCTTCTGGGGCCTCAACCTCAATGCCGGCCTCTGCGAACGCCTTTTCAGCGGCGGTCAGCACGGCGGCGGAAGTCACGGACGCGCCGGTATAGGCGTCCACGTAGGGAGACTGGGCATCAAGAATTGCCTGCGCCAGCGCGGGCATGGCCATTCCGCCCAGCTCGGCGGTTTCGCCGGGGCCTTCGATCTGCACGTCGGTCACCACGCCGTCCTCGGCGGTCAGGGTCAGCGTCACGTCGCCGCCAAAGCCCTCTTCCGTCACGGAGACGGTTTCAGCCAGCGCGGGGCAGGCGCAGAACGCCAAAATCAGGCACAGCGCCAGGGACAGAATCTTTTTCATAAATCTACCTCCTTCTATTCTTCGCCGGATGCGTCCGCATTCCGGTTTTTTGTATCCTGAGCGACCAGCGCCATGGAGCGGCGGACCAGCGCCGCCAAAGTCTGCGCGCCTTCATCGCCGATTTCAGAGAGCACCTCCGCGAGATGCGCGTGGTATTCTTCCACCGCGGAGCGATAGAGCGCCCAGCCGCGATCCGTCAACGACACGTACACCACCCGGCTGTCCGCCTCGTCTTTGGCCTTATCCACATAGCCCGCCGCGTTGAGCTCCTGCAAAACCGCCGTGATACCGGGCCGTGTGACGTCCAGCATTTCGCTGATGCTGCTGACGCGCACCCTTCCGTCGCGCTGGGAGAGCAGCGCCACCTGTTCGATCACCCGAATGCAGCGCGGCGTGATGCCCTTCGGCAGCGCCGGCAGCATATTCTCCATGTGACCCGCTTCCGCGCACACGTCCAGCAGCAGTTTCACGCTTTCAATCTTCAAACTAATTACCTCTAATAATTATCTTCGATAATTATATCACGCCGATAACCCGCTTGTCAAGTCATAAGCCACGACTTCAATTGTCTCCGGCGAACCGCACGGCCTATTTGTTTCCGAAGGAACAATCGGCTTCGCCCGTCCGCTAATCGGGCCAAAATCCAAAAATCGGGCCAACGGGAATAACTCCCATTGTCCCGCGCACTCGTTCAGACGATTGTCCGTCCGATAAAGGGCTTATTCGGCGTCCGCCGTCACGGCCTGCGCAGCGGTGCGGCCGGAGACGATGATCTCAACGACAGCGTTGCCGCCCAGGCGATTGCCCGCCATGAAGCCGCCGGTGACCTCGCCCGCCGCATACAGGCCGGGGATGATCTCGCCGTCGGTATCGATGACGTGGCGCTCAGTATCGACCTTCAGACCGCCCATGGTGTGGTGCGTGGACGGAGACTGGAAACGCATGCAAAGCGTGCCGATATTATAGGTGTCGGTCAGGTAGTTGCCCTCCTCGTCCACCTCCACATCGCCGATGGTGCCCTGCGTGGCCAGCTTCGGCACCTCGATCTCGTCCGTCAGGCCCATGACGTAGGCGTCATAGCTCTCGACGGTTTCGCGCAGGGTGTCGACGTCGCAGCCGATCATCTCGGCGATTTCGTCAAGCGTGCGATAGTAAACCCTGCCCTCGATATCCTCGCTGCCGTTGATGGCCGCGCCGACCTGCGGATTGGAAAGCTCCACATAGATGCCGGGCACATACTTCAGGCCCAGCGCCTCGGCGGCTTCCTGGGTCATGCCGTTCTCAAAACCGCCCTCGGACAGCACGTCGCGCTCGGCGGACTCGTCCACGTAGCGCTTACCGGTAGCGGCGTTGATGAAGATGACGTTCTCGCCCGCACCGCGGGAGAGGTTGCCATTGTCGACCCAGCCCAGGGGCATCATCTGCGTCCAGCCCATGCCCACGGTGTCCGCGCCGATGGCCTCGGCCATGATGATGCCGTCGCCGGTCAGGCCGCTGCGGTTGGTGGTGCCGATGTTGTCGGCGATGAATTCGGGATCCCAATAGATGTTGGTCTCCTGCACCATGGGGATGTTCGCGGCATAGCCGCCGGTGGCCAGGATGACGCCCTTGGCCGCCTTCGCGGTCACCTCGGTGCCGTCGTACTGGGTGGCCTTCACGCCGGTCACGCGACCGTCCTCGACGATCAGCTCGTTCACGGTGGTGCGCAGCATCAGCTGGTTCGCCTCGTTGGCGGTCAGCACGGTGTTCAGCGGCGCCATGAAGTAGGAGCCCCACTTGTTCTCGTACTCAACGCCGTCGATCACAGCGCCCATGGGGGCGTTTTCACGCTGCCACAGGCAGCCAATCAGCGTGCTCTGGCGAGTATAATCAAAGATCGCGCCCTGATCGACCAGCCACGGCTTGACCTCCTGGCCGCCCTCGATGAACTGCCGCACCAGGTCGGCATCGCCGTAGATCCACTCGCTGTTGTCGGCGCTGGGACGCAGGCCGCCATAGTAGGTCTGGAACACGTGCAGGTTGATGGTGGAGAACAGGGTCAGCTGGGTCTCGTTCACGCCGGCATCCAGCTGGGGCTGCGCCCAATCCAGATATTCCTGGATCTCGGCCTTCAGGGCCTGCAAGGTGGGCAGATACTCCTCGTGCACGCCGCGCACGGCGTTGAGATCGATCTCGCCCGCCACGAAGGGATGATCGTCGTCCACGGTGCCGTCGAAGGGCTCCTCAGACCACTCCAGGATGGTCTTCAGGATCGCGATGCGGCCCGCGTCGTTCTTCACCTTGTCATAGATCTCGCCGTCGATGGGGTTCACGCCGGTGGTGGCGTCCGGGTCGGCCGGATCCCACACCAGGTAGGGCATCACGGACTGGAAGGCGCCGCCGGAAACCAGCGTGTTGCCGCCCATCTCCGCCGCCTTTTCCATAATCACGACGGTGTTGC
>JAFVBK010000062.1 GCA_017480045.1 Clostridia bacterium
CTCCAGCGCCGCCGTCAGCGTCTCCACGGCGCGGCGCTGCTCCGGCAGCAGCTCCGGGTCGGCAGTGGCGGCGCCGTCCCTCAGCGCGTTCGGCGTGCGCCGCCGCTCGCTCTCGCAAATCACCGCCGCGCCCTTCTCCACGAGCGCCTTCAGCGCGGATTTCTCCGCGATGGCGGCGGTCTCCAAATCCCCGTCCCGCAGCCTTCGCAGAAGCTCGATCTGCTTCGGCGCGCGGGGGTTCGCGGCGGCGAAGGCCTCAAGCTCCGCTTCCGTCAGGTTCAGCCGCGCGTATCGCGTCGTGCGCTCGCGCACCCGACCGCCCCGCATCTCGGCGGGCAGCATCAGCCGGAGGGCGTCCACCAGATTGCACAGGTAGCGCCCGTGCATCCACTCGGCCAGCGCCAGCATGTCCGGCAGGATCACCGGCTCCTCCCGCACTATGCGCAGAACGGGTCGCACCTTCTCCGGCGGCAGGTCGCAGACGTCTGACAGGGAAACCACGAAGCCCTCCAGGGTCCTCGGCCCGAAGGGCACCGCCACCAGTTGGCCGGGGCGCACATCCATGCCCTCAGGCACGGCGTAGCTGAACTGCCGGTCCACCGCCTCGGCGGAGAGGTCGACGATGATCTGTGCGTAGGTCATTTCCCCCGCTCCATCAGCGCCGCCACGCGGTCCAGGATGCCGTCGGCCACCTCCCGCTTGCGCATCAGCGGCAGCGCCTGCTGATCGTCCCTTGTGATCAGCGTCACGGCGTTGGTATCCACGCCGAAGCCCGCGTCCGTGCGGCCAACGTCGTTGGCGACGATCAAATCGGCATTCTTGCGCTCCAGCTTGCCCTTGGCGTTTTCAACCATGTCGTCCGTCTCGGCGGCGAAGGCCACCAGCAGCTGTCCGGGGCGCTTGCGCCGGCCCAGCTCCGCGGCGATGTCGGTGGTGTTTTCCAGCCGCAGCGCCATGCCCTCGCCCGTCTTTTTGATCTTGCTTTGCGAATACTCGGCGGGCCGGAAGTCCGCCGGGGCGGCGGCCTGAATCACCACGTCCGCCCATTCGCCCCGCGCCAACACCGCCGCGCAGAGATCGGCGCTGGATTCCACGGGCACCAGCGCCACGCCCGCGGGCGCGGCCAACCGCACCGGCCCGGACACCAGCGCCACCTCGGCCCCGCGATCCCGCGCGGCCTCGGCGATGGCATAGCCCATCTTGCCGGTGGAGCGATTGGTGATGTAGCGCACCGGATCGATGCGCTCCACGGTCGGGCCTGCCGTGACCAGCACGCGCACGCCCTCAAAATCACGCCTGGAATTCAGCAGCGCGTCCAGCGCCGCCACGATCTCGGAGGGCTCCGACATGCGGCCGATGTCGTCGTCGCCGCAGGCCAGATGACCCTCGCCGGGGCCGACGGTCCGCGCGCCGCGGGCCAGCAGCGTTTGCAAATTCGCCTGGGTCGCCGGATGCCGCCACATGTTGGCGTTCATCGCCGGGGCAATCAGCAGCGGCGCGGTCATGGCCAGCGCGGTGGTGGAGAGCAGGTCGTCGGCGATGCCGTTTGCCAGCTTCGCCAGACAGTTCGCCGTGGCGGGAGCGATCACGAAAGCGTCCGCCCACTTTGACAGCGCGATGTGCTCCATCTCAGCGCGGGGCGCGAAGGTATCGGTATAGGCGGGATTGCCGCTGAGCGTCTCGAAGGTCAGCGGCGGCACGAAATGGCAGGCATGCTCGGTGAGCACCACGCGCACCTGCGCGCCCTGCTTTTTGAGCCGACTGACCAGATCGCAGGCCTTGTAGACCGCGATGCCGCCCGTCACGCCCAGCACGATCCGCTTGTCCTTCAGCATACCCGTCGCTTCCCTTCTTTGAAATGCCGCGCCACGAGCGGCGGCTTGCGCCGTCGAGCGGCACCTCGGCCACCCGAAAGCGCAGCCCCTGTAACGCCAACAAGCGAAACCGGCGTCGGCCGGGTTTCGCTGCTCGTCATTGTATGGTTTGAGGATGTATAATCGTCAATTATTCCTCGGTCTCCGCTTCCTCGTCGCGGCTGTAGGTGATCAGCCTGCGGTTGATCTCCTCGATGGCGATGGACAGCGGCTTGGTCTCCTTGGTGTCGATCAGGGGCAGGCTGCCGCCGATGATCTCGCGGGCCCGCTTGGAGGCCTCCACCGCCAGGGTATAGCGGCAGTCCACTTTTTCCAGCAGCTCGCCGATGGGGGGTTCGGTCATCATAGATATATTCCTCCTTATGCTAATGATCTTTTCAGAGTTTGGCGTTTGGCGTGAATATCGGCTTCCGCGCTAAAAATACCGTGTTTTCAGTTGTCCGCGCCCAGGAATCGGGTTTTAAGCACTCTAAAGCTCCACACGCCGCTCTTCGCACGCCACGCGCATCTCAGGCCTTGAGCGAGGCGCTCAGGTCGTCCAGGAATTCCCGGCGATTTTCCATCTCCAGCCGCCGCGCGGTGATGATGGCGTAGACCTCATCCACCGCGATCTCCAGCGCGTTGGGCACGTCGCTCCAATCCTGATGGATGATGACATATTGATATTTGTAGGCGGTGGCCACCTCGCCGGCCACATTATTCAGCCGCACGCGAATGGATTCCTCCGTCTCGGTGCCCCGGCCGCGCAGCCGCCGCTCCAGGTTTTCCCGGCTGGGCGGGCACACGAAGATGCCCGTGGCGGTGCTGTCCTGGGCCATGGCCTGCAAGCAGCCCTGCACGTCGATCTCCAGAATCAGGTCGTGACCCTCCGCCAGCTCCTGCCGCACGGTGGATTTCAGCGTGCCGTAGCGGTTCTGGTGCACGTGCGCCCACTCGTAGAAGGCGTCCTGGGCCACCAGCTCATCAAAGCGCGCGTCGCTGACGAAGTGATAATTCACGCCGTTCACCTCGCCGGGACGAGGCGCGCGGGTGGTGCAGGATACCGACAGCTTCACGTCGGGGTGCTTCTCGATCAGCCGCTTCACGATCTCGGTCTTGCCCGCGCCCGCCGGGCCGGAAATGACAAACAGCCTGCCTCGATTCGCCATAAGAATTCGCCCCTCTTCTCATATGTATTGGGAAATACCTGGGGTTACTCGACGTTTTGCAGCTGCTCGCGCAGCTTTTCGATTTCCGCCTTCAAATCCACGGTCAGCTGAGTGATGGGAATGTCCTGGGACTTGGAGGAGATCGTATTCACCTCGCGGTTGAGCTCCTGCACGATGAAATCGATGCGCCGGCCGATGGGCTCCGTCGACTCGAAGAGCTCGCGCAGCTGCTGCACATGGCTGTTCAGCCGCACTGTTTCCTCCGCGATGGCGCTGCGGTCGGCCATCAGGGCCACCTCCATCAGCAGCCGGTTCTCGTCCACATCGCTTCCCACCAGCTCCTCCACGGCGCCGCGCAGCCGCTGAGTGTAGGCCTCCACCGTCTGGGGATAGCGTGCCTCCACGGCGTCGGTCATGCGCTTGATGGCGTCCACCCGGCCAGACAGGTCCTTCTTCATGGCCTCGCCCTCGCGGGCGCGCATGGCGATCAGCTGATCGAGCGCGCCGTTTAGCGCCGCCTCCAGCAGCGCGAGCACCGCCTCCTGATCCTCCTCGGCCTCGGCCACGGTCAGCACGTCCGGCATCCGGGCGATGGTCATCAGCGTGCGGTCGTCCCGCATGCCGCCGCCTGAAATGGCGCTGAGCTGCTGCAGCGCCTCGGCGTAGGCGTTGAACAGCGCCAGATCCGCCTGCACCTTTCGCGCGTCGGTGCGCAGGTTGCGATAGGTCACGAACACATCCACGTGGCCCCGCGCCAGCCGCGCGCCGATAGCCCTGCGCGCCGCGTCCTCCAGGAACATCAGGTTCCGGGGCATCCGAAAGGATATGTCCAGAAAGCGGTGGTTGACGCTCTTGACCTCAACCGTCATCTGGCGACCGTCGATCTCTACGAACGAACGGCCATAGCCCGTCATGCTCAGCATATTGCTTCTCCCATCAAAACCGCCGTCGTTATCGGCAAATCATACAATACCAGAATTATTATAGCACATCCCCGCCCGCTTGCCTATGGGGTAGCGGAAATTTAAAGGGAGCTTATTCATCGGAATTCTGTATCTCGTTTTGCTCAACTTTTGGAATTCCATCCGCTTCCAGCCTCGCCATGACGGCATTCAGTATATATGCCTGTCGACTCTTTGCGAGGCCGCGATCGACGGCAATCTGAATGCGTTCGGCCAAACGTTCGCGCTTGCGCGGCTTAACCACGATTCGATCTACATTATTGGCCTGCCATTTGGACGAAGCTTTCGAGCTTTGTTTTGATGCCATCCTATCCCACTCCCTGTCTGTATTCTAATATATAGCCGATATGCGGAGCAATCCCGCTTCAAAAATTAACACCTCGTTTAGGGTACATCCTATTGACAATAGGGTGTACCCTATGTTATCATTCATATATCAATAAAGCGAAGGATGAAATTCATGGATGAACAAAAATGGCTTCAAAGCTTGAAGCACATGAAGCTGGTGCTGCACGGCGGCATCAGTTTCTATGAGGACGAGGCCAGCGACATCATGCGCCTATTGAGCCAGCAGCAAAAGGGCTATCTTGCGAACGGCCTTAGCATGCTGGGCGCTTCGCTCTACTGGCTGCTGGAAATCGTAGAGGAGACGTCTCGCCCCTTGGAAGAGCCAGACAAATGACGCAAGAACTGCCCCAGCGCCCACGCTCTCCATCACTTTCTTTTCCGTTTCGCTCAGTCTCTTCCCAGCCGCCTCAAAAACTCCTCTTCCCCGATCACCTCGACGCCCAGGCTCTGCGCCTTGGTCAGCTTGCTGCCGGCGTTTTCCCCGGCAACGACCAGGCTGGTCTTCTTTGAAACGCTGCCCGCGGCCTTGCCGCCGGCCTCGCGAACGGCTTCCTCGGCCTCTTTACGGCCCATGGCCTGGAGCGTGCCCGTCACCACCACGGTCATGCCCGCGAAGACCCCGGCGGAGGTGTCCTTCTTCTCCCACTGAGGCGCGACGCCCGCCGCCAGCAGCGCGTCCAGCAGCCGCAGATTCGCCGCGTCCGCGAAAAAGCCCACGATGGAATCCGCCACAATCTCACCCACGTCGTCCATCTGAATGAGCGCGTCTCTGTCGGCCTGCCGCAAAGCGTCCACGCTGCCAAAGCGCTCCGCCAGGTCGCGGGCGGTCTTGGTGCCAATGTTGGGAATGCCAATGGCGTAGATGAAGCTGCTCAGCTTGCAGCGCTTGCTCTTTTCGATGGCCGCCAGCAGGTTCTCCGCCTTCTTTTCGCCGAAGCGCTCCAGCCCGCAGAGCTGCGCCTTGGTCAGCGCATAGAGCTGGTCGGCCTCCTGCAGGAGCCCCGCGTCCACCAGCTGAGCGGCAGTCTTTTCCGAGAAGGTATCGATGTCCATGGCGTCGCGGCTGGCAAAGTGGGAGAGGCGCATCACGATTTGCGGCTTGCAGCCGTCCCGGTTGGGACAGAACAGGTGCGCGCCGCGCTCCACCAGCGCCGCGCCGCAGCTGGGACAGACCGCCGGCTTCTCCACGTCCCGCTCGCCCGCGCTGAACTCGTCCACCCGGCCCATGATCTCCGGGATCACCTCGTTGGAGCGGCGGATCCACACCCGCGCGCCGATCGTCACCCGCTTGCGCTGGATGTCCTGCCAGTTGTTCAGCGTGGCCTGCTTCACCGTCGCGCCCGCCAGCTCCACGGGCGCGACCTTCGCCACCGGCGTCAGCTTGCCGGTGCGCCCGATCTGCCAGGTCACGTCCAGAAGCTCCGTGGTCATCTCCTCGGCCTCAAACTTGTAGGCCACGGCCCAGCGGGGGAACTTGTCGGTATAGCCCAGCGCCGCGCGGGTGGCGTAGTCGTCGATCTTGATCACCGCGCCGTCGATGTCATAGTCCAGGCCGCCCCGGCTCTCCTCGATCCGCCGCACGGCGGCGACGGCGCCGGTCAGGCTGTCGGCGTCGATCTCGCAGTTCGACACGGGAAAGCGATTCTCCCGCAGGAAGTCCAGCATCTCGTGCTGGGTGGCGAAGGTCCTGCCCTCGATGTAGCCCACGTCATAAAAGCAGGCGTCCAGCCTGCGGGCGGCAGTGACGCCGGGGTCCAGGTTCCTGAGCGCCCCGGCGGCGGCGTTTCGGGGATTTTTCAGCGGAATCTCCGCCGTTTCATTGTACTTTTCCAGCACGGAAATGCGCATAAAGCCCTCGCCGTGCACCTCCATGCGCCCGGTGAAGGGAATCGACAGCGGAATGGAGCGAATGGTCATCACCTGCGGCAGAATCGCCTCGCCGGTGACGCCGTTGCCCCGCGTCGCCGCCTGCACGAGCCGTCCGCCCTCGTAGGTCAGGTTGATCGTCAGCCCGTCAAACTTGTGCTCGACCACGTATTTGATCGGCGGCAGGCTCGCGCCCGCGGCGTTGGCGTCCGCCCGCAGCTTTTCCGCCCGCCGCGCCCAGTCCTCCAGCGCCTCGATGGACTGCGCCTTGCCCATGCTCCACAGCCGGGCCAGATGGGTGTGGGGCTCGAAGCCCGCCAGCACCGCGCCGCCCACCCGCCGCGTGGGCGAATCCGGCAGGCGCTCGCCGGTCTCGTTTTCCAGCCGCACCAGCTCGTCGTACAGCTTGTCGTACTCCGCGTCGGCGATGGTCGGCTCGTCCAGGGTATAGTATCGGTAGGCCATCTCGTTCAGATAGGCCACCAGCTCCCGCATGCGCTCCAAGGTCATTCCTCCCGCCGTCTGTATTGGTATGAGTATACCACATTCTGCCGTACGGATTCAAGCAAAAACCGGGGCCGCCTCAGATGAGGCAACCCCGACGCTATTCATATTTTTTTACTTCTCCACCTTCACGATCGGCGCGGCGTTGGCGGAGAAAGTGCGCTCGCTGCCATTGACGAAGCGAATCTTCACCCGCTGCTCCATACCCTGACCGGTGAGGCCGGTGACCTCGCCCTTGCCAAACACGCGGTGGTACACGGCGTCGCCCACCTTAAACACCGCGGCGGGCTTGCTGACGCGCGTGGCAGCGCCGCCAGACCAGCTCGGCAGGCCCTGCCCCGCGCCTCTTTGCACGCCCCCGATGCCTAGCTTTTTATCGAGCTCCGCGCTGCCGGTGGAGGTCTTGTTGCCAAAGCCGCCGGATTGGCCCTGGCCCTGCCAGCGGCTGTTGTAGGGCGAGCGGGTGGGCTGATTCCAGCCGCCGCCTGAGGTGGGCGGGGGCACCCGGCGGGTATCCATGCGGCCCATGCCGTCCACGATCAGCCGCTGGGGAATCTCACTGACGAACCGGGAGAGCTCGTTGGCGCTGCGGGTATTGTAGAGGGCACGGGTGCGGGCGTGGCTCAAAAACAGACGCTTCCGCGCGCGGGTGATGCCCACATAGGCCAAGCGGCGCTCCTCCTCCAGCAGGTCGTCGTCGAACACCGCGCGGGTGAGCGGAAACACGCCCTCCTCCATGCCGGCGAGGAACACGTCGTTGAACTCCAGGCCCTTGGCGGAGTGCAGCGTCATCAGCGTCACCGCGCCGCCGGACTCGTTCATCGCGTCCAGGTCGGAGACCAGCGCCACGTTCTCCAGGAACTCCGCGAGCCCGCCCTCCGGGTTCAGCTTTTCAAACTCCGTGACCGCGCCCTGCAGCTCGCGGATGTTTTCGATCCGGCTCTCGTTCTCCTCGGATTTCGCCGCCTCCAGCGCCTTCACGTAGCCGGTGCGCTCGATCAGCGCCTCCACAAACTCAGACGGCCGCTTCTCGTACATCAGCTCCGTCAGGTCGATCATCAGCTTGGCGAATTCGCCCAGCAGACGCATTGGACGGCTCTGCAGGGGCGTATTTTCATAATCCAAAACCGCCGACAGCAGCGGCATGTCGTTCTCGCGGGCATACTCGGCCAGCTTGTCAATGGTGGCATCGCCGATGCCCCGCTTCGGCTCGTTGATGATGCGCCGGGTGGACACGTCGTCGTCCGGGTTCACCAGCGCGCGCATGTAGGCGATCAGATCCTTGACCTCCTTGCGCTCGTAGAAGCGCTGCCCGCCGTAGACCCGGTAGGGCGTGCCGCCTCGCACAAAGGCCTCCTCAAGCACGCGGGACTGGGCGTTGGTGCGGTAGAGCACCGCGATGTTGCCGGGGTTTTCACCGCTGGCGATGAGCTTGCGGGACATCGCGGCGATGAAGGCTGCCTCGTCGCGCTCGTCCATGGCGTGGTACAGCGCCACACGCTCGCCCTGGTCATGCTCGGTCCACAGCGCCTTCTCCTTGCGGCCCCGGTTGTGGGCGATCACCTGATTGGCGGCGTCCAGAATATTGCCGGTGGAGCGGTAATTCTGCTCCAGCTTGATGGTGACGCACTCCGGAAAGTCCTTTTCAAAGTCCAGTATGTTCCGAAGGTCCGCGCCGCGCCAGCCGTAGATGGACTGATCGTCGTCGCCCACCACGCACAGGTTGTGCCGATCCCCCGCCAGCAGCCGCACCAGCATGTACTGAGCGGCGTTGGTGTCCTGATACTCGTCGACCAGGATATACTGAAACCTGTCCCGGTAGTACTCCAATACCGGCGGATGCTCCGTCAGCAGCACCAGCGTCTTGATCAGCAGGTCGTCGAAGTCCAGCGCGTTGTTGCCGCGCAGCGCCTGCTCGTACAGCCGGTAGGCCTCGTACAGCTTGCGGCTTCGGAAGTCGCCCTCCGACTCCTTCAGCCATTCCGTGGGCGTCAAGAGCCGGTTTTTCGCATCGGAAATGACCGCGCGAATCTGCTTCGGCGGGTATTCCTTGTCGCTCAGGTTCAATTCCTTCGCCACGGCCTTGACGACGGACATGCGGTCGTCCTCGTCGTAGATGGCAAACTGGCGCTTATAGCCCAGCTTTTCGATATCCCGCCGCAGGATCCGCGCGCAGCAGGAATGGAAGGTGGATATCCAGGCGTCTTCCGAGGCCTCGCCCGCCAGGGCGTGTACGCGCTCGGCCATCTCGCGGGCGGCCTTGTTGGTGAAGGTGATGGCCAGGATGTGCCAGGGCGCAACGCCCCGCTCCATCAGGTAGGCCACGCGATAGGTGAGCACGCGGGTCTTGCCGCTGCCCGCGCCCGCCAAAACAAGCAGCGGCCCTTCCGTCTGCTCGACGGCGGCGCGCTGCTGAGGATTCAATGCGTTTAAATCGATCATTCGTCGGTATTCCTCTGGCCCAGACTCTCCAGCACCTTCTGGTAGCCGCCCGCGCCGTAGTTCAGCGCCCGGTTCACGCGGCCGATGGTCGCGGTGGAGACGCCCGTCTTTTCCACAATTTCCGTATAGGTCGCCTGGCTCTTCAAAAGCTGGGCAACCTCCAGCCGCTGGGAGAGGTCCTGAATCTCCCGGATGGTAAACAGATCCTCAAACAGGCGGTAGCAGTCCTCCACACTCTCCAGGGCGAGAAAGGCCCGCGCCAGGTTGTCGGTCTGCTCGTTTTGCAGTCTGGATGAAAACATGTCATTTACCTCCACTTTTGTGTGTCATCAGCGTATCGGGCTGGTATGCTAATATTATACCGCACGCGGCCAGTCGCGTCAAGGTCGAGAAGCCCCGCGCCGGCAAGCGCCTTCCGCTCCGTTCGCCACGCTCTCTCAATATTCCCTCTGCTTCTGGTTGTGTTCCCGAAGCACGTGCATCAGGCCCTCCATCAGGTCCTGATTCTCCTTTTCAAAGGAGAGCTGGCTGCGCATCACGGCATCGGTGAGAGAATCCTGCAGCAGCACCGAGGGCGATATATCCATGGCGTTGCACAATGCCACCACCGTCTCCACGCTCGCCTTTTTCTCTCCGCGCTCAATATGCCCGATAAAGGAGCTGGAAACCCCTGTTTTCTCCGCCAGCTGCTCCTGCGTCAGCCTGTTCAGCACGCGCTGTTGCCGCACCCGCGCGCCCAGCTTCGCGTAATCCACGCGCCGTCACCCCCATGTTTAAAATGCTACTTTTAGTGTACCCTTTTTCACCCTTAAAATGAATTAGCCATTGGTGGAGTTTACTGTCTACTGGTTGTCCGAAAAAAATGTTGCTACGCTTCCCGCTATTGTCTTTCGCGGCCGTTCAGAGTATAATAGTCAATATGAAACACAGATGGATGCTTGCCTGGGCCATACAGATCGCCGAGATGCTGGCGGTTGGCCTGCTGGCGGCGCTGTCCTACGCCGGCAGCGCGATTTTATACGGCGCTTTGCTCTGGGGCGCGACGCCGCTTGCGGGGTTGTTCACAGCCTGCCAGGCGGTGCTCCGTGGCCTCAACAACTACGCGGCGTGGCTCGCCCCCGCCCCGTGCCTGTTCGCCGCCCACTATCTGCTCTGGGGCTTTTCGCCGTCCATAGGCGCGGCGCTGCTGACCGCTTTTTTATCGCTGGTCGGCGCAGCGGCGGGCGAGGTGCTCTCGCAGCGGCGGCCCAAGGGCGGCCGTGGGCGTCGCTGATCTCCCCTCCATTTCTATTTCAAAGGAGCCGTCTATGCAGCAGCAAACCTCCGAACAGCTGAGAAGCTGGTTCAAAAATGTGGAGCCGATCTACGCCGAGCTGTTCAACGCGGCGCACGCGATGTGCGGCAATTACGACCTGGCGGAATACGCCCTGCGCAGCGCGATACTCGACGTATGGCTGCAAAACGCCTCCATCGGCATGGGGTTCCGGGAGCGCCTGCGCGTTGCGCTGCGCCAGGCCAGCTTTGAGGCGGCGCTGTCGGAGGATGGCCGACGCGCGGAGTTCACCTGGCCCGGCTTCACCGCGGCGCGGTCCGACGATCCGATTCTGAGCCAGCTGACGCAGGAGCGGGTGGAGACGCAGCGGCTGGTGATGCTGCGCCAAGGCTGCGGCCTGTCCACGAAGGCCGTCGCCCAGCTGACGGGCATGAGCCAGGCCCAGATCCGCGCGGAGCTCAGTCGGTTCGAATCCCGCTGCCGCCGCCGGCTGACCGGCCAGGATCGCGCCCGCGCCGAAGCGCTGATCTCTCAAAGGGCCAAGCGGCTGCTCGCCCGGAGCGGCCCCGGCATCCCCCAGATCGCCCAGGTGTACCGCGCCTTTGAAGCCGAGGCCGGCGGCGCGCAGGTCACCGGGCACCGGGTGTCCCGCGTCGTGGGCTGGGTGCTGCTGGCCCTGATGGCGCTCGTCTGCGCCGCGGCGTTCTGGCTGTTCGCGGTGCTGGTGCAGCCGGTATAGGCGCTCCGATATATCAGAATTTCCCCCGCCTTGCCCTAAAATTAACCCTAATCCCCTATTGAAGTTGTCGAACGACTGTTATAATGTCGAACAATAAAATCATGACCGCATACGTTCGGTCGTGAAAATATATCGGAAAGGGTGAGGATATTGGCGATCATTCGAGAAGGTCTGACTTTTGACGATGTGCTGCTTGTTCCCCAGCGCAGCAGCGTACTTCCCCGCGATGTGGATCTCTCCGTCCAGCTGACGAAGAACATCAAACTGAATATCCCGATGCTCAGTGCCGCGATGGACACCGTAACCAACTTCAACATGGCGATTGCGATGGCGCGCGAAGGCGGCCTGGGCATTATTCATAAGAATATGTCCATCGAGGAGCAGGCCAGCCAGGTGGACAAGGTGAAGCGCTCTGAAAACGGCGTCATCACTGATCCCTTCTTCCTCTCCCCCGATCACAAGGTCTCCGACGCCGAGGAGCTGATGCGCAAGTACCGCATCTCCGGCGTGCCGATCACCGAGAACGGCCGTCTGGTGGGCATCCTCACCAACCGCGACCTGCGATTTGAGACCAACTTCGATCAGCCCATCCGCAATGTGATGACCTGCGAGAATCTGATCACCGCGCCGGTGGGCACCACCCACGAACAGGCCAAGGCCATCCTGGCCAAGCACCGCATCGAGAAGCTGCCCATCGTGGACGAGAACAACGTGCTGCGCGGCCTGATCACCATCAAGGACATTCAGAAGAGCGCCAAATACCCCAACTCCGCCCGCGACCCCAAGGGCCGTCTGCTGTGCGGCGCGGCGGTGGGCGTCACAAATGACACCATGGATCGCGTGGCCGCGCTGGTGGCCGCCAATGTGGATGTGATCGGTCTGGACACCGCCCACGGCCATTCCGAGGGCGTTCTGAAGATGGTGGAGCGCATCCGCGGCGCCTATCCCGACCTGGAGATCATCGCGGGCAACGTGGCCACCGGCCCCGCCGCCGAGGACCTGATCAAGGCCGGCGCGGACGTCGTCAAGGTGGGCATCGGCCCCGGCTCCATCTGCACCACCCGCGTGGTGGCCGGCATCGGCGTGCCGCAGATCACCGCCATCATGGACTGCGCCGAGGTGGCCGACAAGTACGGCAAGACCATCATCGCCGACGGCGGCATCAAGTATTCCGGCGACATCCCCAAGGCCATCGCCGCGGGCGCGACGGCGGTCATGATGGGCAGCCTGTTCGCCGGTACCGAGGAATCCCCCGGCGCCACGGAGATCTACCAGGGCCGCAGCTACAAGGTGTATCGCGGCATGGGCTCCCTGGCCGCCATGGCCGAGGGCAGCAAGGACCGCTACTTCCAGGAGGGCCAGAAAAAGCTGGTTCCGGAGGGCGTCGAGGGCCGCGTACCCTTCAAGGGCCCCCTGGCCGACACCGTGTTCCAGCTCATCGGCGGCCTGCGGGCCAGCATGGGCTATTGCGGCACCGAGAGCATCCAGGCCCTGCGCGAACGCGGCGAGTTCATCCGCATCACCAGCGCCGGCCTCGTCGAGAGCCATCCCCACGACATCAACATCACCAAGGAAGCGCCGAACTACAGCCTGCACGTTTAATTCTTTGTGGCGGGGGACCTGCTTCCCCCGCCACTGCCACCCCTTTGACAGATTTTGCTTGATGCCTGAAGGCATCCGGCCGCAAAATCTGCAAGGAAACCATTTTTGCTCCGATCCGCAGGCTTCCCTGCGCAA
>JAFVBK010000063.1 GCA_017480045.1 Clostridia bacterium
ATCACCACCTGGATCCGCGCCACCCGGGAGGACTTCAAGCTGGTGAAGGACCTGGGCGTGCGGGAGACGGGCATCCTCGTGTCCTGCAGCGACTATCACATCTTCAAGAAGATGCAGATGACCCGCAAGCAGTGCATGGACTACTATCTCAAAACCGTGGCGGACGCCTTCGAGGCCGGCGTCATGCCCCGCTGTCACCTGGAGGACATCACCCGCGCCGACTTCTACGGCTTCGTAGTGCCCTTCGTGAACGAGCTGATGAAGATGAGCCAGGACGCTGGCATCCCCGTGAAGATTCGCGCCTGCGACACCATGGGCTACGGCGTGCCGTATTCCGAGGTGGCGCTGCCGCGCAGCGTGCCGGGCATCGTGTACGGCCTGCAGCACTATTCCGACGTGCCCAGCGAGATGCTGGAGTGGCACGGCCACAACGACTTCTATAAGGCCGTCACCAACGCCACCACGGCCTGGCTGTACGGCGCCTCGGCGGTGAACTGCTCGCTGCTGGGCATCGGCGAGCGCACGGGCAACATCCCGCTGGAGGCCATGGTGATGGAGTATGCCAGCCTGCGCGGCAGCCTGGACGGCATGGACCCCACCGCCATCACCGATATCGCCCGCTATTTCCACGAGGAGATCGGCTACGACATCCCGGTGATGACCCCCTTCGTCGGCCGCCAGTTCAACACCACCCGCGCCGGCATCCACGCCGACGGCCTGCTGAAGGATGCGGAGGTGTATACCATATTCAACACGCGCAAGATCCTGGGGCTCAGCCCCGCGGTGATGATCGGCAAGGCCAGCGGGCTGGCGGGCATCGCCTACTGGATCAATGAGAACTACCAGCTCTCCGGCGACGAGGCCGTGGACAAGCGCAGCGACCTGGTGATCGCGCTGAAGGACTGGATCGACGCCGAATACGTCGGCGGACGCCAGACCACCCTGTCCAACGCGGAACTGGAGACGAAGATTGAGGAGCTGTCCGGCGGCAGGCTCCGCAGACTGTAAGGAGGGAAAACGTGATGGATTACAAGACCGTATCGCTGTCGGATCAGGTGTTCGAGCACCTGGAATCCAACATCCTCAGCGGCAAGTATCAGCGCGGGGAGATCATCACCGAATTGCAGCTGTGCGCGGAGCTAGGCGTGAGCCGTACCCCCATCCGCGAGGCGCTGCGCCGCCTCTTCCAGGAGCACCTGATCGAGGACACCCCCAAGGGCACCATGGTGCTGGGCATCACGCCCAAGGATTTCAGGGACATGTCGGAAATCAGGCTGCGCATCGAAGACCTGGCCGTGCGCGGCTTCATCGAGCACGGCGACGCCGACAGTCTCAAGGCCCTCAACGAGGCCGTGGATTTCCAGGAGTTCTACCTGTCCCGCGGCGACGTGGACCAGCTCAAGGCGCTGGACGGGCGCTTCCATGAAATCATCTATTCCGGCTGCGGCAGCATGATCCTGCGGGACACCCTCTCGCCGCTGCACAAGAAGATACAGCAGTACCGCCGCAATTCGCTGCGCACCCCGGAGCGCGCCGCCCACTCCGTGCGCGAGCACCGGGAGATATTGCAGGCCATTCAGCGGCACGACGCGGACCTGGCGGCGGAGCGCATGCGGGCACACATCCAAAACGCCCTGGATCGGGGACTGGTCAGTGAGGAGGAAGCATGACATGGGCATGACCATCGCACAGAAGATCATCAGGAACCATCTGATTTCCGGGGAGATGATCCCCGGCCGGGAGATCGCCCTTAGGATCGACCAGACGCTGACTCAGGACGCCACCGGCACCATGGCCTATCTGGAATTCGAGACGATGGGCATCGAGCGCGTGCGCACCGAGCTGAGCGTGGCCTACATCGACCACAACACCCTCCAGTGCGGCTTTGAGAACGCCGACGACCACCGCTATATCCAATCCGTGGCCAAGAAGCACGGCATCCGCTTCTCCCGGCCCGGCAACGGCATCTGTCATCAGGTGCATCTGGAGCGCTTCGGCGTTCCGGGCAAGACGCTGATCGGCTCCGACAGCCACACGCCCACCGGCGGCGGCATCGGCATGCTGGCCTTCGGCGCGGGCGGCATGGATGTGGCCGTGGCCATGGGCGGCGGCGCCTACTACATCACCATGCCCAAAATGTTCAAGGTGAACCTGACCGGCAAATTGCGCCCCTTCGTCACCGCCAAGGACGTGAGCCTGGAGATCCTGCGCATACTGTCCGTGAAGGGCGGCGTGGGCGCAATCATCGAATGGGGCGGCGAGGGCGTGAAGACCCTCTCCGTGCCGGAGCGCGCCACCATCACCAACATGGGCACCGAGCTGGGCGCGACGACCTCCATCTTCCCCTCCGACGAGATCACCCGCGACTTCCTGCGGGCGGAGGGCCGGGAGGGCGACTGGACGGCCCTTGAGAGCGACCCGGACGCCGAATACGATCGCGTCATCGACATCGAACTTTCGACCCTGGAGCCGCTGATCGCCTGCCCCCACAGCCCGGACAACGTGAAGAAGGTATCGGAGCTGAAGGGCACGAAGGTGGATCAGGTGTGCATCGGCTCCTGCACCAATTCCAGCCTGATGGACATGCTGAAGGTGGCGGCGCTGCTAAGGGGCAAGACCATCGACCCCTCCGTGAGCCTCTCCATCTCTCCCGGCAGCAAGCAGGTGCTGTCGATGCTGGCGGCCTCCGGCGCGCTCAATGATATTTTGCAGTCCGGCGCGCGGGTGCTGGAATGAGCCTGCGGACCCTGCATCGGCATGGGCTTCAGCCCCAACAGCGCGGGCGTCTCCCTGCGCACCTTCAACCGCAACTTCCTGGGCCGCAGCGGCACAGCCGACGCGGGCGTGCACCTGGTTTCCCCGGAGACCGCCGTGGCCGCCGCGCTGACGGGATTCGTC
>JAFVBK010000064.1 GCA_017480045.1 Clostridia bacterium
AATACCAAGTACTTCGTCAACCCCACCCGGCGCTTCGTCATCGGCGGACCCCAGGGCGACTCTGGCCTCACCGGGCGCAAGATCATCGTGGATACCTACGGCGGCTACGCTCACCACGGCGGCGGCGCGTTCTCCGGCAAGGACCCAAGCAAGGTCGACCGCAGCGCGGCCTACGCCATGCGCCACGTGGCCAAGAATCTGGTGGCCGCGGGTCTGGCAAAGAAGTGCGAGGTTGGCGTGGCCTACGCCATCGGCGTGGCGAAGCCAGTATCGGTATTCGTGGACAGCTACGGCACCGGCGCGCTGAGCGACGAGAGGCTGGCCGAGATCGTGAACACCGCGTTCGACCTGCGCCCCGCCGCCATCATCCGCGATCTGGACCTGAAACGCCCCATCTACGCCCAGACCGCCAGCTACGGCCACTTTGGCCGCCCCGACCTCGACCTGCCGTGGGAGAGGCTGGATAAGGTGGAGGAGCTGCGGAAGTATATCAATTGAGGCAATTTGGAATAATCTGCGGTTCGCCCAGTAAAGCAATGGCAGCGCGGAAAAAGCGCAAGCGGGTGCTTGCATTTCAATACCGCAATGCCGATTGAAAGCACAGGCCCTTCGCTTCGCTCAGGATGACAATCACAGGCAGCGTCTCTTCCTGGGCAAAGCGAAGGGGCTGTACATTTTTTCTCAAGGGATCATATGTGACGTCGGCCAACATAGCCGCGATGCTTCGGGCCAAATCAAAGTTGAGGGAGAATGATCAAAAGATCATTCCCCCGTTCAGTTAGATCCCCGCGGTTTTGATGATGAACTGGGTGACGCCCACCTTGCCCTCGGCGATGCCGGAATAGCTGCCGTAGGCCTTGGCGACGTCGATCATCGCGCGCGCGCGATCCACCAGGCCGGTCAAATCGCCGTCCAGGTAGTCCAGCAGCTTCTGAATGGCCTCGTCGTTGAACTCGTGCAGACCGTCCTTCAACTCGCCCGCGCCGTCGCGCAGGGTCTTGACGCCGTCCAGCAGGTCACCTGTGCCATCGTACAGCTTCTGCGCGCCGTCGTCCAATTCCGCCGCGCCATCCTTCAGGTCGGATACGCCGTCCAGCAAATCCCCCGCGCCGTCGTCCAGCTTCCGCGCGCCGTCCTTCAGATCGTTGGCGCCGTCGTCCAACGTCACGGTGCCGTCGTACAGTTCCTTCGCGCCTTCGGCGGCCTGTCCCACGGCGTCGGTGTAGTCGATGACGCCGCGATAGAATTTGTCGACGCTCTCCAGCTGATCCAGCAAATCCGCCAGCGCGCGATAGGCCTCGCCGTTCTCGCCGTTCTCCTCAAGCGCCTCCGCGACGCCGTTCAGGTATTCGGATTTGGTCTTTTGATCCGCGATGTTGTCGCTGATGATGCCCTGCACCTTTTTACTGCGCATCTGGGCGCTGATCGTGCTGTTGATCTGCTTCTTCACGTCGTCGCTCTCAAGCTGCGCCTTGACGTTCTGGTCGATCAGCGCCTTCACCTCGTCGGAGGCCAGCTGCTTGGTGACCTCGTCCTCCACCAGCTGCTTGACATCGGCGGTGGCCTCCTGCTTGGCGACCTCCGCCTCGATCTGAGCCTTCACGTCGGCGGAATTCAGCTGCTTGTCGGTCTCGGATTCGATGGTCTTTTTGATGTCGTCGGAAGCCATCTGCGCCTTGTAGGCGCTCTCAATCTGGGATTTCACCGCATCGGAGGCCATCTGCTGATCGACGATCGCCTTCACCTGATCGTCGGACAGGGATTTCGCCGCGTTCACGATCTTCTGCTTTGCCGCGGCGGTCACCTGCTTGCGCACCTCCGCCTCCACTGCGGCCTCTACCTGGGCCCGCGCGGCATCGGTCTTGTTCGCGGCGACCTGCCTTTCGATCTCCTGATTGACCCTGTCGTTGATCTGCTGCTTCACGCTATCGGAAGCCATCATGGCCTCTACCTGGGCGTCCAGGTTCGCCTCGTCGGCATAGGCCACCGGGAACAGCATGTTCAAAGCGCTGTCCTGCGCGGTTTCGCCAGCCTGCCCGTCGGTATCTTCGCCCTGGTTCTCATTATTCTCGGTCTCTGGAGTCTCTGTCGGGGCATCCGTCGGGGCCTCTGTCGGGGTGTCTGTCGGGGCCTCAGTGGGCGCGGGCGTGGCGGTCGGCGCGGGCGTCTGCTGCACCGCCAGCTGCTGGCGGATCGCCTTGCGCATGCCATCCTCCACCGCGGCGCGAATCTCATCCCTGTGGGCATTGACCTGCCCGCGCACCGCCTCGTCCAGCTTTGCTTCGACGGTAGACTTCACAGCATCGGAAGCCATCTGGCTGGCGACCTCCGCGTCAATCTGAGCCTGCACCTCGGCGGAATTCAGCTTCTGCTCCACCTGGGCGCTGACGGTGGCGTCATCGGGATTGCGCACGGCGCTCTCCACCTTCTTGCGGGCCTCGGCCTCCACCGCGGCGCGCACCTTCTGGGCCACGGCGGCCTCCACCTGTGGGCGCACCTTCGCGCGGGCCGCTTCGGTCACCTTTTGGCGCACCAGGCCGTCCGCGCCGGCCTCCACCTGCTGGCGCACCTGCTGTTCGGCAGCGGCGCGCACGGCCTTCTCTACCTTCTTCTTCGCGCCGGCTTCGACCTGGCGCACGACCTCATCCTTGACGGCGCTCTTGACCTTGCTTTCCAGCAGGGCGTCCGCCTGGCGGTAGACCTCTTCCTCCACCTTTTCCAGCAGCTCCGCCTCCAGGCGCTCCAGTTCTTCCTCGTAGTTCTCGATCGTCAAAGGCTTGAGCGCAATGCCGTATTCTTCGAAATCCGCCTGCTTTTCCATAAGGCCCTCGTTGGCGGAATCCAGAATGCCCTCGAAGATCTGCTTCGCGCCGTCCACCAGGTCGGCGGAGTTGCCGTCGATCTCGGAGAGGCCGTCGTTCAGCTCGCCCGCGCCGTCGCGCAGCTTACCGGTGCCCTCCTTCAAATCGCCCGCGCCATCCACCAGCTCGACGGTACCGTCCTTCAGGTCGCTCGCGCCATCATACAACGTGCCCACGCCGTCCACCAGCTCGCCCGTACCGTCCTTCAGGTCCCCCGCGCCGTCGTTCAGGTCCGTCGCGCCGTCCAACAGGTCGCCGGTGCCGTCGTAGAGCTCGTCGATGCCGTCCAATATCTGGTCGATGGCGTCGCTTAAATCGTCTGAAATTTCGTCCAGATCGATGTCGTCGTCCAGCAGGGACGCGTCGTCCTTCTTCAGGTTGAACACGGAATTGCTCGCCAGCGTGTAGCTGCCGGAGGTGTGATAGTTCGTAACGTCGGCGCTGATGGTGGCCGCCTCCGGAATCTCCACGTCGATATCCTCATAGGCGTCCAGGTTCAGCGCTTCGCGCACGCCCGGCAGGCCGTAGCAGAGCGCCGCCCGCAGGTTGCCCGCGTCAATGATCCGGCCGTTGGTGACCTCCACGTTGTCATACACGTCGTCATCCAGCAACAGGACCGTCGCCATCAGGAAGGGCACGGCCATCTCGGTGGCCTCCCCCGCCACGTCGGCGGTCTCGGTCTGATTCGCCGCGTAGCTGATCTCGATATCCAGGTGACCGCTCTTGCCGGCCAGGTCGGCGGGCTCGATCGCCTCGCCGTCCAGCCTGTAGGAGATTGACACGCCCACGGGCAGCGGCGCGTCTGTGGTGCCCTCATAGCTGATGTCCTTGCCGTTGGCGTTCCACACCAGCAGGCCGTCCTCGACGCTGTAGGTCTCGTCGCCGCCCACGTTCTCGATATTCTCAAGCGCGCTGACGTCCGTCAGGGTATCCGCGCCGTCGGGGTTGTACAGCCGTTCGCTGACCACGATGTGGTCGGTTTCGCCGCTGGCGTCGGCCATGACGAACACGGTTTCCTTTTTATCCTCAGCCAGCGCCGGAAGAACCGCGCAGGCCAGCAGCGTCACGGCGATCATCGCGGAGAGGCCGCGCAAAATCCTGTTTTTCATCGTTTATGCTTCCTTTCCGACCACATTGTCATTGTTTTTCCCGGCCCTCATGCCGATGGTGGTGTGCCGCACGACCCAGTCGCACAGCAGCAGCAGCGCGGGCAGCAGCAGCAGCACGCACACCATGCTGATCAGCGCGCCGCGGGACAGCAGCATGCAGATGGACTTGATGATGTCGATGTCCGAATACATCGCCACGCCGAAGGTGGCCGCGAACAGGCCCATGCCGCTGACGATGATCGAGGGCGTGGAGGTGCTCAGCGCGATGGACACGGCCTCGCGCTTGCCCTTCCCCGCCGCCCGCTCGGCTTTGTAGCGGGTGGTCATCAGTATGGCGTAGTCCACCGTCGCGCCCAGCTGAATGGTGCTGATGCAAATCGGGGCGATGAACGGAAGACTCTGGCCCGTGAAGTGGGAGATACCCAAATTCACGAAGATGGCCAGCTCGATCACCGCGATCAGTATGAAGGGCAGGCTCAGGCTGCGCTCCACCAGCAGTATGATCACAAAAATCGCGACGATGGAGACCATGTTGACCACCTGGAAGTCATGGTTGGTTATCTCGATCATGTCCTTCATGCAGGGCGCCTCGCCGATCAGCATGCCCGTGGGATCGTAGCGCTTCAATATCTCGTTCAGCGCGTCGATCTGGGCGTTCACCTCGTCGCTGGCGACGGCATACTCCGAGTTGATCAGCAGCAGCTCCAGCTTGTCGCTCTGCAGCAGCTCCAAAATGGACTGGGGCAGCATCTCCTTGGGCACCGTAGCGCCGATCACCGATTCCAGGCCAAGCACATACTTTACGCCGTCCACCTGTTCCATCTCGTCGATCATCTCGGATACGGCCTTGGGCTCCAGGCTCGCGTCCAACAGCAGCATGTGCGTGCTGGCGATGTCGAAGGTATCCGACAGCTTGTTCTCGGCCACGACGTAGGCCATGTCCTCCGGCAGCGTCGCGCCAAGGTTATAGTAGACCTCGCTGTTGGCCCGCTTATAGCTGTCGTAGGCCGGCAGCACAACCAGCGCGAACACGATAAGCAAGATCGGGAATACCCTCGTGACGCCTCTGGCAAAGCCGCTCATATCCGGCAGAATCGCCCGGTGCTTGGTCTTTTGCAGCGGCTTATCCAGCAGCAGGATCATCGAGGGCAATATGGTCACGCAGCCGACGACGCCCAGCAGCACGCCCTTCGCCATCACCAGGCCCAGGTCGCGGCCCAGCGTGAAGCTCATAAAGCAGAGGGCGATGAAGCCCGCCACCGTGGTGATGGAGCTGCCGACGACGCTGGTCAGCGTCTCTTGAATGGCCATCGCCATGGCCTCCAGACGATCGTCGGTTTTTTGTAGCTGCTCGTTGTAGCTGTGCCACAGGAAGATGGAGTAGTCCATCGTCACGGCCAGCTGCAGCACCGCCGACAGGGCCTTCGTTATGTAGGAAATCTCGCCGAGGAAATAGTTGGAGCCCAGGTTGTAGAGTATCGCGATGCCGATGGAGGCCAGGAACACGAAGGGCACCAGCCAGCCGTCCAGAAAGATCATCATCGCCAGGGTGGCCAGCGCCACCGCGATGCCCACGTAGATGGGCTCCTCGCGCTCGCACAGATCCCTCAGGTCGATGACCATCGCGGTCATGCCCGCCACGAAGCAATGCTCGCCGGTGACGCGGCGAATCTCCTGAAACGCGGCGATCGTGCCGTCGTCAGACGTAGAGCCGTCAAAGAACACCGCCATCATCGTGGCGTCCCCGGCGTTGAAGGCGTCGTACACCTTCTGAGGGAGCATCTCCTTGGGAATCGCGGCATCGACAAAGCTGGTGTACCAGATCACGGATTCAACGTGCTCCACCGCTTCCAGCTTGCCCTTCAGAATCTCGACATCCTCGTCGCTCATGCCCTCGACGACGATGAAGGAAAACGCGCCCTTGCCAAATTCCTCCATCAGCTCGTCCTGTCCCACCATCGTATCGATATCCGACGGCAGATAGGTGAGCATATCATAGTTGATGCGCGTCGCCGCCATGCCCAGCACCGATGGGATCATCAGCAGCAGGGCAATTATCAGAATCGGAACGCGGCATTTGACCACAGCCTTCGCGAAACGCACGAACACAGCCTCCTTTTAAATACAGAATAGACCTCGGTCTTGTTTTTTTGTTATATAATAAACCTTGGTCTGTTTTACCGCATGAACTTCGGCGCAGCGCCGTCTGGCATCTGATTGGACACGATCTTCACCGCGCACAGCGCCACGCATAGGTTCAAAGCGCCTTCCGCCAGCAGCGAAACCCCCAGCAGCGCCGCGAGCGCCTCCGCGGCCTGCGTGGGGCGCAGCGCCAGCGCCACGCCGATCCCCACCGCGGCAA
Organism: Clostridia bacterium; assembly: GCA_017480045.1. GTDB lineage: Bacteria > Bacillota > Clostridia > Christensenellales > Aristaeellaceae > UBA2862. The sequence continues at coordinate 6,333 of JAFVBK010000064.1, forward strand.
TGGCGATGGCAAAGATCAGCCACCAGCGCTCAAGGCCGAAGCGCCTTGCGTCCATGGCGGTCTGAATCTTGAACAGGCCGTCGGCGATGGTCTCGATGCCCATCACGATGCACAGCGCGTTCATCGCGCTGCCCGGCCTGAGCAGTATCAACGCGCCGATGGCGATCAGCAGGCTCCCAAAGGCCAGGTCGAACTGAAACGCCAGCCGGTACAGATCTTTCGAGAAATAGCCCAGCAGCTTGACGATGCCAAAGGCGATCAGGGCCACGCCCACGATGCTGGCGATCAGCGCGACCGACAATCCCGGCCGCAGGATCAGCAGCAGACCCAGCGCGCAAAACGCGGCGGACAGGGCGACATACCCGGCCTTCGCCGCGCGAATGAGCTTGACTGAGCGCATAACTCCACCTCCTCTTTTTACCGGATGCCAGTATATCAAATCGACAGTTCAAAACAAATGGTCAAAAGCGGCTCCGCGCCTAAAATTTGGGCATTGCGCCGTTTTTGTCTAAAGCTTCAATGGGCCTTTAACCTATATTTGGTTTGCAATTTCCGTGTATATCGGATAGAATAAACACATTAGCCGGATTTTAGCGTTAGGGGTGAATCGCCGTGGGTGAACCGAGGCAAAAAAAGCGCGGCATTGATGCCGGGAAGCTGGTGATGGCGCTGCTGCTCGTCCTCTGCGCGGGGCTGTTCGCGCTCACCAATGGCGAAGCGCTGCGCGGCCTGTGGACGCCGCTCTACGTATTCCTGCGGATGGCCTCCATCGTGGGCATTCTCGGCAT
>JAFVBK010000065.1 GCA_017480045.1 Clostridia bacterium
CAGACCAAGGAAAAAGGAGAGTTTGACTATGGCAAGAATGTATTATGAGAAGGACTGCGACCTGAATAAGCTGAACGGCAAGAAGATCGCCATCATCGGCTACGGCTCTCAGGGACACGCTCACGCGCTGAATCTGCGGGATTCTGGCTGCGATGTTATCATCGGCCTGCGAAAGGGCGGCAAGTCCTGGCCCGTGGCGGAGAAGGACGGTTTTGAGGTCTACACCGTGGCCGAGGCGACCCAGAAGGCCGACATCATCATGATCCTGATCAACGATGAAAATCAGGCCGATATGTACGCTCAGGACATCAAGCCCTACCTGACCGAGGGCAAGGCTATCGCTTTCGCCCATGGCTTTAATATTCGCTATAAGAGGATCGTGCCCCCGGCCAATGTGGACGTGTTCATGGCCGCCCCGAAGGGTCCGGGCCACACTGTGCGCTCTCAGTACGTGGCGGGCAAGGGCGTGCCTTGCCTGTTCGCCGTGGAGCAGGACGCTACCGGCAAGTGCCAGGACATTGCGCTGGCCTATCTGGTGGGCATCGGCGGAGCGCGCGCTGGCATCATGGAGACCACCATGCACGAGGAGGCCGAGACCGACCTGTTCGGCGAGCAGTGCGTGATCTGTGGCGGCGTGGCCGACCTGATGCGCTGCGGCTTTGAGACGCTGGTGGAGGCGGGCTACGAGCCGGAAAACGCCTACTTCGAGTGCATTCACGAGATGAAGCTGATCGTCGACTTGATCAACAAGGGCGGCATTGCGGCCATGAACTACTCCATCTCCGATACCGCCGAGTACGGCGAATATGTATCCGGCCCCCGCGTGCTGCCCTACGAGCAGACCAAGGCCAACATGCGCGCGGTGCTGAAGGACATCCAGGACGGCGTGTTCGCCGGCAAGTGGATCGCCGAGAACAAGAACGGCCGCACCTTCTTCAACTCCAAGCGCGAGCAGCTGGCCAAGCACCCGATGGAGGTCATCGGCAAGCAGCTCAGAGAGCAGATGCTGTGGAAGAACGATTCCGATTTGGACACGGCCTCCAACTAAACAGCTTTTGAGATCGCCCCAAAGCCTTCCCCTTTGGGGAAGGTGGATTGCCGCGCGGCGGCAAGACGGATGAGGTCGACGCGGGACGGCGCATGTCCCGCGCAATCGGCCTCATCCGACCTCGCTGACGGTGCCTGAGGCACCTGTCCGGCCACCTTCCACCATGTGGAAGGCTATTCATTTTCTCTTGTTTCTTTAAATACATCATCTGAGCGGGAGGGCATCGTCTATGCTGTCTGACTACATCAAATCCGGCGTGGAGCGCGCGCCGAACCGAAGCCTGTTGTACGCGCTGGGCTACACCGACGAGGAGCTCTCCCGCCCGCTGATCGGCGTGGTGAGCAGCTACAACGAGATCGTGCCCGGCCACATGCACCTGGACAAGATCGCCGACGCCGTGAAGGCGGGCGTGCGCGCGGCGGGCGGCACGCCGGTGATGTTCCCGGCCATCGCCGTTTGCGACGGCATCGCCATGGGCCATATCGGCATGAAGTATTCGCTGGTGACCCGCGATCTGATCGCCGATTCCACCGAGGCCATGGCCATCGCCCACCAGTTTGACGGCCTGGTGATGATTCCCAACTGCGACAAGAACGTGCCGGGCCTCCTGATGGCGGCGGCGCGGCTGAACATTCCGACCATCTTCTGCTCCGGCGGACCGATGCTGGCGGGGCATTTGAAGGACGGACGGCGCACCTGCCTGTCGCACATGTTCGAGGCCGTGGGCGCCTATCACGCCGGCACGCTGGACGAAGCGGGCGTGAAGGACTACGAGGAGAACGCCTGCCCCTCCTGCGGCAGCTGCTCCGGCATGTATACCGCCAATTCCATGAATTGCCTCACCGAGGCCATCGGCATGGCGCTGCCGGGCAACGGCACCGTGCCCGCGCCCTGGTCCGCGCGGCTGCGGCTGGCGAAGCGCGCCGGCATGCAGATCATGGAGCTGGTGAAGCGGGATTTGAAGCCTCGCGACATCATGACCGCCGCCGCCTTCCACAACGCCGAGACCGTGGACATGGCCCTGGGCTGCAGCACCAATACCATGCTGCACCTGCCCGCCATCGCCCACGAGGCGGGCGTGGCGATCGACCTGGACGCCGCCAACCGGATTTCCGCCCACACGCCGAACCTGTGCCACCTGGCCCCGGCGGGGGATACCTTCATGGAGGACCTGGACCGCGCGGGCGGCGTGCTGGCCGTGATGAAGGAGCTGACGAAGAAGAACCTGTTGGATACCAGCGCGCTCAGCGTCACCGGAAAAACCCTGGCGGAGAATCTGGAGGGCGTGGAGAACCTGGATACCGAGATCATCCGGCCCATCGACCGGCCTTATTCTATGTCCGGCGGCATCGCGGTGCTCAGGGGCAACCTGGCCGCGGACGGCTGCGTGGTGAAGCAGAGCGCCGTCGCGCCGGAGATGATGGCGCACGAGGGCCCGGCCCGCGTGTTTGACAGCGAGGAGGCTGCCATCGCCGCCATCTATGGCCGGCAAATCAACCCCGGCGAAGTGGTGGTCATTCGCTACGAAGGCCCCAAGGGCGGCCCCGGCATGCGGGAGATGCTGAATCCCACCAGCGCCATCGTGGGCATGGGGCTGGGCGGCAGCGTGGCGCTGATCACCGACGGGCGCTTCTCCGGCGCGACCCGCGGCGCGGCCATCGGCCACGTCAGCCCGGAGGCCGCCGCGGGCGGCGTCATCGCGCTGGTGGAGGAGGGCGATTTGATCGCCATCGACATCCCGGCCTGCAGGATCGAGCTGAAGGTTTCAGAGGACGAGCTGGCCCGCCGCCGCGCGGCCTGGGTCTGTCCGGAGCCGAAGGTCAAGACCGGCTATTTGGCGCGCTACGCCAAGCTGGTTTCCAGCGCGGACAAGGGCGCGATCCTGGAATAAGGCGCGCGAGTCGGAGCGCGGCTGCTGTCCCGCCGACCGCTATCTCTGCGCACAGATCCTTCGTTCGTTCAGGAGGACGACAGCGTGACGGCTGTCGTTCTGAGCACGGCGAAGGATCTGTGTGAATCGCTTTCGCATACCCCATGAAGGACGCCAAATTGGCGCGGAAAGAGGTCGCCCATGTACAAACTCACATCCCGTCTGCTGCTCTATGGCGATCTGGGGGAGGACAGCATCCTGCTGCGCCTTTCCCGGATATTCGAGGACTGGGAGCGCGGGACCTGTGAAAGGCCCGCGCTGGTGCGGCGCGTCTACGACCAGGTGAAGCGCCTGCTGGACCTGGCGACGCGCTACGGCTTCGACGCGAACCTGTGGCACGACTATCTGACCTTCGTGCTGATGACCAACGAGAATTCCTTCAGCCTCACCTGCGAGCGGGCCGGGGCCTCGGAGGGCTCGGTCAACGGCTTCGCCAGGGCGGATTTCGCCGTGTTCAAGGCGCTGTTTGACTTCGATTTCGGCCCCATCGAGCGGGATTTGGGCATCGACTGTTTCACGGTGCTGACCCACTATCGTGCCATCCCCAAGCGGGCGCAGCTGTACTACCGGGAGGTCAGCGCGGCGGTGCGGGCGCTGAGCGCCGCAATCGCGGCGGCGACGGACGCGGATGAGATGTTCGACCTCGTCACCGCCTACTACAAGGATCACGGCGCGGGCATGTTCGGCCTGAACCGGGCGTTCCGCGTGCGGGAGACGGCGGACGGCGTCGAATTTGCCGCCATCAACAATGTGGACGCCGTGACGCTCTCCGATCTGATCGGCTACGAGAGCCAGAAGGCCGAGCTGCGGGCGAACACCGAGGCGTTCATATCCGGCCGGGGCTGCAACAATATGCTGCTCTATGGCGACGCGGGCACGGGCAAGTCCACGTCGGTCAAGGCGCTTTTGAACGAATACGCGGGGCGCGGCCTGCGGATGATCGAGCTTTACAAGCATCAGTTTCACCTGCTGGGCGAGGTGATCGCCCGCGTGAAGCGCCGCAACTATCCCTTCATGATCTTTATCGACGACCTGTCCTTCGAGGAGGACGAGGTGGAATACAAGTTCCTGAAGGCCGTGATCGAGGGCGGGGTGGAGACTCGGCCCGCCAATGTGCTCATCTGCGCCACCAGCAACCGGCGGCACCTGGTGCGGGAGATGTGGGACGACCGCAGGGACATGGAGCACGACGGCGACGTTCATCGCTCGGACACCATGGAGGAGAAGCTTTCGCTGGCGGCCCGCTTCGGCTGCGCGGTGAACTTCTCCACGCCCAATCGCCAGCTGTATCACGACATCGTGAAGGGCATTGCCGGGCGCTATGGCGATCTGGGCATCGACGAGGAAAGGCTCCTCTACCTGGCCAATCGCTGGGAGCTGCGCCACGGCGGCGTCTCAGGGCGCACGGCCCAGCAATTCATCAACTATATATCCGGACAATACAAGGATACCGAATAGAAGGAGATCGTCATGGGTAAATCCAATTTTGCCGTGTTTGTGGATTTGGAAAACGTCGGCGCGAAGGAATCGCTGCTGCTTTCCATCATTGAAAAGGTCAAGATTCGCGGGGATATCCTGCTGGGCAAGGTCTACGGCTACACCGACCGCTATACCGACCTGAAGCCGGTGCTGCTCTCCAACACTTTTGCCGTGGTGCCCTCGCTGCGCTGGGGCAAGGTGCAGAAGAACAACCTGGACATCCAGCTGGTGATCGACGCCATGGAGGTGGCCTACACCAATCCGCTAATCGACAGCTTCTGCATCGTCTCCGGCGACAGCGACTACACGCCCCTGGTGGGCCGGCTCAAGAGCATGGGCAAGCACGTGCTGGGCATCTCCCGCTCCGAGGCGGCCAGCAGCATCTTCGTGAACGCCTGCAACGAGTTCGTGTTTCTGGAGTCGGTGGCGAAGCGCCAGCCGAAGAAGAGCAAGAAGAAGGAGGACGCTCCGCTGGACGGCGACATCAACGAGCTGGTCAGCCAGGTGGAAACCATCGTGGGCGACCAGGATGAGGAGCAGATGTATGCCAGCGAGCTGAAGGACACGCTGAACCGCCTGCGCCCGGACTTTTCCGAGAAGAGCTACGGCTGCGCCACCTTCGGCAAGCTCGTGCAACAGATCACCCGCCATTCCGACAAGCTGACCAGCTGGATGGAGAATTCCAGCCTGATGATCGGCCTGGAGGCCGAGGCGGAGGACAAGGAGCCCAAGCTGGACAAGGGCAACTGGCTGCCCGCCTTCGAGCAGGCGCTGGCGCACTTCAAGGATGAGGGCTTCGATCGCGTGAATCCCTCCATTTTGAAGGCCACCATCCAGGCCGACTATCCCAGCTTCGAGGAGAAGCAGATCGGCTTCAAGAAGTTCAGCGACGTCATGAAGGCGCTGGAAAAGCAAGGGCTGCTGGTGATCGAGATGGACGACGCGCACACGATGCTGCTGAGGATATGCTGATTCAGGAGACGGGGAACAGGAGCAGTGGCCGCCGCGCGGCAGCTCATGTTCCCTGTCCGCTCTGAAGAGGTGCGCGAAAACAATGACTTATATGGGGGGAAGATCATGCTCAAAAGAATTTTGAAAATCATCGGCATCGTGCTGCTGGCGCTGGCAGTGGTCGTGGGCGGCTATCTGGCCTACGTATTCATCAGCTATCATCGCCTTCCGGACGTGGACGACGCGACAAAGCTGGAGGGCGAAGCCGCGCGGACGAACGAAACCTACGCCATCGCTACCTGGAATCTCGGCTTCGGCGCCTACAGCGACGACTTCGGCTTCTTCATGGACGGCGGCACGGAATCCCGCGCCTTCTCCAAGGAAGCGGTTTATGAGAACCTGAATCACGCCTTCGACGCATTGAAGGCGCTGAAACCGGATTTCATGCTGCTGCAGGAGCTGGATGAAGACGCCACCCGCAGCTATCACGTGAACGAGGTGGCGCTGGCGGGGGAGACGCTGGACGGCTATTCTTCCTACTACGCCCAGAACTACGATTCGCCCTACCTGTTCTATCCGCTCACCCGGCCCCACGGCGCTTCGAAGGCGGGCCTGCTTACGCTGACGAACACGGGCGTCGATCGCGTGGCCCGGCGCGGCCTGCCGATCGAGGGCGGATTTATGAAGTTCCTGGACCTGGACCGCTGCTATTCCAAGATGTGGATACCGGTGGACGGCGGCAAGTCGCTGATTCTCTATAACCTGCACCTCTCGGCCTACACCAGCGACGGCAAGATCGCCGACGAGCAGCTTGAGCTGCTGACCGCGGACATGCTCGCAGAGTATGAGGCGGGCAATTACGTCGTGGGCGGCGGCGACTTCAACAAGGACCTGCTGGGCGATTCCAGCGCGGTGTTCGGCGTGTCCGGAGAGGCCTATACCTGGGCGCAACCCTTGAAGGACGGCGCGATCCCGGCGGGACTGACGCTGGTCAGCTCGCTGGACGCGGCAAATCCGATTCCCTCCTGCCGCAACGCCGACGGGCAGTATGTGCCGGGAGAGAGCTTCGTGCTGACGGTGGACGGCTTCATCGTCTCCGACAACGTGCGTGTGGAGGCCTGCCGCGTGGTCGACGAGGGCTTCAAGTGCTCCGACCACAACCCGGTTGTGATGACCTTTGAACTGAAGGAGGAATAATAGAAGATGAAGGACAATATGACATGGGACCTTTCAAAGCTCTACGCGTCCTTTGACGCGCCGGAATTTATGAACGACATGGAGCAGCTGAAAACGCTCGCGGACGAGGCCGTGGAACAGGCGCGGCGCATGGCGCTCACCGTCTCCGACTTGGAGGCGGCCATTCGACTCTCTGAGCGCATGGTGACGCTGGCGATCAAGACCTCGTCCTTCGCCCAGCTGACCCTGGCGGCCGACGCGAACTGCGAGCCGGCCATGGCGGCCTACGCGCGGCTCATGCCGGTGATGAACCGCATGGAGGAGGCCACCAGCGCGCTGAGCGCGAAGCTGGGCGGCTGCGAGAATCTGGAGGAGTTGATTGCGCGGAGCGAGCTGCTCACGGCCCACGCCTTCCTGCTGAGAAAGCTGAAGCGCAACGCGGCCCACGTGATCGATCCGGCGCTGGAGCCCACGGTGCTGAAGATGCAGATGACCGGCGGCTCCGCCTGGGAGCAGCTGCGGGATCAGCTGGACGCCAACCACATGGTAGACGTCACCATCGATATGGAGACGCGGACGCTGCCCCTCTCCGCGGTGCGCGGCATGGCCAACAGCCCGGAGGCGGATGTGCGCAAGGCCGCTTATGAGGCGGAGCTGGAGGCCTATCCCAAGATGGAGATTCCGATGGCGGCCTGCCTGAACGGCATCAAGGGCGAGGCCCGCACACTCTGCGAATTGAAGCGCTTCGATTCTGTGCTGGACATGGCGCTGGATACCGCCAACATGGATCGCGCCACGCTGGACGCGCTTCTCAAGGCCATGGAGGAGAGCCTGCCCATGTTCCGCCGCTACTTTAAGCTGAAGGCGCGGATGCTTGGCTACGAGGGCGGCCTGAAGTTCTACGACCTGTTCGCCCCGGTGGGGCGGATGCACGGCGACTACACGCCGGAGGACGCCCGCGCGCTGCTGGTGAAGGAGTTCGGCGCGTTCAGCCCGCGCATGGCAAGCATGATCGACCGGGCCTTCGACGAGCGATGGATCGACATGTATCCCCGCGAGGGCAAGTCCGGCGGCGCGTTCTGCAGCGGCATGCACCCGCTGGGCATCAGCTATGTGCTCACAAACTTTGAGGGCAGCTATGGCTCCGTGAGCACGCTGGCCCACGAGCTGGGCCATGCCTATCACAACGAATGCATGAAGGATGTGCCTGTGCTGATGGCGGACTATCCGATGCCCCTGGCGGAGACGGCCTCCATCTTTAACGAAACCCTGCTGGCCCAGCGGATGCTGGAGCGGGCCGATGCGCCCATGCGCGTCGCCATGCTGGAGCAGCAGCTCTCGGACGCCGCCCAGGTGATCGTGGACATCTACCGCCGCTTCCTGTTTGAGAGCGAGGTGGTCGCCCGCCGGGCCGACACCACCCTCAGCCCCAGGGAGCTCTGCGAGATCATGCTGGACGCCCAGAAAAAGACCTATGGCGACGGCCTGGATCCCGACTGCATGCACCCCTATATGTGGGCCTGTAAGAGCCACTACTATTCCACCGGCGTTCACTTCTACAACTTTCCCTATGCCTTTGGCCAGCTGTTCGCCGTGGGCGTGTACGCCCTCTATCAACAGCGCGGCGCGGACTTCCTGCCCGACTACGAGAAGCTGCTGCGCTCGGCGGGCAGCGGCGACGTGCGCGAGGTGGCGGCCTCCGTGGGCATCGACGTGGCCGACGTGAATTTCTGGCGCGGCAGCCTGAAGGTGTTCGAGGACAAGCTGAACGAGCTGGAGAAGCTGGCGGAAAGCGAGGCGTAATACGTCGCTCAGATCGAACCGGCCATCCATCAGGGGGCTTAATGGAGATCAGATTCAAATATATTTCCAAATGATTAATAAACACCGTTGTAGGGACGCCGCACCATCGCTGTCCATGCAATGATATTTGTTCATACTTGCGATATATTAATGTAGCTCATGCGTGGCCCCTGTATTTTTTGATTTCAGATATTGACCCGCGCGTTAATCATCGGTTATAATATAAAGTAGAATATCAGAATATTCAACAATTCCACGGCCGGTTGGGTTGTGAGGTGTTTATGAGAGAGCGTGTTTTAACAAATCGGATTGCCTTGGCGGCGCTGATTGCGGCGTTGCTGTTCGGCGCGCTGGCCTTCGCCGCGGCGGAGGCGGACGATTCGCCCTATGTGGAAAACGAATGGAACTATGTGGAGGGCTCCATCGACGCGCGTCAGGGCATCCCTGAGGACGCGGAGGGCGTGCTGGCGGACATTCGCGACGCGGGCGTGCTGCGGGTTGCCACCGAGCCCTATTTTCCGCCGCAGGAGTTCATCGATCCCGATCTGTCCGGTCAGGAGAGCTATGTGGGCGCGGATATGGAGCTGGCCCGGCGCATTGCCCAGCGCATGGGCGTGGCGCTGGAGATCGTGCCGATGGAGTTTACCGAGGTGCTGACCGCCGTGCAGGAGGGAGAGTGCGACCTGGGCATTTCCGCGCTGGCCTACACGCCGGGGCGCGCTGCCGTCGTCGCCATGTCCAAGGGCTATTACTACGCCGAGGACAACGCCGGCAGCGTCCTTATTATTCGAACCGAGGACGCGGAGGCCATTCAGGGCGTCGGAGATTTGGCGGACAGGAACATCGTGGCGCAGAGCGGTTCCCTTCAGGAGCTGCTGATGGCTGAGAACGTGCTCAATTATCGTGAATTCAGGCGGCTCACATCCACGCAGGCCGTGTATCAGGCGGTGGAATCGGGCGCCGCGGATGCCGCGATGGTGGATGTGGAATCCGCGCAGGCTTATATTGGCAATAACCCCGCGTGCGGCCTGGCGCTGGTGCCGGGCGCGCGCTTCCAGCTGGAGGATGAGTTTGACGGCGACCGCGTGGTGGGGAAGAAGGGTGAATTGCAGCTGATGTACTTCGTCAACGGCGTGATCGACGAGCTGCTGGAGGCTGGACAGTACCGGGCCTGGTATCAGGAGTACGAAGCCCGCGCCGCCGAGCTTGGCATGTAAGAAGTACACGCAAACGGCGCGCGTAAGCGGCGGATGGGAGAGAGGTGCGACCAGTGAAGCAGTGGAAAACCTGGCAAATCGGGCTGTTTGTCGTCTTTGGCATATTGTTGAATTACGCGGGCAGAGTGCTGGCCGAGCGCCTGAGCTTGCCCCTTTGGCTGGATTCCTTCGGCACGGTGCTGTGCGCCTATGCGGGCGGGCCGGTTTGCGGCGCGATCGTGGGTGTGGCGGGCAATCTGATCTACGGCATGGTGAACAATATCTCCTACATATATGCGCTCACCAGCATTGCGCTGGGTGTGATCGTGGGTATCGCGGCGAAGCGAAATAAATTGGATACGATGTTCGGCACGATGGCCGTGGCTTCCATGGCCGCCTTTACCGCGATCGTGGTATCCGTGCCGCTGAACGTCATTTTTTACGGCGGCAGCACGGGCAACCTGTGGGGCGACGGCGTCATCGGCTATCTGAGGGAGAAGGGCGCGCCCGCGCTGCTGTGCCAGGTTGTGGGTCAATTCTATGTGGATTTCCTGGATAAGCTGCTGACGCTGCTGCTGTTGTTCGCGGCGCTCCGCGCCGTGCGCTTCTGGCGAAACCGGGGCAAGGAGGAGGCCGGGAACGCCCCGACGGAGAAGCTGGCGGCGGTTTTGCTGGCTCTGGCGCTGTGCGGCAGCGGCCTGGTCCTTCCGCAGGCGCGGGCCGAGAGCGCGGCGGCGGATGTCATCGACTACAACGACTACGTGCAGACCATCTACAGCAGCAATAACGGCCTGCCCTGCGGCGAGGCCAACGACATTGCCCAGACCAGCGACGGCATTCTCTGGATTGGTACCTACGCGGGCCTGTACCGCTACAACGGACGGGAATTCAAGTGGATGGACGACTATGAGTCCGTGCGCAACGTGAACTGCCTGTACGTGGACGAGGAAGGCCGGCTGTGGATAGGCACCAACGATAACGGCCTGTCCATCTGCATCAACGAGCAGATTTCCAACGTTGTGGATCAATCCAAGGGGCTGCCCTCCAATTCCGTGCGCGCCATCATACAGAGCTCGGACGGCTATTACTATGTGGGCACCACCGGCAGCATGCAGGTGCTGACGCTGAACAACGGCCTCAAGCGCGTGAATACCCTCTGGGAGGTCAATTATTCCGACAAGGTTGCCGCGGATCAGAGCGGCCATGTGGCGGCGGTGACCTCCAACGGCCGGCTGTTTTTGCTGCAAAAGGGACAGATACTGAGCTCGATACAGCTGCCCGGTGGCGAGGAACTCTTCAATTGCGTATGCTTCGATGACGACGGCCTGCTGCTGGCGGGTACCTCCGCGAATTTCATTCATGTATACGATATCTCCAAGGGCTTTTTTGACGAGCAAACCGTACTCAAATGCGGGGATCTTAAGAGCCTGAACGACCTGTACTATCTGGAAAATGGCGAGCTGTTCGTCGCCGCCGACAACGGCGTGGGCTACATGAACAGCGAGCATAAGTTCGAGACCATCAATACCAACGATTTCAATAACTCCATCGACAACATGCTGATCGACTATCAGAGCAATCTGTGGTTCACCTCCTCTCGACTGGGCCTGCTGCGCATGGCGCCCTCGGCCTTCAAGGATGTGTACAGCACCGTTGGCATGGAGAGTCGCGTGGTCAACGCGGTGGGAAAGTGGCAGAACAACTACTATTTCGGCACCGACAAGGGGCTGGACGTGGTGGACGAGACCTGCAAAAAACGGGTAAAAACCGAGCTGACTCAGCAGCTGGAAGGCGTGCGCATTCGCTGCCTGCTGGTGGATTCCTCAAATCATCTCTGGATTTGTACCTATGGAAGCGGTCTTTTGGAGGTGGAGCCCAGCGGGAAGCAGCACCTGTACAACAGCGATAGCGGCAGCTTCGGCAACCGCGCCCGCGTGGTGGCGGAGCTTTCGGACGGCACCATCATGGCCGGCGGCGATACCGGCATCAGCTTCATACGCGATCATGAAATCGTGAGCACCGTCGGCTATTCAGACGGGCTGATCAACAGCATGATCCTCACGGTGACGGAGCTCTCGGACGGGCGCATTCTCGCGGGTACCGACGGAGACGGCATTGCCGTGTTTGAGGACGGGCAGGTCGTCCGCATGATTACGCGCGAGGATGGGCTCAGCTCAGAGGTTATACTGCGCACCGTGGCGGATCCGCGCTCTGACGGCGTGTTCATCGTTACCAGCAACGGACTGTGTTACATGGACGACGGCGGCGAGATCCGCACGCTGGATAATTTCCCATACTTCAACAATTACGACATCTGGCCCAAGGACGAAAACACCCTGTTCGTGATGAGCAGCGCCGGCATCTATGTGGTGGAGCGGGAGGATCTGCTTTCCGATGTGGATAGCATCGGCTACGATCTGCTGGATGCCAGGCGCGGCCTGAACAGCGCTTTGACAGCCAATTCCTGGAACTACTGCGATGAAAACGGCGATCTGTTCCTGCCCTGCGATACGGGCGTGTTCATCATCGATACGGCCCGCTATGTCGCGGGCACCAGCGCCTACCGCATGTCGGTGAACAGCGTGCGGCTGGATAACGCGCTTCAGCGCGTTGAGCGCGGCAGCGCCATCGAAATCGGCCGCGGCGTCAGCAAGATCGAAATGTATCCGGAAATCATCAACTACACCATTCAGGACCCCTATGTGGGCTACTGGCTGGAGGGCTTCGACAGCGGCTGGACCATCCTGCCGCAGAGCAGTCTGAGCACCATCACCTACACCAACCTGGCCACCGGCACCTATACGTTCCACCTGGCCGTGTTTGACAACGACCAGGAGGAGATACTCAGCGAGCGCGACTACCAGCTGGTGAAGGCGAAGGAAATTTACGACAACCAGTGGTTCATTATCTACATGCTGCTGGTGCCGATGATCGCCGTGGCTTGGTTTACCTGGTATATCGTGCGCACCCGCGTGCAGCGCATGCTGGAGATTCAAGAGCGAGAGCTGGCGCTGGCGAAGCAGCAGATTCAGATGGGCAACGAGACGATCATCGCCATCGCGAAGGCGGTGGACGCCAAGGATGAGCGCACCAGCCAGCATTCACTGCGCGTCTCCCAGTATTCGGTGCTGATTGCCCGCGAGCTGGGCTTCAGTGAGGCGGAGTGCGAAAACCTGCGCCGCACGGCGCTGATGCACGATATCGGCAAGATCGGCATCCCGGACCGCATCCTCAACAAGCCCGCACGGCTGACGGACGAGGAATACGCGGTGATGAAGTCGCACGTCACCCGCGGCGCGGAGATTCTGAAGGACTTTACGCTGATCGACCACGTGGTCGAGGGCGCGCGCTTCCATCACGAGCGCTACGACGGCAGGGGCTATCCAGATGGGCTTAAGGGCGAGGAGATCCCGCTGTACGGCCGCATTATCGGCGTGGCGGACGCCTTCGATGCCATGACCGCCAATCGCGTCTACCGCAAGCAGATGGACTTCGATTATGTGCTGAACGAGATGCGCACCGGGCGGGGCACGCAGTTTGACCCGCACATCGTGGATATTCTGCTGCGCCTGATCGACGAAGGGAAGATCGATCTGAACGCGCTGTACCCGGCGAAGCAGGACGAGGATTGATGAAAGTGGGGCGGGCATGAAGCGCGTATACATAACGACGATCGTGACGGCTCTACTGGTGCTTGCCGTCTTTGGCGGAGTCTATTCCGTGTGGGATGGCGCGAAGGGGGTCGACGCCCTGAAGGTGGGCTTCATCTACAAGAACGACGAGAGTACGCCCTATACCTACAACTTTATGCTGGCCCAGCGCGCGCTGGAGAAGGCGCTGCCGGATCGCGTGAAGGTGTATGCCCGCAGCAACGTCTCCGAGGCCGAGACGTTGGAGCCGGTGCAAGAGCTGGTCCGAGCGGGCTGTGAGATCATATTCACCAACAACAACAGCACCGAAATTGCCGATATTGCCCGTCAGTTTCCCCAGGTGCAGTTCTGCCAGGGCGCTTTTTCCACAGAGGACCACGAGAACGATCCCGATAATTATCACACCTTTGGCGGCGAGATCTATCAGGGGCGCTACGTCACCGGCGTCGCCGCGGGGCTCAAGCTGCGCGAGATGATCGACGAACACAGCATCGCGGCCGACGAGGCGATGGTGGGCTTCGTGGGCGCCTTTCCCACGGCGGAGGTGATCTCCGGCTATACCGCGTTCCTGCTGGGCGTGCGCTCCGTTGCCCCGGAGGCGACCATGCGCGTGCGCTATACCGGCGCTTGGAGCAGCTACAGCAGGGAGAAGGCCGCCGCCAGAGCGCTGATCGACGAAGGCTGCCTGGTTATCGCGCAACATACGGACACCATCGGTCCCGCCGTTGCCTGCGAGGAGGCCAGCGCGGACAGACGGATCATCCATGTGGGCTATCACCAGAACATGATCGATATTGCTCCGGCGACCTCCCTGACCGGCGCGCGCGTCGACATGGCGCCCTATGTCGTCGGCGCGGTGGAGGCGGTTCTGGCCGGCAAGGAGATTGAGAAGTATGTGCCGGGCACCGTGCACGGCAACGACATGTGCGCAGGCTTTGATCTGGGCTGGGTGGAGGTGCTGGAGCTGAACAAGCAGATCGCCGCCTATGGCACCGAGGAAAAGCTGAACAAGGTGATCGAGTCCCTCAGGAAGGGCGGCCTGGAGGTGTTCAAGGGCGATTACATGGGCGTCAACCCAA
>JAFVBK010000066.1 GCA_017480045.1 Clostridia bacterium
GTCGCCCTACTTACAGAACGAGTTGCGCACGTATGTAAGAGTCAATTCAATGAACAATGGTAGTGGTGTTTCCCTTTCGGATTTCAATGAGATCAGTAAGAAGTGAAAATGTGTGCAAAAAAGACCCCGTTAGGGGTCTTTCAGAGCCCTGACAAACCCTGCATTCGAGAAAGAATGCAGGGTTTATTGCAAAAGAAAGAAAAGAAAAGCGAGGCAACCAGCCTCTTGATGTTTTGAACCGCAGCGGTCAGGAAGCATTGTTCGCGCATGTTCTTGATTCCGAGCATGCGAGCATAGCCAAGACCATGATTGACTTTGGCCTCCGCGAAGGAACGTTCAATGGTTTCTTTTCTCCGGGCGTAGATGCGACTGCCGATACCGGACTTGGTAAAGGCAATGACATCATCCAAAGCATCCTGCCAAACATGTCTTTCCACCATCCTTCTGGTCATACTCTTGCCAAAGCATTCTGTTCTTCTTGGACAAGCCTTGCAAATCTTGCTGTCGCAGGAGTATTGGCGGTAACCCTCGCGGGTGGTGGTTCTCCAGTAGAGAGGTTGGTGTTCGGGGCAAATGTAGGCATCAAAGAACGGGTCGTATCTGAATCGGTATTTTCCGTAGTGTTCGCCCTTGTGCGTATGCCGCCGGTAGCCAATGACGCCCTGTATGCCTTTTTTTTCCAGAAGATGTGCGATCCATGCGTTGTGGTATCCGGCATCCAGGCCCATGTACTTCGGCAGCTTACCAAGACGTGCTTCTATTTCTTTCAGGATCTCAGGAATCGGGGTCACGTCGTTGATGTTAGCTGGTTCCACATGAACGTTTACGATGACATTATGGGCACTGTCCACCGTGCGGTGTTCACTGTAGTGGAAGCCGTCCGGCTTGCCCTCCCGGCTTTGCTGGCCGCTGTCCGGGTCGGTCGTGCTTTGCATCTTCGTTGTGGTGTCGGTCGTTCCGCCGCTTCCGCTGCCCTTGTGGTCGTCATCCCTGTCAAACGGTTTCTTCCCCAGTGCCTTCCTGTCCAGGTCCACCTGCTCGTCAAGTTCTTCCAGATATGCCTTGGGCGTTCGCTCCACCGTCACCAGCTTCTTCTTGTGTTTGTTCGCCTTTGCCTTGATGTGGGTCGAATCCGTGTATAGAATCGTTCCCCCTACCAGACCCTTGACAATACACTGCCGAAGAATCTCGTTGAATATCTGTTCTGCAATATTGTTGTCCCGGAAGCGTCGCCGTCTGTTTTGGCTGATCGTCGTCGCGTCCGGCGCTTTCTCCGTCAGCTCCAACCCACAGAACCATTTGTACGCGATGTTGTAGTTGACTTCTTCTTCCAGCCGGACCTCTGACTTTATCCCGTACAGATATCCTACCAGCAGCATCCGAAACAGTACCTCCGGGTCGATAGCTGGGCGCCCGTTGTCCGAACAATAAAGCGGCGCGCAAAGGTCGTAGATAAAGCTGAAATCGACAGCTCTGTCCACTTTCCGTAGCAAATGATCCTCCGGAACCATCTGCTCCATGATGACCAGGTTCATTTTCTGCTGCTTTTCCCGCTGTTGCCTCAGCATTACAACCACCGCCTGCGTTTGTTACTATATATATTCGACGTTGTCCCCGTTTTTCCTTTTGGTTTTTGTCCCCCCTCACAAAAAAAGTGACCGTTGACTTGCCTTTGTCAACGGTCTGAATTTTGCCACAGGCAAAATTACCTTCAGATTAAATCGAAGCAGCTTGACCGCAGCGTGGGCAAGCGCTGAGATTTTGTTTTGAAACCATGCCGCCAAAAAATTGCGTTCTTAATACGAATTTCTCCAGCACATATATACCCTTTGACGAGTATGCCAAATTGGGATATTTTTCCAGTGTTGTTTTGATATACTGATTTTCAGGGAGGGATATGTATGCGGTTAAAGGAATTGCGGAAGGAACGCGGCATATCCCAATTAAAATTGGCAACAGACCTATCTATGAATCAAAACAGCATAAGCCGCTATGAAAATGGTACGCGCGAGGCGGATTATGCGACGTTAAAGAAGTTCGCTGAATATTTCAACGTTTCGATTGATTACCTGTTGGAGTTGACGGACCACAATTGACTAAGGTGATAGTGATGTTTCCACAAATTGAAATCGATTATGAAATGATTGGCTGGCGGGCAAAGATGCAGCGCCAGGAGCTGGGCTTGAGCCAGCTGGACGTGGCCGAGCTGGTGGGCATAAGCCCGTCGTTTGTCGGGCACATCGAGCGCGGCGAGAAAAAGGCGTCGGTCGCCACGATCGTCCGGCTGGCCTGCGCGTTGGACACGACGACGGATTACCTGCTGCTGGGCATCAAACACACCTGCGAAATGGAGCAGTGCCAGCTGTACAACGATATCGATGGACTGCTGAAATCGTATGGGATCGCGCGGCCGGAAGACGAATTCTTTTGAGCGGGCGCAATTCGGGCGGGAAGCTAAAATGTTGCAACTTGTTGCAATTTGATCGCGCTTTGGAAATGTTGTCACACGTTTTCACAGGTCTGTCGCGGATCCGTCGATAAGCTATTACGAAACTAAGTTTTGTCACCACCTGCCCGAATATTACCAACTTTTGTTTGCGGGAATGTCTTTGCAATCGCGGAAGCCTTCATATATGCTGGTAGTGTACCGGTTTTTGGAGGTGATTCTTATGCGATTGACAAGGCGGGCGCTGGCCCTTTGCTGCGCTCTGGCGCTGCTGGCGGCGCTGTTTGTGCCGGCGAACGCGGAGGGACTGTATTTCGGCTCGCACCCGGCGGACGACATATATCTGACCCAGTCCGTGGCGCATACCTGTACGCTGATCGCGGCCACGATGATGCTGCGCAACTATTCCGCCCAGCGGGGCAGCCCCTATCAGATGGTGACGGATACCGGCGTGGGCCACTATGCCTGGACAAAGCAGTGGGGCCTCAGCCAGAATTTCACCATCGGCCAGGTGCAGGTGACCTGCAACGCGGATATCCGCAACTGTATAGATAAGAAGGCCTATCTGATCAACGTGCTGCAATACCATCCGGAGGGCGTGGTGATCTATGACACCGGCGCGCCCCACGCGATCTGGCTGTTTGGCTATGACGAGGACAGCGATACGTTCTACTGCGCCGATACCATCAACCGAAATGGCGGACACGCCATCCCGCTGGTGGAATCCATCATCCGGGGAGAAACGCAGCAGGACAAGGTGAATACCATTGACAAGATTTGGTATGTGCTGTGAAATAGGATTGTGTGAAAACGGCCTCGCATCGGCGAGGCCGTTTTCACACGTTAAATTCCAATAAAATAAGTCGGAATTGATTGACGGGCGCATAAAACGGTGATACAATACAAAAGCTTAAAGTGTGTTCCCAAATGCCTGAAACGCGTTTTTGCCGCTCAAGGCCGCGTCTCCCAGCATTTTGAGGCGCACTCTAATGGAGTGAAAAATCTGGAATTGACCGAAAGCGAAGGATTGGAGGCGAGGCCGATGAAGCTGTCGACGCGCGGGCGCTACGGCATACACGCGATGTACGACCTGGCGCTGAACGCAAACGGCGGGCCGCAGTCGATCAAGGCCATCGCCGAGCGCGAAGGCATCCCGGAGGCATATCTGGAGCAGCTGATCGCGGTGCTCAAGCGGGAAGGGCTGGTCACCAGCACCCGCGGGGCGCAGGGCGGCTACGTGCTGGCCCGCCAGCCGGAGGAGATCACCGTGGGCGATGTGCTTCGGGCGCTGGAGGGCGGCCTCAATTTGGTGGAATGCCTGGATGAGGAAGACGCCTGCGGCAAGAGCTGCGCGTGCCCATCGCGGATCGTGTGGCTCAAAATGCGCAATGGCCTGAACGCCATTGTGGACGGCATTACGCTGCGGGATATGATCGATGACTACAACCGCTTGAGTGCGCAGGAGGATAAGACGATATGAGAGTGTACATGGACAACGGTGCGACGACCCGCGTGACCGAGCCGGTCATGGCGGCGATGCAGCCCTATTTCTGTGAAATTTTTGGCAACCCCTCGTCGGTGCATGGCTATGGCCGCGAGGCGCGCAAGGCGGTGGAGGCGGCGCGCGCGCAGGTGGCGAAGGCCATCAATGCCGAGCCGCGGGAGATCTACTTTACCGGCTGCGGCACCGAGGCCGACAACTGGGCGATTCGCGGCGCGGCCTATGCCAACGTCAAAAAGGGCAAGCACATCATCACCACTAATTTTGAGCATCACGCGGTGCTCCACACCTGCAAGCAGCTGGAGAAGGAGGGCTTTGAGGTCACCTACCTGCCCGTGGACGGCGACGGCCTGATTTCCCCTGAACAGCTGGAGGCGGCGATCCGCCCGGATACGACGCTGGTGACCATCATGTACGCCAACAACGAGATCGGCACCATCGAGCCCATTTCCGAGCTGGCCGCGGTGGCGAAGCGCCACGGCGTCCTCTTCCACACGGATGCGGTGCAGGCCATCGGCCACGTGGAGATCGACGTGAAGGCGCAGCAGATCGACATGCTGAGCATGTCCGGCCACAAGTTCCACGGCCCGAAGGGCATCGGCGCGCTGTACGTGCGGCATGGCGTGCGCTTGCAGCGGCTGATGCAGGGCGGCGCTCAGGAGCGCGGCCAGCGCCCCGGCACTGAAAATCTGGCGGGCATCGTGGGCATCGGCAAGGCCATCGAGCTGGCGACCGCCGATATCCCCGGCCGCGCGGCGAAAATGGCGGCCATTCGCGATCACATGATCGAGCGCATCACGAAGGAAATCCCCTATGTGCAGCTGAACGGCCACGCCACCAAGCGCATGTGCGGCAATGTGAACCTGTCGTTCTACTTCATCGAGAGCGAGAGCGTGCTGCTGCATCTGGATATGCGGGGCATCGCGGCGAGCTCCGGCTCGGCCTGCACCTCCGGTTCGCTGGATCCCAGCCACGTGCTGCTGGCCATCGGCGTTTCCCATGAGCACGCCAACGGCTCGCCGCGGCTGAGCCTGTGCGAGGAGAACACCATGGAGGAGGCGGACTACGTGGTGGACAGCCTGGTGGAGATCGTGGCGCGGCTGCGCGATATGAGCCCGCTGTACAGCGACTTTCTCAAGGGCGTGGAGACCGTGGGCACCGACGACTGAAGCGTCGTTTTGACGGTATAACGATTTACGGGAGGCATTATTTATGGAATATACCGAGCAGGTCATGGATCATTTCATGAATCCCCGCAACATGGGCGAGATGGAGGATGCCAGCGGCGTCGGCACCGTGGGCAACGCCAAGTGCGGCGACATCATGCGCATCTATATCAAGGTTGAAGACGACGTGATCACCGACGTGAAGTTCAAGACCTTCGGCTGCGGCGCGGCCATCGCCACCTCCAGCAAGGCCACCGAGCTGGTGAAGGGCATGACGCTGGAGGAGGCTGAGAAGCTGACCAACAAGATGGTCATGGACGCGCTGGGCGGGCTGCCGCCGGTGAAGGTGCACTGTTCCGTGCTGGCCGAGGAGGCCCTGCACGCCGCGATTCAGGACTACAGGGATCGCCTGGAGAAGGGCTTGAAGCCCCGCACTGAGGAGGACGACGAGGCGGTCAAGTACGTCTGAGGCGTTTTGAGCGTTGCGCGCGTACAATTGCGGGGACGTCGGCGCGGCGCTCCCGCTGTGCCGCGCCGGCTGAAGACGCTTTTCAAAGTATAGATCAGTTCTATTAAATGGCCATGCGCCAGAATTCATGCGCAGAGCCCAAATTTTGGGCGTCTGCGCCTTGATTTTTTTGGGTGAGTGAACTATAATACAATGCAGTGGAGTGGCCGCGATGGCCGCGTTCCTCGTATCAATGCCTACACTTTCAGGAGAAAGCCATGAAGAGATACCTCTGCGTTTGGATACTGCTCATGTCTGTTCTGCTTGCCGCCGGCGCGTCCGCGGATGAAAAAGGCCTTTACATCGACGGAAACGTGCAAAAGATTTTTACATCCGAGGACGGCCTGCTGTCCACCTCTACCCAGGCGGTCGCTCAGACCAGAGAGGGCTTCATATGGATCGGCGGCTACGGCGGCCTCGTTCGCTACGACGGCAAGAATTTTGAAACCTTTGCCTATAAGCGCATCACCCGCGTCTCCGACCTGGCGGCCGGCGACGACGGCAGCCTGTGGATCGCCACCTCTGACAAAGGGCTTTTTCGCTATGCGCAAAACGCCTTTTTATCCATCTCCGGCAGCGGCGAGGACGCCGTCCTGGAGGTGGAGTGCATGGCCTTCGCGCCGGATGGTACGCTCTATCTGGGAACCGGCTCCGGCCTGTGCGTCGTTGAAGGGGAACAGATCAGGGCGCTGGACATCCCGGAGCTGGAGCACGAGCACATCGACCGGCTGCTCTGCCCGGCAGAGGATCAGATTCTGTGCGTGACCCGTTCGGGCCGCCTGTATGTTTACGACGGCGAATCGCTGCGCCAGGTGGCGGTGGACGAGGGCTACGCGCTGCGCTCCATTTGCTGCGACGCCGCGACCGGCACCTATCTGGCCGGCACCTCCGGCAACGAGGTGCTGACATTTGACGCGGCGCTGAATTGCACCGGCGTGACGGCCATGGAGGGACTCTCCTGCATCAACGATCTGCACCGCGACGCGAACGGCGCGCTGTGGCTCTGCGCGGACAACGGCATCGCGATCTACGTGCGGGACAGCATCCGCATGCAGAACCTGCTGATGAACAACTCTGTGGACGAGATGATGGTGGACCGGGAGGGCAATTACTGGTTCGTCTCTTCCCGCCAGGGCGTGCTGGAGGTTTCCCGGAGCAAGTTCAGCGATGTGAGCCAGAGCGCCGGCCTCGATTCCATGGTAGTGAACGCGATTCAGCGGATTGGCGATACCCTCTACATCGGCCATGATTCCGGCCTGGTGGCCCTGAACGCCACGGACTTTAAAGAGACGGCCGTTGAGCCGCTCGCGCGGCTGAAATCCGCCCGCGTGCGCGCGCTGTTTGCCGATTCCGACGACAACCTGTGGATCGGCACCATGAAGAAGGGCCTCCTCTGCTACGCGCCGGATGGTGAGATCACCAGCTATACCTCAAGCGAGTATCCGGCCCTCCTGTCCGACAACTTCCGAACCATCACCCAGACCGACGAGGGCATTTTGGTGGGCACCGACGCGGGCGCGTACCTGGTGTCGGACGGCGCCGTCCGGAGCGTGACGGACGACCCCGACGCGCTGGCATTCCGCATTCTCAGCGCGGTCAAGTTTGGCGATGCCATCTGCCTGGGTTCGGACGGAAGCGGCCTCTACATGGTTCGGGACGGCCAGATCATCCGGCACATCACCACCGAAGACGGCCTGAGCTCCAACGTCATCATGAAGGAATACTGGAGCGACGCCAACAATGGCGTGTGGCTCGTGACCGGCAACGATATCGATTTTCTGGACGAAAGCGGCGCGATAACCTCGATCACGAATTTCCCGTCCACGAACAATCTGGATCTGCGGATCATGGAGAACGGCGACGCCTGGGTGTTCACGGGCAGCGGCATCTACCAGACCACCGAGGCCTCCCTGCTGCGGGACGAGTCGCCCAAGTACCTGCAATTTCACCGCGCGGACGGCATGCCCTACGAGGTGACGCCGAACTCCTATCAGTGCATGACGGAGGATGTTCTGTATGTCTGCGGTTCCGGCGGCGTGTTTGGCATACAGACCGACTTTGGCCGGTCTGAAGCCGGCGATTACCAGATGGTGATCGACAGCGTGAAGGCGGACAATCAGACGATCTACATCGATTCCGACGCCGTTTGCGAAATCGCCGCCGACGTGAAGCGCATCGACATCAACGCATATGTGCTCACCTACCAGACCGGCAACCCCTTTGTGTTCTACTATCTGGAGGGCTTCGACGCGGGGGAGACCGTCGCGCAGCTCAGCAAGATCGGCGATATCAGCTACACCAACCTCAACGGCGGCAGTTATGCCTTCCACTACGGCATCAAAGACTACGAGACCGGCGAGGTGCTGGAGGAGATCGTGCTGCCCATCGTCAAGAAGTACGCCTGGTATCAAACGCCGGCGGTACAGCTCGCGGCCATTATGCTGGGCGTCGTGCTCCTGGCGCTCCTCACGCTGCGGATCATCCGCGTGCGCTCGCGCCGCATCAAGCGGCAGCTGCAGGCGGAGTACGAGCAGAAGGAGAAGCAGCACCTGCAAAAGATCGCCTACATCGACTACCTGACCGGGCTGTACAACCGCAACTATCTGGACGTATGGAACGCGCAGCCGCTGGCGGCGGCGGATTATCCGCTCACCTTCGTGTCGATGGACATGAACAACCTGAAGAAGATCAACGACAGCTATGGCCATAAAAACGGCGATCAGCTGCTGTGCGCCCTGGCGGAGCTGCTCAAAAAGCACTTCGACGGTGAACAGTACACCGTGCTGAGGACCGGCGGCGACGAATTCCTGATTCTGGCCAAGGGCTCGAACGGCGACGAGACGCGCGCGCGCCTGGACCGGCTGGCCGCTGAGGCCGCCTCCGTAAGCGTGAGCGGCATTCCGGTCACCTTTACCTATGGCCTGTGCACGCAGGGCGAGGATGACTTCGACTTCGACGACGGCCTGCGGCTCTCCGACCTGGAGATGCTGGAGAACAAGAATCGCTTCCACGGCCGCGCGGGAAGCTGACGCGGCCCGCGGGGTATGTGGGCGACCAACTGTTGACATTCCCAGAATTTCATAGTATTATTTTTACGCGCCATCCTGAATATGGGATGGCGCGTTTGGAAAGAACATGGAGACCCGCGCGACGGACCGGAATTTATGGGAGATGCCGGTGCAATGAAACTGAGGAAGGCAAATTATGATGAAGCGGCGCTTTGCTACCAGTGTATAGAGGACGCGAGGGCCTACCACAGGTCCCTGGGCTTCGAACAGTGGCATCCGGATTATCCGACGCAGCAGACGATACTGGATGATATTGCCAAGGGCATCGGCTACGCCTTCGTCGATCAGACGGGCGTTATAGGCTATTGCTGCATCATCATCGGAGATGAACCGGCTTATCACGAAATCGAGGGCGCATGGAAGACGGACAGGCCCTACGCTGTGATTCATAGAATGGCCTTCAGCGCGAAGGCGAGGGGCGGCGGCCTGTCGAGGATGGCCATGGATCTCATCAAAGACCTTTGTAAAGAGAGCGATGTGAACGCCATCAGGGCCGATACACAGGCGGAAAACGCGGTCATGCAGCACATATTGAAGCGGGAAGGCTTCGTGTATTGCGGCTTGATACAGTTTGACGGCGGGCCAAAATTGGCGTTTGAGTGGGATGCCTGATGGCTTTTTCAACCGGTAAAGACTATGCTTTTCCTTTAGGAGGACGATAGATGATTCACGGCAACCTGACCGGCATTCGCGAGAGCACGCTGAGCGAGCTGGAAAAGCTGTACGACGCGGAATTTGGCCGCGCGGACTTCCTGCCCGACCGCCTGCTCAACATATTGGTGCGCTACACCGACCTGCTGAATCGGGAGATGTTGATATATCTGGGCCGCGACGGCACCGTGCTGGAGATCGCCATCGGCTCGATCGGCTCCATCGCCCTGCCGGAGCTGCATCTGCGGCGAAACATCGACCGGCTGTCGGGCTTCCGTTGCATCCATACCCATCCGGGCGGGAACGCGCGGCTCTCCGACGTGGATTTGCAGGCTCTGCGCCTCCTGCGCTTCGACAGCATGTGCGCCGTGGGCGTGGGCGAAGGCCGCTGCACCGGCATCAGCGCGGCGTTTCTGGGCGAGGTGGAGTATGACAACCTCTCCATCGTCGTAAAGGGCCCTGTGAAGCCTGGCCGCATTCCCCAGCAGCTCTGGATGAAGGAGATCGAGCTGGCCGAGGACCGGGTGAAGAAGGCCATCGAGAGGGGCGGCTTGGTGGAGGAAGCGGAGAAGGTGATGCTGATCTCCACCGACAGCGAGGAATCGCTGGACGAGCTGGCCTCTCTGGCCGAGACCGCCGGGGCGATGGTGATCACCCGCGTGATCCAGAACCGCCAGCGGCCCGACAGCGCCACCTATATCGGCAGCGGCAAGGCCGAGGAGCTGGCGCTCGCCTGCCAGGCGATGGAGATCGACCTGGCCATCCTGGACGACGAGCTGACCGGGGCCCAGCAGCGCAATCTGGAGAACATCCTGGGCGTACGGGTGATCGACCGCACCGCGCTGATACTCGATATCTTCGCCCAGCGTGCCCAGTCGGCGGAGGGCAAATTGCAGGTGGAGCTGGCCCAGATGAAATACCGCCTGCCGAGGCTTCAGGGCATGGGCACGGTGCTGTCTCGCCTGGGCGGCGGCATCGGCACCCGCGGCCCCGGCGAGACCCGGCTGGAGGTGGACCGGCGCCGCATCCGCAAACGCATCGACGATCTGGAGAGCCAGCTCCGCGAGATCAAGAAGCAGCGGGATCTGCGCCGTGCCCGCCGGGAAAAGACGGGCCAGACCACCGTGGCGCTTGTGGGCTACACCAACGCGGGCAAGAGCACGCTGCTGAACGCGCTTTCCGGCGCGGACGTGCTGGTTGAAGATAAATTGTTCGCCACGCTCGATCCGGTGATGCGCAGCGTCGATCTGCCCGAAAACCGCAGCTGCCTGGTGGTGGATACCGTCGGCTTCATCCGCAAGCTGCCCCATCAGCTGGTGCAGGCCTTCCGCTCCACGCTGGAAGAGGCGCTGTACGCCGACCTGCTGGTGGTGGTCTCCGACCTCTCCAGCCCGAACTATGCCCAGCAGCGGGCTACGGTGTTCGAGGTGCTGAACGACCTCGGTGCCGCCGACAAGCCGATTTTGGAGGCGCTGAACAAGGCCGATCGGGTGAACGTCACCGGCATGATCGAGCCCGCCGACGCCATACTGATCTCGGCCAGGGAGGGCCGGGGACTGGAGGCGCTGAAGGCGGAGATTTCCCGTCGCGTGGCCGCGCTCAGGCACCGTGCGGAGCTGGTGATCCCCTACGACAGGGGCAACGTGCTGTCGCTGATTCACGGCAAGGGCCAGGTGGTCGAGGAGGAATACCTGGCCGAGGGCACCCGCGTGGTCGCCCTGTTGGACGCCGCGCTGTATCAGCGGGTAATAGGCATGCTGGACAAGGGCTGAGGAGGAACGCGCAATGGAAATAGGCATGAAGTTTCGACAGAGCCGGATGGTGACGGAGGACGTGACGGCGGCCTCCTTCGGCGAGGGTCTGATGCCGGTGCTGGCGACGCCGTATCTGGTGGCGTTCCTGGAGGACACCGCCGCGGCCTGCGTGGAGGGCGAGCTGCCGGATACCCAGATCACGCTGGGCACGGCGGTGAACATTCGCCACCTGTCCGCCACGCCTGTGGGCATGACCGTTACCTGCGAGGCGGAGCTGATTGAGATCGACCGGCGGCGGCTGAACTTCGCCGTGCGGGCCTGGGACGAGACTGGGCTGGTCAGCGAGGGCACCCAGGAACGCTTCATCGTGGATAAGGCGCGGTTCATTGAAAAGACCTACGCGAAGCTGGGCGGCAGGGAATAAGGCGGAGGCCGGCGCCACAATTCGAAGGATTGGGGCGCGGCGCCGTGAAAATCGCCGTGAAACGTGGCTTGCGCCACTTTTAGATCTATCTCCCGGCATTTAGAATCACACGCCGGATCCTTCGCTTCGCTCAGGATGACGGGCGACACTATGCTGTCACACTGAGCGGAGCGAAGGATTCGTTCGTTTGGGCCGAGAACAGTATTGGCTGCCGTGCGCGGCGGAGGCGCTCCAGCCTTGAATCATCCTTCCGGCAAGCGCCGTATGTCCGCGAGCTCTCCCGCATAGCCTGAACCGAGAAATCGGGGCGGGGGGTAGGGCCTGTGAGGCGAGAGGTGCGCGAGCGCGTGCTGGCGGAGGCGGAGTACATTCTAAGGACCGGGGACACCGTGCGGGGCTGCGCGGGGCGATTCGGCGTGGGCAAGACCACCGTGCACAAGGATATGCGCGAGCGCCTGCCGCTGCTGAACCCCGCGCTGGCGCGGCGGGCGGAGGCCGTGCTGCGCAGGAACCTCAGCGAGCGGCACATTCGCGGCGGCGCGGCCACCCAGCGCAAATACCGGGCGCTGATGCGGCGAGGGCAATAGCCTGAAAAGATACCTGTGTCGCTAGGTTATTTATCAAAATTATAACATGGCGCAGCGGTGAATCCGTTGGACATCGGCGCGAAATATGTGTATAATGAGGAAAAACGGCAAAGGACCGTCGGAAGCGGGGGATTTGCGTGACGCTACAGCAGCTGAACTACATCATCACCATATCGGAGATCGGCTCCATCAATCGGGCGGCGGAGAAGCTCTATGTCTCCCAGCCCTCGCTCACCAGCGCCATCAAGGAGCTGGAAAAGGAGCTGGGCATCGTGCTGTTCAACCGCACGGGCCGGGGCGTGACGCTGACCGCCGAGGGCGTGGATTTCCTGCCCTACGCCCGGCAGGTGTACGGCCAGTATCTGAACTTGATGGAAAAATATGGCAAGGGCGGCGAGCGCAAGCAGAAATTCGGCGTGTCCTGCCAGCACTATTCCTTTGCGGTGAAGGCCTTTGTGGAGATGGTGAAGGCCTACGACATGGCCAAGTATGAATTCGCCATCCGCGAGACGAAGACGCTCAGCGTCATCAGCGATGTGGCCCAGATGCACAGCGAAATCGGCATACTCTATCTTTCCGACTTCAACCGCAAGGCGCTGCTGAAGCTGCTGCACGCCAACGGGCTGGCGTTTCACCACCTGATCAACTGCAACGCCTACGTCTATCTGTGGAAGGGACACCCGCTGGCGAACCGCGAGTCCATCACCTTTGACGATCTGGCGCCCTATCCCTGCCTGTCCTTCGAGCAGGGCGACGACAGCTCCTTCTATTTTTCCGAGGAGATTCTCTCCACCAACGACTATCCCCGAAGCATCAAGACCACCGACCGCGCCACCAACCTGAACCTGATGACGGGCCTGAACGGCTACACGCTGTGCTCCGGCATCATCTGCGAGGAGCTGAACGGCTCGGACTACATCGCCGTGCCCTACGAGGCCGACAGCAACAACCCCAACAGCGTGATGGAGGTGGGCTATATCGTCAAGAACAACGCCATTCTCTCCGCCATGGGCGAGCGCTACATTGCCGAGATCAAGCGGTATTTGGGAATTGAGGACCAGGGATCAGGAAACAGGGATTAGAAGCTGATGCTGCCGCGTTTTTGCAGGGGCGACGATGCGCCGCCCGCCCATAGGCCTCTCCTTGAGGGGGCCATGAGGGCGGGTGCCGCACCGTCGCCCCTGCGTATGCGCATGAGGCCGCCGCACTTTGGAGTGATTGCTGTATACGAATATTAACGCAATCAACGGGCCCGCGCGATTGACACGCCCTTTTCGGCAATACTACAATATAGGTTGTGGTTTTTACACAAAGCATTCAACGGCAAAGGAGCAATCGTGATGTACGGGCCAATCTAAACCGCGTCGTGGACAACGGAAATTGATTGAGAAACAGGAGGAAGCACGATGCAGCATCCCGAACTTGCGGCAGAGGTGGCGCGCAGGCGCACCTTCGCCATCATTTCCCACCCCGACGCCGGTAAGACCACGTTGACCGAAAAGCTGCTGCTCTACGGCGGCGCGATCCGCCAGGCGGGCTCCGTCAAGGCCAGAAAGGCCGCGCGCCACGCCACCTCCGACTGGATGGAGATCGAAAAGCAGCGCGGCATCTCGGTCACGTCGTCGGCCATGCAGTTTGATTACAACAACTATCGCATCAATATTCTCGATACCCCCGGCCACCAGGATTTTTCCGAGGACACCTACCGCACCCTCGTGGCGGCGGACAGCGCGGTCATGCTGATCGACAACGCCAAGGGCGTAGAGGAGCAGACCATCAAGCTGTTCAAGGTCTGCCGCCTGCGCAGCATCCCCATCTTCACCTTTATCAACAAGATGGACCGCACCGGCCGCGATCCCTTCGAGCTGATGGAGGACATCGAGCAGGTGCTGGGCATCCGCAGCTGCCCGGTGAACTGGCCCATCGGCATCCACGGCGATTTCAAGGGGGTCTATCACCGGGATACCCGCCTGATCGAGCTCTACAGCGGCGGCGATCACGGCCAGGGCCAGGTGAACGTGGAGACCATCTCCATCGACGATCCCGGCTGCCCGGCGAAGATCGGCCAGAGCTACTACGACAAGCTGATCGAGGATATCGAGCTGCTGGACGTGGCGGGGGACGAATTCGACCTCGACAAGATCCTCTCCGGCCAGCTGACGCCGATGTTCTTCGGCTCCGCCACCAACAACTTCGGCGTGGAGCCGTTCCTGAACCGCTTCCTGAGCTACACCAAGTCGCCCACGCCCCGCGTGGCCGAGGAGGTGGGGCCCATCGACCCCGCCGACGAGAAGTTCACAGGCTTTGTGTTCAAGATTCAGGCCAACATGAACCCGGCCCACCGGGATCGCCTGGCCTTCATGCGGGTGTGCAGCGGCGTGTTTGAAAAGGGCATGACCGTGTGGCACTCCTCCACCAACAGCCGCGTCAAGCTGGCCCAGCCCCAGACCTTCATGGCCCAGGAGCACGAGACGGTGGAGACCGCCTATCCTGGCGACATCATCGGCCTGTTTGACCCCGGCATCTTCCGCTTGGGCGACACCATCTGCACAGGCAGTCCCGTGCGCTACAGCGGCATCCCGCTGTTCGCGCCGGAGTTCTTCTGCCGCGTCAGCCCGGAGGACTCCATGAAGCGCAAGCAGTTCTTGAAGGGCATCAGCCAGCTCTCCCAGGAGGGCGCGATTCAGACCTTCAAGCGGCCCAACATCGGCCGGGAGGAGATGATCGCCGGCGTGGTGGGCGTGCTGCAAATGGACGTGCTGGAATACCGGCTCAAGGGCGAGTACGGCGTGAACATCACCCGCGAAAACCTGCCCTTCCGCTTTGTGCGCTGGATCGTTGAGACGCCGAAGCCCATTGACCGGCTGCGCCTGACCAGCACTACCGCCATCGCCGAGGATCGCGTGGGCCGGCCCGTGCTGATGTTTGAAAACGAGTGGAGCATCCGCCTGGCGGGGGAGAACAACGAGGGCCTGGTGCTGGCGGAGACCGCCGACAGGATGACGGCGGATGAGATGGAATAAGGTGAGATATCCCCCCATGAAACATGTCTCTATCAATGAATTTGCCACCTTTCGCGTTCACGACTGCGCGGTGGAGGCCCTGACCATCGAAAACGACAGGGTCGTGTGCGTTCTGGATTCCATCGACGTCACCACCGATAATACGCTGAACGATCAGCCGACCGATATGCAGGCGGAGCCCGCGCGGGCTACCTTCGAGGGCTTCGCCGTTGAACAGATTCATTGCTGTGGTCGCGCATGCTACAATGAGGACGGCGAGCTCATCGAGTGCGTCCCGTCCCAAACGCTTGCCCCGGAGGCATATGGCGAATGCCTGGAAGGGCTACGGGAGGACATTGAACTGCACAACCTGTATCTGTTCGCCGGCGAGGCGCTGGAATCATCCGAAGGACGCCGACGCGCCCGTGTCGATTTCGGCGGCGTAGAGGTCACCTTCTCCTACACCCGGCTGACCGTGGCGTGGGGAGCCTTCACGAAGAGGGCGTGGTATATGGATTTTAACAAGTAAAGTGGGGGCATATAAAGCAACGCGGCAGCGGTTATTCCTGTTCCCTGTTCCCTGCCCCCTCATTTCCGAACCAAGACGCTGAAAAGAGGTTATACCCTTGAATATTACTCGCAATGACCTTCGCAACATCGCCATCATCGCCCACGTCGACCACGGCAAGACCACGCTGGTGGACGAGATGCTGAAGCAGGGCGGCGTGTTCCGCCAGAACCAGCAGGTGCAGGACCGCGTGATGGATTCCAACGACCTGGAGCGCGAGCGCGGCATCACGATCCTCTCGAAGAACACCGCCGTGCACTACAACGGCGTGAAGATCAACATCGTGGACACCCCCGGCCACGCCGACTTCTCTGGCGAGGTGGAGCGCGTGCTGAAGATGGTCAGCGGCGTGCTCCTGCTGGTGGACAGCTTCGAAGGCCCCATGCCCCAGACCCGCTTCGTGCTGAAGAAGGCGCTGGAGCTGAATTTGAAGGTCATCATCGTGGTGAACAAGACCGACCGCCCGGATGCCCGCTGCGACGAGGTGGTGGACGAGACGTTGGAGCTGCTGATCGACCTGGACGCCAGCGACGAGCAGCTGGACAGCCCGGTGATCTTCGCTTCCGGCCGCACCGGCACGGCCACCACGGACTGGACCCAGCCCGGCACGGACCTGCGGCCCCTGTTCGACTGCATCCTGGAGCACATCCCCGCGCCTGAGGGCGATCCGGATGGCCCGCTGCAGCTGCTGGTTTCCACCATCGATTACAACGACTACGTGGGTCGCATCGGCGTGGGCCGCATTGAGCGCGGCAGCATCGACGCCGGCCAGATGGCCATTCGCTGCGTGTACGATTCCGCGTTCGTCTCGCCGCCGGCGCGGCTGGCGGGCCTGTTTGAGTTCGACGGCCTCAAGCGCGTGAACGCCGAGCACGCCGAGGTGGGCGACATCGTGGCGGTGTCCGGCTTCCCGGATCTGCTGATCGGCGACACCATCTGCCCCCCGGCGATGGCTGAGCCGCTGCCCTTCGTGAAGATCGACGAGCCCACCATCTCCATGACCTTCTGCGTCAACGACAGCCCCTTTGCGGGCACCGAGGGCCAGTACGTCACCTCCCGCCACCTGCGGGCGCGCCTGGAAAAGGAGGCGCTGACGGACGTGAGCCTTCGCGTGGAGGAGACGGAGAGCACTGACGCCTTCCGGGTCTACGGGCGCGGCGAGCTGCATCTGTCGATCCTGATCGAGACCATGCGCCGCCAGGGCTATGAGTTCGCGGTGACGAAGCCGGTGGTGCTCTACAAGACCATCGACGGCGAGAAGTGTGAGCCCATGGAGCGCCTGGTGTGCGACGTGCCCACCGAGTATTCCGGCGCGGTGATCGACAAGATCGGCCGCCGTCGCGGTACGCTCATTTCCATGAACGGCGAAAGCCGCATGCGGCTGGAGTTCATCGTGCCGTCCCGCGGCCTGTTCGGCTACCGCAGCGAGTTCTTGACCGATACCCGCGGCGAGGGCGTGATGAGCGCCGTGTTTGAGGACTATCAGCCCGTGAAGGGCGACATTCCCACCCGCAACAGCGGCGCGCTGGTGGCCTGGGAGGATGGCATCGCTACCTCCTACGCGCTGTTCAACGTGCAGGATCGCGGCGAGTTGTTCATCGAGCCGGGCGTGAAGGTGTACAACGGCATGATCATCGGCCGCAATTCCCGACCCGGAGACATCGACGTGAACGTGTGCAAGAAGAAGCACATGACCAACAGCCGCAACTCCGCCGCCGCCGAGGAGGCCCTCAAGATCACCGGCGTGCACGTGCCCACCCTGGAGGAAGCCATGGAGTTCATCGATGACGACGAGCTGGTGGAGATCACCCCCAAATCCATCCGCATGCGCAAGCGCGTTTTGGGCACCGAGGCCCGCAAAAAGCTGGAGGCGCGGAAGAAGCAGGGCTGAGCCCTGCGCCCATCTGCCCGCGCTGGAGCATAGGCCCCGTCGGCGGAACTGAGCTTCCCGCAACAGCAGGTGATCGCGGAGCTGATTCGATGGCCAGCCGCTCGGACGACGACTTCGAGCGCGCCGCCCCGGTGTTGGAAAAGCTGCTGGCGCAATCGCAATCGGAATACAGCGCGACGCGCTGGAATATAGAAAGGAGATCGACCCCATGAAAAAGTTTTTCCTGTTTGCCCTGATTCTGTGCATGGCCGCGCTGCCCGCGCTGGCCGAGGCCGAGCCCGATGCCGTGACCTCCGCGTCCGTGGCGGACTTCTACGCCGACGGCATGCTTGAGGGCGACGACCTGATGAACGCCATCAACGCCTACACTGGCTTCTACGCCGTGGCCTCCGTCAACCCGGACGGCACGCCCAACCTGGGCTTCTACATCTACGGCTGCGTGAAGGTGGAGGAGAGCTACTATTTGCAGCTGGGCCTCTCCCCGAACCAGACCACCGCCAACGTGGACGCCGGCAGCGAGCTGGTGGCCATGTACGCCGCGCTGCCCGCGGAGGACGCGACCTATCCCACCAGCGGCGCGCGCATGACGCTCAAGAAGGTGGAGGATGAGGATCTGCTGGCGACGCTGCTGGAGAGCGCTCCGCAGGGCTTCACTCCCATGTACTACGAGATCACCGCGGTTCGTTCCCTGGGTTGATCGCAGATTGAAACGGCAAGCGCCGGAGGGTTGCCCTCCGGCGCTATTCCTTCTCCTGGGCGAACAGCCACTCGGCGTAGCGCCGGTATTCCTCGCCCTCCATTGCGGCCAGTTCCACGTGGTGGAAGCTGTAGGTGTTTTCGGAGCCCAGCGTTGCTCCGGCGGCGTTCATCTCCTCGTCGGTGTAGCAGCGCAGCGCGACGTTCGGATTGCCGGCGGCGATGAGCGCGTCGGCCGCGCCGCGCCCCACCTCCACGGGGATGGTCTCGTCGTGTTCGGCCTGAGCGATGGCGACGGGGATATCCGTCAGTTCGCCGAGGCGCTGGGTGGCGTGGGCGGAGTAATTGAGCGCGGGGCAAAGGGCCAGCACCGCGGCGATTTTGTCCGGATACTGCTCGGCAAGCTCGAAGGACGACATGCCGCCGAAGGAGTTGCCCATGGCGTAGATTCGCTTCGGGTCGGCCTTGCCGGCCTCAATCAGACCATCGACACAGGCCATCACGCCCTCAAAGATCTTGCTGCGGGCGAATTCGGAGGTATAGACCTGATCGGGGATGGTGGGCGCGATCACCGTGCAGGGCCGCGCGGCCTGATTCTCCGGCTCCGCCCAGGGAATGGCGGTGCGGTAGGTGAGCAGGTTCTCCGTATCGCCGTAGCCGTGGAACACGATCACTACCGGGCAGGGCGCGTCCAGATCGGGGCTGTAGACATGCGCCGTCAGCATGTGGTCCGCGTCCTCATACGGCGTGAAATCGTCCGCCGTCGCCGTGACGGTATGGGCGATGTCCGCCATCGTGAAGCTCAGCTCCGGGTGCGCCGCGCAGGATATCTCCAGCTTTTTCACGTAAAAATATTTGTCCGGGAACCGCTCCGGGATCAGCCGCCAACCGCCCTCCGTCGCCTCCACGGCCTGAACCGCGCAGGCGAAGGGATGGGCGGCCGTCGCGCCCCAGGCCGTGGCCTCGCCGGCGATGGCGAAGTCCGCCGCCGTGACGCCCTCCGGCAGCGCCTGTCCCGCTATGTCAAAGGATTCGGGCATCTGGCCCCATTTGGTCACGGACGTCTGAACCGAGATTTCCCGGCCCTCCGCCAGGCCCGAAGGGCCGATTGAAAGCAGCGTCAGGATCGCCATGAGAAGCACCGCCCTTTTGCGCATGGTGTGTTGCACCTCCAGTTTTTATCAGTATAACATGATAAAAATGAAAATGCAACAAAAGCCGCCCGAAAGCGGCTTTTGCTGCGTCTCTCTACTTCTTCCACGCGCCGGGAGCGAACAGCATCAGTATGGGGAAGATCTCCAGGCGGCCGATCAGCATGCACATGGAAAGCACCAGCTTGCTCAGGTCGCTGAACGCGGAGAAGTTGCCGGTGGGGCCGACCATGCCCAGGCCGGGGCCGATGTTGGAAAGCGTCGCCAGCACGGCGGTGAAGTTGGTCTCGAAACTGAAGCCGTCCAGCGAGACGATGACCATCGCCGAGAGCAGGATCAGGATGTAGGCGAAGAAGAAGCCCTGTACGCCGCTGAGGATGCCCTCGTCCACGGTGTGGCCGTCCAGCTTTACGGTGTTGACGGACTTCGGGTGCACCGTGCGGCGGATGTCGCGCACCATGCTCTTTACCAGAAGCTGCACGCGGATGACCTTGATGCCGCCGCCGGTGGAGCCGGCGCTGGCGCCGATGAACATTAGCATCACCAGCAGTACGCGGCTCAGCTGAGGCCATAGGTCGAAATCCGCCGTGGCGTAGCCGGTGGTGGTCATGACGGAGGAGGCCTGGAAGAAGCTGTAGCGCAGCGAGATGAGGAAGCTGCCGTTGTAGAGCGGCATGATGTTTATCGCGATCACGGCGCTCACGCCCAGCAGGATGCCCCAGTACCAGCGCAGCTCGGTGTTGCCGAAGGCCGCCTTCCAGTTGCGGTGAATCAGGAAATAGTAAATCGAGAAGTTCACGCCGAACAGCGCCATGAACACGCCGATGACGATATCCACCGCCGCGCTGTTGAAGTGGGCGATGCTGTCGCCGTAGACGCCGAAGCCGCCGGTGCCCGCCGCGCCGAACATGTGCACCAGCGCGTCGAACAGGTTCATGCGGCAGAGCAGCAGCGCCACCACCATCAGAAGCGACAGGGCAACGTAGATCTCGTACAGGATCTTGGCGTTGTTGGCCACGCGGGGCACCAGCTTGTCGGTGGAGGGGCCGGGGCTCTCTGCGCGCATCAGGTGGATGGAGCGCGCGCCCATCTTGGGAATCAGCGCCAGCGAGAGCACCAGCACGCCCATGCCGCCCGCCCAGTGGGTGAAGCTGCGCCAGAACAGCAGGCCCGCCGGCAGCGCCTCCACGTCGGTGAGGATCGTCGCGCCGGTGGTGGTGAAGCCGGAGACCGTTTCAAAAAAGCAGTCCACCAGCGAGGGCACGTAGCCGCTGAAGAAGAAGGGCAGGCCGCCCAGGAAGGATACCAGTATCCAGCTGAAGGCCACGATGGCGAAGCCCTCGCGGGCGCGCAGGGTATCGCGCCGGGGCTGAACCAGCGCCAGCGCCGTGCCCACCGCCAGGGCGATGAGCATGGACAGCACCAGCGGCATGGTATCGCCGCTGCCCATGATCAGCGACACGATGATGGGCAGGACCATCAGCGCGCCGCACACGCGCACCACGTTGCCCACCAGATGGCAGAGTAATCGCTTGTTCATCTTCTGATCTCCGTAATGTCAAAGGCGTCCTCCAGGTTGACCACCGTGCCCGCCTTGGCGGTGAGGATGACGGTGTCGCCCGCCTCGATGTGGTCGCCGCCGAAGGGGATGATGCACTTGCGCTCCCGCACCAGCACGGAAACCAATATGCCCTTGCGGATGTTCAACTGGTTGAGCGGGATGTTCAGGTAGGGCGCACCGATCAGGGCGGTGAACTCATAGGCCTCCACCTGGCCGCCCAGCATGCCGTAGACCTTCTCCACCACGGAGCCCGCGCTGTTGTTCAGCGCGCGCACCGAGCGCAGAATGGCGTTGGCGGTGGTCAGCTTGGGACTGACGGCGCAGTCGATGCCCAGATCCTCCATCACATCCATGGCGTTCAGCCGGTTCACCTTCACGATGACCTTCTTCACGCCGTGGCGGGCGCCGTACAGGCCGGTGATCAGGTTTTCCTCGTCCCGGTTGGTCAGGCAGATCAGCGCGCCGCAGTCGCCCACGTTCTCGGAATCCAGCACCTCCTGATCGGTGCCGTCGGCATTGATGACCATGACGCCGTCCAGCTGATCCGCCAGTCGCAGGCACTTCTTCTCGTCGATCTCGATCAGCCGCAGGTATACGCCCATGCCGGCGATGATCTTCGCCAGATAGTAGGAGATGTGGCCGCCGCCGATCAGCAGCGCGGACTTCAGCCGCTGGGTATCCTTGCCCAGCTGCTTGAAGAACTTGGTGACGGATTCCCGATCGCCGGTGGCATACACCCGATCGCCCGGCAGCAGCACGCTGGCGCCGTCGGGGATGAAGGCGCTGCCGTTGCGCTGTACGGCGGTGAACTGGATGCGTGGATAG
The DNA here is from genome assembly GCA_017480045.1 of Clostridia bacterium. Lineage (GTDB taxonomy): Bacteria > Bacillota > Clostridia > Christensenellales > Aristaeellaceae > UBA2862. The sequence continues at coordinate 21,800 of JAFVBK010000066.1, forward strand.
CGGCTGTGCAGCCGGGAGAGGGGCGTATTGAGGATGGCGTCCCGCTCCTCGGTGCGGAACTCGACCATCTCCACCCGCCCGTGGGCGAAGCTCTCGATGTTGATGGCAAAGGGGAAGCGCAGCAGACGGGATATCTCCTGGGCGGTGGTGCGTTCCGGATTGATCACCTGGTCGATGTCCAGCTTTTTTTGCAGCAGCGTCAGGCTCTCGGTGTACTCCGGGTCGCGAATGCGGGCGATGGAATACTTGGCGCCCAGCTGCTTGGCGGCCAGGCAGCACACCATGTTCAGCTCGTCGTTGCCAGTGACGGCGACGATGACGTCCGCGTTCTCCACGCCCGCTTCGATCAGCGTCTTGACGTTGGCGCCGTTGCCGCGCACGCACATCACGTCCAGCGTCTCGCTGGCCCGGTTCAGAGCCTGCTGGCTGCGATCCAACACGGTGATGTCGTGGCCGTCCTTGCTGAGATACTGGGCCAGCGTGTAGCCCACCTTGCCGTTGCCGACGATGATGATGTTCATTGTGTTACCTCGTGTCGTAGTTTGTAGATTGATCGTTTGGGACGCGTTGGTCAAGAGATTTGGAATAGCCGCGCGCGAAAGGCCGCTCATAGACGGTGGCTCCGTTACCGCGGCGAATCGCTCTTCAACGCGGCAGCCACCATTTCTAATCCCTAATCCCTTTGTCCAAGCGCTCGTATGTGCTTCAGCGCCGCAGCCGCGTCCTCAACGAACGTCTCTGTTATGTCCCCACAGAGCGTCACGCCGCCCGCATAGCCGATGTCGGCGAGCGTCTCCAGGAGCCGGCCGTAGTCCTCGCCGTCGCCGGGGCGGGGGAGGACGCGGGTCAGCGCGTTTTCGAGGTAGACATGCTTTAGCAGCGGCGCGGCCCGCCGCAGTGCGCTCATCGGCTCGCTGGCCATCGCCATGTGGCCGGAATGCGCCGCCACGGCGATGTTTTCCAGCTGCAGCAGCCCCGCGATCAGCGTCGCCTCGGAGACCAGGTTCAGCAGGGTGCAATCCGCCTTGCGCAGCGGCTCCAGTGCGACGGTCATGCCGCAGTCGCGGGCGTGGCCCTGCAAAAGCCGCAGAAAGTTGCCCAGCTGTCGCCAGGCGAAGGGGAAGTCCCCGTCCATGGGCACCGAGCGGGATTTCGCGCCGTCCAGCGCGATCACCTTCACGCCCAGCTGCTGGGCGCGCCCCAGGGCGTGCTTCAGATAGCCGTGCAGCGCCGTGGCGTTCACGCTCGGCCCGGTGATGGGCAGGTCGTCCGGCAGCATGCGGTTGCAGGCCGCGATTTTGATCTGCCGCCCCTCCACGTAGTCCAGGAAATCCTTAAAATCCGATTCCGGCAGTGCCGCCAGGGCGTCCAGCGGGATTTCCGCGTAGTCGAAGCCCAGCGCGGCCACGTCGGGAAGGTTGATGAAATCCGTGCAGATGCCTATGGAGAACAGATCAATCCCTCCTCTTCCGCGTCGGCATAATCATCCATTATAATATCAGTAACAGTATACGCCTGTTTGCGGCGTTCGTCAAACCCAAACCCATTAAGAAAGGTGCATTTACCGTTATTTTTGCCATACGAGTCACGGGGACGGTTTGTGCGTCATTGTTTTTCGCACAAACCGTCCCTGTGACTTTGCGTGACACAGATACAGTGAGACTAACATTGACAGCGTATAGGCGTACCGTATATAATGAACGTGGCACATAACTTAAATGTAATAAAGATAGCCGAGCACGGGGAGCGAATGCGATGAAGAAAACGTTATATACCGTTGCTATATCTTTGACGCTGTGTTTCATGGTTCTTTGTGGCGTTGCGCTGGCAGAGCGACAGGTGTACGCGGATCAGGGCGGCGTATGCGTGTTCGTGAAAAACGGCAAGGCCGGGCTGTTGGACGCGGAAGACCGGGTGCTGCTGGACGCGGAGTACGACAATATCGAACCCTTTGGCAGCGACGATTATGCCGTAGTCAGACTTGATGGTCTAAAAGGCGTTGTGCTCAGAAACGGCACGGTCAGCATACCCTGCCGGGCCACTTACTTCAAGCGGCTGGAAAACACGGGGCTGGCGGAGGTGGAGTATGAGGGTGACGGCAGCTCCCACTTGGTAGAGATGAAAACTGGACGTGTTTTGCACGAGGGAAATAGATATTCTTATTCGTTGAAAGACGGCCTCATTTATGCCATGAAGTACGGCTTCTTGGATGTAATCTGTACGGAAATTCTGGACTTTGACGGGCATGAGCTGTTCTCTGCTGACGGATCCGTCTATGAGTTTTCGGAGGACCTCGCCGTTGTCGTTGACACGGAGAGGGTTGCAAGGCTGGTTGATCTACAGGGCAACGTACTGCTGGAGGGCATGCGCAACGACCTGCACATTTCAGGGGGTAAGGCATTCTATAATTGGGCTGAGGATACCCCGGAGGGCGAGCTATGGCATTGTGGGATATGGCGAAAGGATGGCGCTCAGACGGAACTGATAACGGATTCCTACACCCGCTTTGAGAGCTACAGCGCCCCTTACTGTGTTCATACCGGGGATGGCGATAGGATAGGCTATGTGAACGACGATTGCCAGTGGGTCATTCCGCCGATCTATAGCGACGGCTACCCGTTTGTGGACGGCGCTGCCGTGGTCTGCGAGGAGGGCAAGTATCGACTTATCGACGAACAGGGAAATCAGGTGGGCGACACGCAATGGACATGGGACAATTTGAATGCTCTCTTTGCGGCGTTCTATGATAACAGTCCCCTTGAGATGCCAGTGCTGCCGGTGGATGTCGGCGATGTGACGCGGCTCATAAATCGGCGCGGGGAATTAGTCAACGAGGAGGCCTTTCAAACCGAGTTTAACGAATTGAGCAGCATCAACCGTTGGTTGGTCCTCGAGGATTTAGAGGGGCGCTTCTGCCTGGTGGATGGCACGGATGGCGAGGTGCCGCTGCGAGTTGACGCGGACAGTTGGCGTGCGTTTCCCTCTGGGGATGCTTATGCCCTGTGGCTGCGGACGGACGGCCTCTGGGGTTGGATGGACTATCTGAGCGAGAACGCGGGGCAATGGATCGTTGACCCTTGCGCCGTGGAGGTGGATCATACCTTGTCCGGCAATGGCGCTTGGGCGCTGCTGCCCGATGAAAACACCGTGTACTTCAACGGCACGGGCAAAATTGTCGGGCCGGGACATGAATACTATATCGAGGGAGATTGGTGATAGGAAGCTATCGCAGGTTTAAGAGTCATAGGGACTGTTCTTTTGACTCAGTTTCAGCAGAATGTCTTGCAATAATCAATTTAGAGAACCATCCCGGTGAGTCAGATGCGATGTAGTAACAAACAGTGAATGCAAAGGAGGAGACTCCATGAGTGAGGAGCATCAGAAGGTAAATAGCGCTTTGAGAAAAATCATTACAGCGCTGTGTTATGTGGTCGTGTCCTTTAATCTCATATTCACTGCTGTTAGTGCGATTTCCGATGTGGAGTATGTGGTGGGAAACAAGAGCCTATGGCTGATTTGTGTGGCGGCATTGCTTGTTGCGGCGGTGTGGATGGATTCGCAGAGCGAGGCGCGAGGCAGTCAATGGCTGTTGTGCCTGCCGGTCTTGGCGGCGGCGGTGCTACGGCTGTTTATCGGCGCGGAGGGCATGGGACTTTGGCAGTGTGGCTTGGCGCTTATTGACTTAATCCTGGGCAGCGTGCTGTTCGCCCGGGCAAAGGCTGGCAGGAAACTGAAGTCGATCGCAGGCGTACTGTCCATATTGGTGCTGATCCCAACGCTTTCACTGATGCTGTTCACTTCCATCATCGGAACTGGCGGCATTACCCTTCGCCGCTATCCTGATCCCAACGGCTATTTTGAAGCGGAAGCGCGTGTTGCCGATAAAGGCGCTACAGGCGGGAGTACGATTGTCACGGTCTATCGGCCTGCGCTGAATCTCCCCTTTGGCAATCTGAGGCTGATTCAGGGCAAGGCCACCATGAGTTGGATCGACCCAGGTGCTCTTGAAGTGGAATGGATGGAGGATGGCGCACTTGCAATCAACGGCGAAGTATGGAAATGGCGGGAAGGAAGAGAGGTACGACGTGTGTCATAGGGGACGGTTCTCATGACACATTGTTGACAGGGAAATATGCCAGTAGAATCGTCCCCCCTGACACATAGAGATGCTTCTTACATCAATGCTATTTTACATTTTGATTAGGAAGGATAGTAATGATTGAGCTATGGGTGCATTTCCCGGAAAATGGAATCGTTGAAAAGAAAAGTGTCGCGTATTATCTAAAGCAGATAATTAGCTTCTTTTGCGATGCAATTGATGTTGAATATCTACACTGGTATCTATCTTCGGACACACGCAATATTGGACTTACATGGCAGCTAAATAAAGAAACGCTTCACACTTGGGATCCAGAGATCACTCAATATCTTGATGATTATCTAGATTTAGATGTATCCGCAGTATTTGATATAGGTGTAAAAAAACCATTCGAACGTAATATCTATGGTGGCGCAGTTGTCGCTCAATCACGAAGAGGGCTTACGGTTCCCAAAATTGAAGGTGAGTATACTATTCGATTGGTAATTGCTGATGCAGTCTGGGAAAAGGTTTCGAGAACTGCGATCCAAGAATTGATTGAAAGCATTACAAGTAAAACCAAAGGTTCTTTTAGCATTAATAAGCTGTAGCCCATTTTTTGTAAGATAAAGGCCAAGCTCAACCCCTTGCCTCGTCAACTCGCAATCGCTTCTTCAAAATTATGTTTTGGTACAATAGATAGGTAACAGAGAGAGGAGTAAAACAGAGAGCCAAGTGATAGAATAAAGTTACCACACCCAAC
>JAFVBK010000067.1 GCA_017480045.1 Clostridia bacterium
CGTGGCATCGTAACACTTCGCCGCGCGGGCATCGTCGCCCAAGCCGTAGCTGCCCAGCGCGATCAGGTATTCGCAGTGCGCGCGGTTGCGCACGGTCAAATCCTCGTCGAACAGCTGCAGGTCCGGCAGCGACACGGCGAAGTAGTCGATCTTCACCTGATCGTAGTAGTGCTTCTCGCCGTAGGACACCAGCTTGTAAAAGCGGCTGGTCGCCTTCTTCTCACGGCCCAGCGCGCGATTGGCGAGGCCCTGATAGAGGATCATGTCGGCGGGCTGATCGTTGTAATACATCATGCCCGCGGGCTCGCCCTCGCCCACAGCGGCCAGTTCAAGGTGGCGGACGGCGGCGTTCTCGTCGCCCAGCGCCCGCTCCGCGAGGCCCAGATAGTAGTGGATGTTGTTGTCCTTCGCGCCCTCCAGCTTGCCCTCGCCCAAATTGTGCGGGAACACCAGCGCGCGCTCAAACAGCGCCTTCGCCTTCGCGGCATCGCCCGCCTCCAGAGCGATGCGGCCCAGCTGGGTCAGCGCCACGGCGTACTGCGTGGTCACCTTGCCCTCGCCGCCTTCCCACGGGTGGAACTTGTGGGCCATGATCAGGTCCAGCGCCGCCTGGTAGCGGCCGAGATCGTTCAGAATCGTGCAGTACTCCACATACAGGTCGTCGCGCTGGAACGCCGTGGCCCTGTGCGCGTCCAGGAACGCCAGCACCTCGCCGCCGTTGGCCACGAAGCTCACGTCGTCCAGCGCCTTGACGCCGGGGAAATACTTGGTGATATGTCGGAATTCCAGTGAATTGGCCATTCCTTTAACACCCCCATTTCTTCATGTCCATTCGAAACACGTCGTCTGTCCGCTTTGCTGTTATCATTATTCTAACATAAATATAATAGGCTATAATTGCAAAAACTTGCCCTTTAATTTATAAAACTTGCTGTTTCGATTAATAAATTCTACCATTGCTGGAAGCAACCTGCTATAATGCAGCCATCGCAGAGAGGAGGACGACCGCCATGACAGGCAGGTTTTGGGAAATTCACGCTTCCGGGCTTCACTGCGCGCTGAGCGATCTCGGCGCGTCCATCGTCTCCGTACAGGCGCGGGATGCCCGCGGCAGATTTACGGACGTCGCCCTCGCCCCCACAAATTTTTCAAGCGGCGATCCCGACCCCTCCCTCGCCGGGCGCACCATCGGTCCCTGCTGTGGGCGCGTGCGGGACGGGCAGATTCAGCTGGACGGCGCGGCGCTTCAGCTCGCGCGAAACGAGGGGGAGAACCACCTCCACGGCGGCCCGAACGGCTGCGCCTATCAGATATGGGAGGGGCGGCGGCTGTCTCCCGCCCACGTGCGCTTTACACTGACGCTGGCGGACGGCCTCGACGGCTATCCCGGCAACCGCGCGCTGACGGCGGATTACCGCGTGAGCGGCGGCACGCTGAGCGTCGTCTATTCCGCGGAGACGGACGCGCCCACCTGGCTCGGCCTGACCAATCACGTCTACTGGGACCTGAGCGGGCGCTTCGATGGCAGCGCGCTGGACCAGCGGCTGGAAGTCGCCGCGCGCCGCGTCGTGTTCAACGGCGACGGACACCTGCCGGAGCGGATCGCGCCCGTCGAAGGCGCCTTCGATTTCAGCCAGCCCGCGTCCATCCGTGAGAATATGCGCCTGGAACCCGCTCACCCGCAGCTGCTGCTCGGCCGGGGCTACAACAACGCCTATATTATAGACCACCAGCTCCGGCGGTCGCGCGGATGCGCCGCGCGGTTGTACGCCCCCGGCTCCGGCCTCCAGATGACGCTGGAGACCGACCAGCCCGCCGTCGTGCTCTATTCCGGCGGCTTCCTGAGCGGCGAGACGGCCCTTGAGCCCGGCGGCGCGACGCCGGGCTGTGCCATCGCCCTGGAGGCGCAGCCCGTGCCCGACCCCTTCCACCTGCCCGGCGCGCGGCCCGAATGCCTGTATCCCAACGCCGCCTATCGGAAGGAGATCCGCTGGCGCTTCGAGACCGTCCGATAGCGCCCCCCCATGAAACGCGCGGCAACATTTATCGCGCGAAAGAACGTCTCCCCCACGCCCACCGGCCCATGCGGCGCCGGTGGCCTTTTTGCGCGCGCGGCGCCGCGATCGGTATTTGAATTCCTTATACCTGAAGATTATTTCTATGTATTGGACAAAATCCCCAGCTGCCTCTATAATCATCACCATACAAGCGCCGCGGTTAAAAGCCTACGGCGGTTGTGATACAACTCTCAGGTTAAAATGGCAAAATGCGCTCTGCTGATTGGCCGGTTTGATCTGAGCGGAGTATAAATCCAAAGGAGAGGAGATGCAGGACATGCGCGCATTGCGATGTTGTATGGCCAAGCGCCATCACTCCCAAGGGTATTTGAAGGCTCAGGGCGTCCCGCCGCACCGAATGTGCCGCGGCTGAGCCGTCCACAGAGCCCGCGGGGAGGCCGCCCCAGTCTCTCCTTCAACCATCATTCAAGCGTATGCGGATCGATCCGCAAGGAGGATACCATGAAAAAACTGTTTGCCATTATCTTGATCGCGGCCCTCACTTTGATCAGCCTGACCGCCCTGGCCGAGGAGGAGCGCGTCACCGTGCGCCTGGGCCTCACCGACGAATCCGCCGAGATCCTGTGGGATCCGGTGAAGGAGGAGGTCGCCGGGGAGGGCATCGACATCGAATACGTCATCTTCGGCGACTACACGCTGCCCAACTCCGCGCTGGCCAACGGTGAGATCGAGCTGAACGCCTTCCAGCACTACACCTATCTGAACAACGAAATCGCCACCTTCGGCTACGACATCACCCCCATCGGCGACACGCTGATCACCGCGCTGAACCTGTATTCCAGGAAGCTCGCCAGCGTGGACGAGATTCCCGATGGCGGCAAGATCGCCGTGCCCAACGACGCCGTAAACGAGGGCCGCGCGCTGAACGTCATCCAGGCGGCGGGCCTGATCACCATCGCCGAAGGCAAGGGCCTGTCCCCCACGCTGATCGACATCGTGGACAACCCGAAGAACATCGAATTCGTGGAAGTGGACGCCAGCCAGACGGCAACGCTGCTGCCCGATGTGGACGCGGCGATCGTCAACGGCGGCTACGCCGTGGACGCCGGCCTGAATCCCGACACCGACGCCATCTTCTACGACGACCCCAGCTACTATCAGGACAAGGCCTACGTCAACGTGGTCGCGGCCCGCACCGAGGACGCTGAAAATCCCGCCTACCTGCGCATCGTGAAGGCCTACCAGAGCGAGCGCACCAAGGAGCTGTACAAGACCGAATTCAAGGGCATGTACATTCCCGCCTGGGAGTAGCGGGCAGTGCCCGCGGCCATTTGCCGCCGCGCCTCCCGTCCCGGGGCTGGGACGCCATAGATTCAAGCGCCCAGACCCGGCGATGGCGGACTATGCTGCAACGATTTCCGGCCAACCGCGCTGCGCGCCGGTTGCCTAATCTCGCCAACATTCAATGACATATGCCGCGTACCGTAAACAGGGTACGCGGCATATTGGGGGTTTTTCATGATCTCACTTGAACACATCTCAAAGACCTTCGGCGCGAACCGGCCGGACGCCGTTCACGCCGTCAGGGACGTCAGCCTGCGCGTACGTCCCGGCGAAATCTACGGCATCATCGGCTATTCCGGCGCGGGCAAATCCACGCTGGTGCGCTGCGTCAATCTGCTGGAGCGGCCCACCGCCGGCAAGGTCTTTCTGGACGGCGTGGAGTTGACGGCGCTCAAAGAGAGCGAGTTGCGCCTCGCCCGCAAGAAGATCGGCATGATCTTCCAGCAGTTCAACCTGCTTGCCGGGCGCACCGTGGCCCAGAACATCGCCATGAGCCTGCAATATTCCGGCATTCCACGGGCGCAAATCCGGGAAAAGGTGAAGCGCCTGTTGGAATACGTGGAGCTCTCGGACAAGGCCAATGCCTGGCCCAGCCAGCTGTCCGGCGGCCAAAAGCAGCGCGTGGCCATCGCCCGCGCCCTGGCCAACGACCCGAAGGTGCTGTTGTGCGACGAGGCCACCAGCGCCCTCGACCCGCAGACCACCCAGAGCATCCTGGGGCTCTTGCAGCGTCTGAATCGGGAGCTGGGCATCACCATCGTGGTCATCACCCACGAAATGGCCGTCATCAAGAAGATTTGCCATCGCGTGGCGGTGATGGAAAACGGCGAAGTGGTGGAGGAGAACGACGTGATCAGCCTGTTCGCCGATCCGAAACGGCAGATCACCCGCGATTTCCTGCGCACCACCTCCAACCTCTCCGGCATCTATCCGCTGGTGGAGGCGGACGCGCCGATCACAAGGCTGCGGCCCGGCGACCTGCTGGTGCTGATGCGCTACGGCAAGGCGGAGGTGTCTCAGCCGCTGATCAGCCGCATGACGAAGCAATTCGATCTGGAGATCAACATACTGTTCGGCGATCTGGAGATCATCTCCGGAACGCCCATGGGTGGCACCGTCGCCATATTTCACGGCGCGCCTGAAGCCATCGCCGGCGCGCTGGCGTTCCTCGATTCCGAGCATATCTCTGTGGAGGTGATACGCGATGCAAGGGAAGCTTGAACTGTGGTTTCCAAATGTAATGGCCCGACTGCCTGAGTTTTACAAGGCGATCCGGGACACGCTGACCATGTTTGGCATCGCCGGGGCCTTCGTGCTGGTGCTGGGCCTCTTTTTCGGCGTCCTGCTGATCACCACCCGCCGGGGCGGCATCCTCGAAAACGCGGTCGTCTTTCAGATACTCGACAAGGCGATCAACGTGTTCCGCTCCATTCCCTTCATCATCCTGCTGACGCTGCTGCTGCCGCTGACACGCCTGATCATGGGCACGGCCATCGGCGTCAAGGGTGCCATCGTGCCGCTGGTCATCGGCACCGTGCCCTTCTTCTCCCGACAGGTGGAGGCGGCGCTGTCGGAAATCAGCGGCGGCGTCATCGAGGCGGCTCAGGCCATCGGCATGGGGCCCGTCGGCATCATCTTCCGCGTCTATCTGCGGGAGGGCGTTCCGATGCTGGCCCGCGCGGCCACCATCACCGCCATCAGCCTGATCGGCTCCACCGCCATGGCGGGCGCCGTGGGCGCGGGCGGTCTGGGCGACTTCGCCATCCGCTACGGCCACAACCGCTTCATGGAGGACGTCACCTGGGTGACCGTGGCCGCGCTGGTGCTGCTGGTCTGCGTCGTGCAGATCATCGGCAGCCTGATCGCGAAGCTGACGACTCATTAGCCCCGTCGACCCAACACACTGGAGGGATTTACATGCATCAATCCGACAGCCTGTCCACCAGGCTCATTCACACCGGCGACGGCCAGTTTGCCAAAAAGCTGAAGCAATACGCCTCGGTGCCGGAATCGCTGCCGATCTACCAGACCAGCGTCTTTGCCTTTGACGACGTGCCCAGCGTGGACGCCATCTACGAGCGCGAGGCCGACGGCTATATCTACGCCCGCATGCGCCACCCCAACACCGACGCGGTGGCCGAGATCCTGGCCGCCGCGGACGGCGGCGAGGACGCGCTGGTGTTCTCCTCCGGCATGTCCGCCATCATACTGAGCATGCTGGCGCTGGTGAAGTGCGGCGACCACATCGTCTCCAGCCCCGTGCTGTACGGCGGCGTACATGATTTTCTGGAGAAGGAGCTGCGGCGCTTCGGCGTCGAAGTCACCTTCGTGGACTTCCTGCGGGAGGACGTGGAGGCCGCCATCCGGCCCAACACGAAGGTCGTCTACACCGAAACCGTGTGCAACCCCCTGCTGGAGGTGCCGGATCTGCGGGCGATCGCGGAAATCGCCCATCGCCATGGGCTGGCCTTCCTGGTGGACAACACCTTCGCCACGCCCGTCGTCGCCCGGCCCCTGGCGCTTGGCGCGGATCTGACGCTGTACAGCGCCACCAAGTATCTGGGCGGCCACAGCGATATCGTGGGCGGCGCGGCGGTGGGCAGCCGGGAATTGATCGAAAGAATCCGCCCGAAGCTGTCGCTCTACGGCGCGACGCTGGACGCCCACAGCGCGTGGCTGCTGGCGCGGAGTCTGCGCACGCTGGAGCTGCGGGTCACCCGACACTCGGAAAACGCGCTGAAGGTGGCGCGCTTCCTGGAACGGCACCCGAAGATCGAGAAGGTGTTCTATCCCGGCCTTGAGAGCAGTCCCGATCACGCCCGCGCGAAGGCCCAGTTCAGAAATGGCCTGTACGGCGGCATGCTCAGCGCCAACCTGCGCGGTGGCGAAAGGGAGGCCTCCACGGTCGTGGCGGCGCTGAAGACCATCAAGTACGTGCCCAGCCTCGCGGGCACGGCCACCACGCTCTCCTACGCGGCCAAGACCAGCCATCGCTTCTACACCCCCGAAGCCCTTGAAAGGGCCGGCATCACCTTCGGCCAGCTGCGCTTCTCCGTCGGCCTTGAGGACCCCGACGACATTATCGCCGAGCTGAATGAGGCATTGGACGAGATATGAATAGCGAAATCAATCTGACCGCCCAGGAGCGCGCCCGGCTGAAGCAGCGGCTGAAGCGGGAGGCGTCCCGACTGGGCCTGAACCTGATCGGCTTCGCCAATGTGGAGCGCTGGCCCGAACATCATGAGATCGCGAAGGCCTATTGGCCCCAAACCATCTGGCCCTGGAGCAAAACCGTCATCTCCCTGGCCGTACAGATTTACCTGCCCATGCTGGAAACGACGCCTTCCGTGGTGTATTCTGAATTATACAACACCACGAACCGAATGCTGGACGAGTGCGCCTATCGCATGGCAAACCTGCTCAACGATCTGGGGTATCGCGCCCACTTCTTCCCCCGCGACTGCTACGGGGATATCTCCGTGCTGGTGAAGAAGCCGGAGGCCGCGTTCAGCCACGTCATCGCGGGCAAGTACGCGGGGCTGGGCACCATCGGCATGAACCACACGCTGCTGACCAGGAGGTACGGCCCGCGCGTGCGCCTGGTGTCGGTCATCACCGATGCGCCTCTTGCCCCGGATCCGATGGTGGAGGGCGAGCTGTGCGTCCGCTGCGGCCAGTGCGCGCGCAAGTGCCCCATGCAGGCCTTCACGCCCCGCGAGGGCGCCCTGGTGGCCGATATGGACAAGTACAAGTGCGCCGGGTACCACCAGAAGCTCAAGAACGAGTTTCGCTACCCCTGCGGCCTCTGCACCGCGGTCTGTCCCGTGGGCGAGGATCGCCGGCGCTACGGCGCGCGCTCGGTATCCCCCGAGGGCATCGGGCACTGCCAGGATTTCGGCAGCAAAAACGCGATTGAGGGATTAGGAGAACGACAATGAACGAAGCATGGCTGATTGAACAATTCAAGTGGCTGCACCGCCATCCGGAGCTGGGCTTGAAGGAATACGAAACCACGGCCTTTCTCACGGGCATACTCCGTCAAAGCGGCGTGCGCCTGCTGGACACGGGGCTTGAGACCGGCGCGATCGCCGTGATCAGCGGCAAGGCGGATGGGCCGGTGGTCGGCCTGCGGGCCGACATCGACGCGCTGCCGATCCAGGAGGCGTCCGGGCTGCCCTACGCCTCCGAGCGCGAGGGCGTGATGCACGCCTGCGGCCACGATTTCCACGCCGCCTGCATGCTCGGCGCGGCGCTGCTGCTCAAGGCGCAGGAGGACCGGCTCCCCGGCACCGTCAAGATCATCTTCCAGCCCGCGGAGGAGATCGACAACGGCGCTCTCGCCATGGTGGCCACGGGGCTGCTGAACGACGTGCAAGCCTTCTACGCCGGGCACACCTATCCCTGGCTGGCACCCGGCACGCTTGGCATCAAGGCGGGGCCGGTCATGGCCGCGGCGGATCGCTTCAGCGTCCGGCTGCGCGGCAGAGGCAGTCACGCCGGCCATCCGGACAACGGCATCGACCCCATTCCCGCCCTGGCGACGCTCGTCAGCGCCGCGCAGACCCTCGTCAGCCGCACCGTGGATCCCTTCGACAGCGCGGTGGTCTCCATCACCCATGTCGAAGCGGGCAACACCTGGAACATCATCCCGGAGGAGGCTTTCCTGGAGGGCACCGTCCGCACCATGACGCCCGCGACGCGGGACGCCGTGCAGCAGCGCCTGGAGCGCGTCGCGCGGGCCAGCGCCGAAGCCCACGGCTGCACGGCTGAATTCGAGTATCAACGCGGCACCGCCTCGGTGATCAACGACGCCTCGGCCTGCGAGCGCGCCTCGGCGGTGGCGCGGGACCTCGGCTTCCAGGTCGTGCGGATGCCGAGCTCCATGGGCGCGGAGGATTTCAGCGATTACCTGACCATCGCGCCGGGCGCCTTCATCCGCGTGGGCACCGGCGGCGGCTGCGAGGCCCACCACCCCAAGTTTACCGCCGATCCCAGCGCGCTGTTCCCCGCCGCGAAATACTTCGCCGCGCTGGCCGTATCCGAGCTGAATCGGCTGAGCGGCGAGGCCTGAGCCCCCGCCATCGCGGCGCTTCGGCGCCAAAGGACCCCCAGAAGGAGAAATCGACATGGAAGGCATCCGATCGGTTTTGATCAAGGACACTACCCGCGAGGAACGCATGCGCATCGTCAACCGCTCTCTGGCCGTCTGCGGCACGGAATGCGAGTTTTGCAGCGGCTGCGACAATCGCGGCGGCGGACGGGTGGAGACCTACTATCAGCCCTACGTCGACGGCGAAAAGGAGCTGCGCCAGATCAACGCGGAGTTTCGGGCCGGTCTGGTGAGGGGATAGGACCGTCTATCCGCCGCGCCGCTCTGTATTCATTATCAGCAAGGAGTGAACGTCATGCCACGCATCTCAAAAATCAACCCTGAAATCGCCTCGCCGGAGGTCAAATCCGCCATCGAATCGCATCTTGCGGACGGCTACCGTATGACCAACGAAAAGCTGACGCTGCTGCACAACGTCACGGCCTTTGAGGCCCTGGAGGTCCAGTCCTACGCCGTCGACCGGGAGCTTCAGCGCATCGTCGGCAAGCGCGCCGCGGATTTCTTTGAATACGCCATATCCCTTGAAAACGACTGCCTGGTGTGCAGCGCCTATTTCACAAATCTGCTCAAGCGCAACGGCATCGAGGACTTCGACAGCTTCGATTTCACGGAAGAGGAGCGGCTGCTGATCGCCTATGGCCGCGCCATCGCCAACGATCCCAAGAACGTGCCGGACGCGCTGTTTGAACAGCTCCGCGCGGTGTTCTCGGAGGAGGCGCTGGTGGTGATCACCACGATGGGCGTATTTATGATCGCCAACAACTATTTCAACGATATCCTCCGGATAGAGCCGGAGCCCATCGCCTGATCAAGTCCGCCTCATACAAATAATACCCGATCTGTTCAAAAGGTCACCTATCGGTGACCTTTTGAACAGATCGGGTCCGTCTCAAGTCAGATGGCCTCGCTTCCGCTTTTACCTACTGGGCGTCTGAGCGCCAGAACAGCAGCACCTCCCGCTTCTCCAGAGGCCCCATGGCATAGTCGGAGGCGTCCTGTTGATTTAGAATATCCACCCGCACGGCGCGATTCATCCGCTTCGGCTGATCGTAGATGTAGCGCCTGTCGGGGTCGCCCTTGTCGGGCACCTCGTCGTAGGGGTCAAACAGGCCGACCGTGCCGTCTGAAAGGATCTTCGTCAGCAGCACGTAGTGTCCATCGCCATTCAGGGAGCAGCGCACCACGGCACAGCCGCCCCTTTCCAGGCAGCGCCAGGTGAGGGATCCCGCGCCGGCCGCGGCAAACTCCATGTCGAGGAATGTCGACTTTATCGGGAAATGACACTTTTCGGCAAAGCACTCGAACCAGGCGGCCATGTAGCGCATGGACGCCTTCGAGGTGCCCTCCTTGCCCGGTTCGCCATTCACAGAAAACGTGTCAATACCCATCGCCCATATGTGCTTCAAGACGGCCGGCGGTATCTCGGAGCGCTCGAACAAATACCGCATGGCGTTCGTCACGCTCGTGGGACCGCAATCAAAATCAGAGGATTGGTAGATCAGGCTGTTCTTCATGGATACGCTGCCTCTTTCCCTTTTGTTTTTCATACTGGAAACAGCACTGCCGCGCCGATAGCTCCGCAGCATAGCTATACTAGCACGAATCCGCCCATTTGGAAAATAGGCGATGTCTATATCTATTCATTGGAAAAACCTATAGCTTCTGGCCTCGCTCTTCCTTCGCCGCCCGCACCAGCGCGGCAAAATCCTCATAATGCCATCCAGCGGTAGGCTTCGGATGGTCGATCGCTCTGAAAAAGCAGGAGGGGATTTCCCCCTCCCTCAGATTCTTGGCGATGCACGGCGTACAGCCCTGGTCGTGATTGACAGGATTGAAGGGGCAGGCCGTATCATCGCAGGTGCAGAATGAAACGGGCTTGGACATGTAACAAAACCTCCTGTATATGAGGGCCGCAGCGCCGGCGGCGCTGCGCGCATGCCCTACGGCTGCCGGGCTCCGCCATATGTCACCAGCGCCTCGACGATCTCAGGATAGGGCCAGCTGCAATCGGCGCGATTCAGCAGACCGAAGCGCTCGCCGTCTCCGGCAAAGTAGTTGTTGTCCCACCAGCAGCAGGGTATCCCGCGGTTCCTGGCGGAGAAGGTATAATAGGCCGCGTAATCCACCCGCGCCTGGGTGTTGCCGTCCTTGTCCCGCGCGCCAAACTCACCGATGACCACGGGAACGCCCTTGGAAATGTACTTTTCATACAGGCTGTTCATAAAGGTGCCGATTTCGCTGGTCTGCTGACCGGCCACCGTGGTGAAGCTGTCGACGCCGTCCTCCTGCAGCGCGAAGCTGTAGGGCGTGTAGGCGTGCACAGAGACGATGATCCTATTGTCCGCCGAGTCCTTGGGCAGAACGAACAGCTCGCTCAGCGCGCCCCTCGGCGCCGCGTCGTAGCCCGGAACCATCAGATAGCGGCCGGCGTTGTTGCCGCCCGTGGCGCGGACGGTATCCACGAACACCTGATTCAGCCGGTTGATGCAGTCCGCGGCCTCGCGGCACTGGGCGTTCTCCTCGTCCAGCCACCACTCCCAGTCGGTGCCCTTCTGGCGCGGCTCGTTCATCGCCTCAAAGATCAGCTTCTCGCCATAATCGCCAAAGCGCGCCGCCAGCTGCTCCCAAATGCGGCGGATATACCGCTCGGACTGGGCGTAGCAGGCCTCGGATGGATAGTAATATTCCGGGTATTCGTCGTGATGGATATCCAGAATCACCGTCATATCCCGCGCAATGCCCCAGTCCACCACCTGCTGCACGCGATCCAGCCAGGGAGCGCTGATGTTAAAGTCGGCGTCCACATGGTTGTGCCAGGACACCGGCACGCGCAGCGTGGAAAAGCCGGCCGCGCGCACCGCCTCGATCATGTCCTCGGTGGTCAGCACGCCGCACCAGGCGGCTTCGATGCTCATCTCGTCTCCCCCGGCCCAGTCGCGATAGGCGTCCAAGGTATTTCCCAGGTTCCAGCCCACGCCCATCTGCCGGAGAAAGGCCATCGCGTCGTTGTCGGGAATATCGCATACATAGGGATTGTCCAGCTTCGGCACGACAATGTCGCCTCCTTGCGTCGCCTCGGCGCAAGCGGCTGTCGCCAGCAGCAAAGCCGCCGCCAGCAGCTCGCACAGCAATATGCGCTTGATGTTCATTTGCATCTCTCCCACATTCCATAGCGTTCAAAAGGGCCAGACGGCCACGGCGCTTCAGACCTCGCAATGACATCGATCAACGTCATTTCAAGGAGGAGCGAAGCGACGACGTGGGAATCTGGCCCTTGGTCAGGCTGCCTCATCCCAATTACAGGTAAATGAAATCACCTTGAGCCTGAGGCAGCCCTCTGAGGATCACTTGTGGATTACTTGCCGTTGAAGGTGTCGCACAGGGCCTGCCAGACGGGCGTCTTGGCCTCCAGCAGCTCGGCCGGCGTGCTGCCGCCCAGGCTCCACAGGAAATCCTGACCCTCGACGTCGTTGATGGAGCCAACGTACAGGCAGACGTCGGAAGCGGCGTGCTCCGGCTCGCGCAGCATGGCGTAGGTCTCGTCCACGGCGCGGTCGTCGGTGTAGTTGTACTTGTTGCCGATCCAGGCGTCCTCATCGTCGTAGCCGGGGGTGGTGGCGGTCCACAGCTGATAGATGTAGGCCAGCTTGTTCACGGTGTCGTCGTCATACACGTTGGGGATGACGGTAATGTTGTCGCTGATGATGTGCACGTAGGTCTCGCCCTTCGGGCCCACGGGGAAGGCCACGCAGCCCCACTCGTCGGCCATGTCGGCCATCTCGGAGTTGTCGTTGAAGCCGCCGTAGGTCTGATACATGTAGAAGCCGCAGAAGCCCTGCTTCCAGGCGTCCTTGTAGTAATCCCAGGAGCCGTCCTCGGGCTGCTGATAGCCGTAGGTGTTCCAGATGTCCTTGGACCAGGCCAGGGCTTCCAGGGTCTCGTCGCTGCCGGCGGTGATGATCAGCTCGCCGTTGTCGTCAATGCCGAAGAAGCTGCCGCCGTTGGAGAACACGGCCACGCGATACATATCCACGTTGGAGCCGGTCATGCCGTAGATATCGACGACGCCGTCGTTGTCGGTGTCCTTCTGAATCTGCTTCAGCATGGCCTCAAAGGCGTCCCAGGTCCAGGTGCCTTCATCCTGCATATCGTAGATGGTCTCCCAGTCGATGCCGGCCTCCTCCAGCACGCGCTTGTTGAAGTACAGGCACTGGCGGGGCTCAGACTTGCCGGTGGCCACGCCGTAGACGTTGCCGCTCACAGTCATGAACTCGACGTCGCCGGCGTTCCACTGCTCGTCGGACAGGTCGATCAGATCGCGATCGTTCCAGGTCGCGAACAGATCGTTGGCCATAGGCGTGCCCACGAAATCCGGGGGCAGGATGTAGAGGCACAGGGTGCCGTCCGGCGCGGTGCAGAAGTTGGTCAGCTCGGTCACGTTGCTGGCCCAGTCGCCCTTGGCGATCTGGGTGATCTTGCAGTTGTAGGTCTCCATGATCCAGTCGCGATAGTCGTACTGATCTTGCTCCTCCTCGGTGGGCTCGGCCTTGCGGTCCGCGCTGGCGGTCCAGTAGTCGTAGATGTAGATGTCCGCGCCGCCAAAGTCAATGCCTTCAACGACCTCGGGGTACTCCGCCTCTTCCGCGAACGCGGAGACGCAGGCCAGCAGCATCAGCGCGGCCAGGAGCATTGCGAGCAGTTTCTTCATGGTTCTTGCCTCCTAAAAAAGTTTTATCGCTACACGCCCGCAAGGCGGGCGCACAGTTTCATAGTAAGTATGGAGTGTGGAGAGTGGAGTGTGGAGTTTTGATTGGCTCCCGTCTACTCTTCCTGAATCGTCTTGGTCGTAAAGGAAAGCATCTTCCGCAATTCCTCCACGTCTTTTTCGATGCTGGTATATTGCTCGTCTGTCAGAAATTGTGTTTCATGCAATAGATCAAGCCAATACAATGTCTCCATTACCTCTTTTAGCGCAATATAGGCTTTTGAGAGGAAATCAGCACGGCTGATGGCGCACTCCGCCTCAGCAAGATTTGCGCCGATAGACGTTCCGCATCTGAGCAGCTGTTTTGACATCACACATTCACGCTTTTGATTGCGCAAATACGAATACAGCTTTACAATTCGTATCGCCAACCTTCGGCTCTTTTGATACGCGATACCCTTCATAGCATTCTATAACTCCACACTCCACTCTCCACACTCCACTCTCATCCTCATTCCTTGCTTCCCGTCATCACGATGCTCTGCACGAAGGTCTTCTGGGTGAAGACGTAGAGCACGATCAGCGGCACGCAGCACACCAGGACGCCGATGGAGATCAGCTGCTGCTGGCGGCCCACCGGCACGATCACCGGCACGTCGGCGTTGCTGGAGAAGTAGCGGCTCATCCGGGAGACGATGGTGGAGAGCTGGGTAGAGTAGATGGACATGGACGAGAGGAAGTTCCGGGTGTAGAACAGGTCCGTCCACTGCCAGACGAAGGAGAACAGGAAGCAACTGAGGATGACCGGCACGGCGTCCGGCAGCATGATGCGCACGAAGGTGTGCAGCGTGTTGCAGCCGTCCATGTAGGCCGCCTCCTCCAGCGACTTCGGGACGCTCCTGAAATACTGGCGCAGCATATAGATGTACAGCCCGTCCTTGAGGCCCATGCAGGTGGCGCTCATCAGCGCGTAGGGCGCGAAGGAGCCGTGCAGGCTGACCGTCTTGCCGGTAAAGCGCTTGAAGAGGCCCAGGATGTCGAAGTTGGCGAAGTTGATATACAGCGCCGTGGCGATGGTCTGCGGCGGGATGACGATCAGCGCCACCACGCAGGCGAACCAGAACTTCTTGAGGGGGAAGTCATAGCGAGCGAAGCCGTAGGCCACCAGCGTGCAGGCCGCCACTTGGAGCACAGACACCGTAAAGCTGGTCCACAGCGTGTTCAGCATCGAGCGCGGAAGGCCCGTCAGCTCGAACACGATGCGGTAGTTGTCCAGCGTGGGGGTGCGGGGCAGCAGCACCACCGTGGAATCGTACAGGTCCTTTTCCGCCATCAGGCTGGTGCCCAGGCGGGTCAGCAGGGGCTGTATGATCATGAAGCACAGGCCGAACAGCAGCAGCCCCCGCACGATGGAGATGGTCCACTTCTTGACCGAATTCCTAAGCAGCGCGCCGCCGCTGGCGCGGTTGAGCTCAAAATAGCTCATGTGCTCCGCGCTCCGCGTCCGCTTACTCTTCATAGTAGTGCACCCCCTTGGAGATGATGAAGGAGCTGACGCCGATGAACAGCAGCGCGATGCCGAAGTAGATCCAGCTCATGGCCGCGCTCTCACCGAAGCGGAACTGGCTGTACATCACATCGTTGATGCGCTCCATCACCCGGTTGTCATTCTTCATGAAGAAGTCGATGATCGTGTAGATGCAGTTCACCAGCAGCAACGGGCTGACCATCGGGAACGTGATCTTCCAGAAGGCCTCCCAGCCGGTGCAGCCCTCCACGTCCGCCGCCTCGTACAGCGAGGGCGAGATGGCCGCGAAGCCCGTGAGGAACACGATGATCTGTATGCCGCTGGCCATCACGATGTCGTAGATAGAATCGATCATCTGGAACAGCACCTTGAACACGCCGCCGCCCACGCCGGATACGCTCAGCAGGTTTTGCAGCGCGGCGGACAGGTTCACGCCGGAGGCGTTGGCCACCTCCTGGGAAATGCCCTGCATCATGTTGTAGAACTCGTTCTGGGATTCGATGCCCGGCAGCACGCCGGAGGACAGAATCACCGGCAGGAAGAATATCGCGCGCGCCAGCGTGCGGCCCTTGAACTCCTGGTTCAGCAGCACCGCCACCACGAAGCTCAGCGCCAGCGTGGCCAGCACATTGACCGCCATGCGGCCGACCTCCTCCACCAGATACTGGTTGAAGTAGGGATCGACGCTCAGCGCGTATCGGTAGTTTTGGAAGCCGACAAAGGTCTGCGAATAGCCCTCGCCCGACTTCAGCTGCACGCTGCTCAGGCTCATGGACAGCGACTGGAACAGCGGCCGCACCATGAACACCAGGAAACCGATGATAAAGGGCAATATGAACATCACGCCCGTCCTGGCCTTGCGGGAGCGCATGGACCGGTATACGCGGTTGCCTGGTATGAAGCTGAGCACGGCCTCCCGGAAGGTCCACTTGCCGGGCTGGGGGGCTTTCAGTTTCTTTGCCGCCATTATTCATCGCCTCCCGTAACGCGATAGCTGCGGGCGGGAACCGTCACGCCATCGAGGTCGTAGTCCTGCCCGGTATAGTTGACCAGCACCTGCCGGCCGTCGTCGTAGCGGGTCGCCGCAATGCCCGGCGCGGGCAGCTCGTGCCCGACGATGGCGGCCCGGTTCAGGCCCGCCATATCCCTCTGGTAGGCGGCGACCAGCGCCGCCACCGTATCCGCCCACGCGTCCCAGGACGCGCCGTAATAGCCGGAATACAGGGAATCCTGCAGCTCCTGGGGCTCGTTTGCCATGAATGTGAAGTTCAGGCCCGCGCCATACTCCGCGCACCGGAGCAGCTCCGTCTCCCAGTCCTCAGTCAGATTGATCGGCTGGCCGGTGTAGTCCACCGAACCATGAATGGCGATCTGGTAGAACGGCACGTTGTCGTCGATGATGGAGTATTCCGTGCCCTCAAGATTCATGTCGGTGATCAGATCGACATAGGGCAGCACGTAGTCGTAGCCCCGCTTCAGCATCACGCGTTCCCCCGCCGCCTTCGCCTCGCTCAGCGTGTCCAGGTTCATTTGCAGCACCTGCTGGCGGGTGGTGGTGTTCTTGGGGTTGTAGTTGCCGCTGAGCAGGCTGCCGATGTCGCGGAAGGCCACGCCCTCGGCGCCCACGTCCGCCACGGCATCAATCAACGTCGAGGCGCGGGCCGCGGCGTAGGACGGCTCCACCAGATAGTAGGGGTCGTAAAAGTCGTCCTGCTGGTAGAAGATCGGCGAATAGGGATAAATCTTCACCTGCTCCAGCGTGGTGAAGCGCGCCGCGTCCCGGAAGGGCAGGAAGCCCTGGAGCAGACCGCTGCGATAGGCAAAGCAGCTGATGCCGTCGAAGTAGAGGGACACGCCCTTCTCCGCCGCGGCCTGGGCGAGCTTCTTCATGCCCGCCTTGCCGCCGAGCTGCCTGAGCACCTTCACCTTTGTGAGCACCTTCTGGCTCACGCCGCCGTTGTTCCAGCCGGAGAAACGCACATTCAGGTTTTCGATATCGTCCGCGAGAAGGTCGTCGATGATATCCGCCGCCTCGTCGAAGGTCGTGGCCGGGATGACGGAATCCACGGGCATGCCGAGCTTGACCACCTTCTTGTCGAAGGCGCCCAGCAGCTCCACGGAGACGGGCATGGCCTCGGAGGCCTGGGCCTGCGCGAACGTCGCGTCGTTCTCGCGGAGATATTCGCCGTAGGCCGCCGCCATATCCACGTAATCATCGCTGTCGATGAAGCGATAGCGCTGCACGATGGTATCCTGTGGCAATTCCTTTTCGAACATGTACACCAGGCGCGCCGTCTTGGCGGAGACGTTGTAGCGGTCGCTGTGCAGCACGTTGTACTTGGCGCAAATCCAGTTATAGCTGTTGTAGCGCATGCTGATATCCGCCTGCACGCCGCCGTAGGCGGGCGCGCCCTCCATGACGCAGATGAACGAGCCGCCGTCCCGCGTCATGCCGAAGACGGGGAAGGCATTCTCCGTCTCGCTGACGGCCTCCGTGCGCTCGGTGCCGTAGTCCCAGCCATACATGTTGGCATAGTAGCTATTCTGGTTGAGCTTGCCGTTGTTGTAGCGGATCAGCGCGCCGCCGCCCTCAGGAATCAGCATGAAGCCCTCGTCGTTCACGCCCGCGGCGCCGAACATCGGCAGCACGGTGATGAAGGTGATCGGATATTCCGAGCGATAGCGGATTTCGCTGTAGGGCACCTCCACCAGCAGATCTCCGCCCTCCAGGCGGTAGTTCACCGTGACATTGAACACGGGGCCGCTGTTTTCGCTGCTGCCGGCTACCAGCTGCTGATCCAGCTCGAAATCCTCCTGCGTGTAGTTCACCGACTCAAAGTAGCCCGCGATCTTGGCCTTGTTGTTCTCGGAGGTATCGCTCTTCAAAACGTAGAGCTCCTGGTTCTCAAGCTCCGGGTACAGCGCCAGCAGCTCGTCCCGGTTGTCCGCCTGGGCCACCTTGTCGGGCTTGTACAGCGTATACACGCCCTTGACCTTCTTGGCGTCCTTTTTGCCCATGGCGTCGGTGAAGGCGGTAAAGCGCTCCACCGTGATGGCGTTCGGCAGCAGGTAGATCTTCTCGATCTTGCCCACCGAATAGCGCACGCTCACCGTGTCCGGATCGGGCTGGGAGACGCTGTAGGTGCCATTCTGAATGGAATAGGCGTAGTTGTTGAAATCAATGACGCCGCTGGCGGAGGAATAGGTGATCACCAGCGTGGATTGCAGCATGTCTTTATTGGTGGATACCGCCACAGTATCCTGGGCCGCGTCCGCGGGATTGGAGAGCCATTCCCGGCCAGATGCCTTCTCGGTGAGCCTGAAGCCCGTGGTCTGCGCGTCGAGTTCAAAGCGCAGCGCGTCGTTTTCCAGGGTCAGCGTCTGGGGGCCGTCCTCGTAGTATTCGATCACCGGCGGGTCGATGTCGTCGGCCTCCTGCGGCGCGTACAGGGGAATGCCCACAAAGATCACCAGCGCGGCAATCGCGGCCAGGGCAATCAGCCAGGGAATCAGGCGAAGCGGCTGTGCGTTCTTATTCTGCATGCTCTCTCGCCTCCCCTAATACAATCTGAAAATGATCTCACGGTAGAGGGATACAAAGTATCCCACCGCGTCGCTCAACAGGCTGAAGAATACGAGCACCAGGAACAATATTACCAGCGCGCCGAAGATCGTGGCGATCAGAAACACCACGGTTTTGCCCGCGCTGTAATCGTGCACCTCCATCAGCCCCACGAATGCCAGCCCCACGCACCAGAGCACCGAGACGCTGGCCAGCACGTTGTAGTAGGCGTACTCGTCAAAGGAGATCACATGGCTGAGCAACACCAGAAACAGCTGGATGATGATATAGGGCACCAGCGCGTAGCACATGGCCATGTAGATATCCTGGAAGCGCCCCTTGCCGTCGAACAGCGTGGACAGGCCCCAGTTCGCCACGCAAAGCACCAGGAAGGGCAGCAGCAGCGAGGCGCAGCGCTCGTAGATGTTGATGTATTGCAGCGGCGCGCTGATGAACTGAAAGTTCGTGAGCATCAGCCGCAGCACATAGGTCAGCAGGAACAGCCCCAGGAAGGTGTGCGCCGCCGCCAGGGAGCCCCGCTTTTCGTGGCTGAGATCCCAGAAGCCGTCGAAGGGATGGAAGATGACATAGGTGCCATATTTGAGCGTCGCCAGGTAGCGCTTCCAGCCCTCGGAACGGCTGGTCGCGTCACGACTTGAAGCCGGCAGCCTTTCTGCGTTCATCCGCCTGCACCTCCATTTTTATCTTCTTGAACCGCTGTACGACCAGCGGCACGATCAGCAGCGCCGCGATGGCGGCCACGATCCAGCCGATGGATTTCTCGGCCGATTCCTTGCGGTAATAGCGATAGGCCCGCCCATAGTTGACCCGATCGTGGGCCATCTTGAAGTACTTCATCGCCTCCGCGTAGTTCTCCCCGCGCAGCAGCGCTCTGCCAATGCCGATAAAGGCCGGATCATAATTGGCGTTCAGCTTCATGACCTCGCGCCAGGTATCGGCGGAGGTTTCGTACTGTCCGCGCAGATACTCGTCGTTGGCGCGATAGATCAGGTTGCCGTAGTCCGTGGGCGAGAACACGGTGATGCTGCATTCGTCCTCGTCCAGCACCAGCAGGTCGAAGCCCATGTGCTCGATGGACACCGCCGAGAGGAACGCCCCAACATGGTTGCCCTTGGTGCCGAAGGCCCAGAGCATGATGCCCTGGGAATCGTAGCCGAACAGGCGCCCGCGGGCGCGGTCCACGGCGACATAGATGTCGTTGTCCAGCACCGTGATGTCCTTGAACTTCGAAGGGCCGTAATCCAGGGTGCCCTCCACCCACTGCAGATCGCCGATGGGGGGATGCTTGCCGTTCTTGATCAGTATGTCGTCGCCGATGCCGTTCAAGCGGCGGATGGGCTTGGCCACGTCGCTCATCAGGTCGTACTCGCTGAACACGGTGTTCGTGGCGTAGATAAAGCCTTCGCCGTCAATGCAGATGTTCTCATACTCCGTTGGCACGAAGGAGACCTGCTGGGCGCGCTGCTCCCGCGTGCTCAAAAACGCCTTCCAGATGTAGTCCCACAGGTCGTACTTCACCTTATTGGCGCCGATGAAGCCGGTAAAGGCGCCGTTTGCCTCATACTTGACCAGGCCCTTGTTCACATTGGTGGAGAGCACGTACACGCGCCCGGCGCTGTCCACCACGATCTTGCTGGGAAGAAAGCTCAGGCTCTGTTCAAAGGTGCTGTCCTGCGGCTTCGTATACGCGCGAATGAAGCGCAGATCCCGATCCATCAGCACCACGCGGTTGTTGTTGGTGTCCGCCACGTAGATGTTGCCCGCCGCATCCACGAACACATCGCTAGGCGCATTGAAGTTCGCGGGCTCCGCGCCGTCGACAGCGTCGATGATCCGGGTCAGCGCAAAGCGCTCGCCCTCCCGCGTCAGCTGGAGGATGCGGTTGTTGCCCGTATCGCATACATACAGATCCTCGCCCTGCACAAACAGGCTCTGCGGCTTGCGCAAGGGCGTCTCCAGGCCCAGCGTGCCGCTGAATAACACCTGCTCCGCGCGATAGGCGTTCGGCGATTCCCGAAGCTCGCCCCAGTAGTCATAGTTATAGGTATAAACCGCTGAAAAGCCGTCGTCCGCCGCCAGCGCCGCCGCGGGCGCGAGCAGCAACAGCGCCAGGCACAGCGCCAGGATTCTCGACGTCGCTCT
Organism: Clostridia bacterium; assembly: GCA_017480045.1. Lineage (GTDB taxonomy): Bacteria > Bacillota > Clostridia > Christensenellales > Aristaeellaceae > UBA2862. The sequence continues at coordinate 20,431 of JAFVBK010000067.1, forward strand.
CATGGTGCCTTCCCCCCTGTCCTCGTCCCGCGATCAATCCTTCAGGCCCGAACTGGCCATGGTCTCCAGAATCTGATTCTGAGACGCGATAAATATTGCGATGGGCACCAGCATCACGATGACCGTGACCGCGGCCGCCTGGCCCGTGCGGGCAATGCCGCCCGCCTGAATCTGCTGCAGCGCGTAGACCAGCGTCTTCTTGGATTCCGAATAGATCACCGTCGCGGCGTTGGCGTTCCACAGATTCTGCACCGAAAAGATGATCATGGTCAGCCACGCGGGCTTCACGACGGGCATGATGATCGTCCAGAAGATTCTGAACTCGCCCGCGCCGTCGATGTGCGCCGCCTCAATCAGCGCCGTGGGAATTCCCTCCATGAACTGCTTCATCAGAAACAGGCCGATGGGCGCCGCGAAGGCCGGCAGTATGACCGCCCAGTGGGTGTCGATCATGCGCAGCCGGCTCATGATGATGTAGTTGGGAATGCCCGTAACATAGCCTGAAAACATCAGCGCCGTGACGACCATGCTGAAGAAGGCCTTGCCGCCGGGGAAATCATACTTGGCCAGCACGAACGCCGCCATGGAGGCAACGATCAGATGGCCTGCCGTGCCGATGAAGGTGATCAGCACCGTGTTCACCAGATACCTGGAAAAGGGCACCCAGCTCTGGCTCATGGTCACAAACAGATCGCTGTAGTTGTCCAGCGTGACGTGCTGGGGAAACACCCTCGGCGGAAACCTGAACAGCTCGTCCAGGGGCTTCAGCGATGACGCCACGGAAAACACCAGCGGAAAGACCATCGCCACGGCGACGATCGTCAACATCAGATAGATGCCCAAATCGCCCCAGATGCTCCGGTTGGGCCGGCGGCGCTTGGGATCGATGATTCGAATCACCGCGTAGACCAGGAACACCGCCAGCGCGGCGATGCCCAGCATCTTTCCCACCCGGTAAAACACCAGGTAGGGCGCGTCCGCCGGCAGCGCCTCCGCGGCCAGCGTTTCCTCCTCCACCTGCAGGGTCAGCGCGTCCAGATAATCCAGGCGCATGCCGCACGCCACAGTCACCGCCGCCAGCAGCGCGACCACGATCAGCGCGACCAGCGCGAAGCGCTTGCGGCTCAGCTTTGTCGGCTGCTCGATGACCACAGCGGCCTCCGGGGGTGCGATGGATTTATTGCCGTATTTCGCGCTCATGTGCCCACCTTCCTCAGCATGGATTGAATGGCCTTGTTGCAGAGTATCATCACCAGGAACAGCACCGTGGCAATCGCGGAGGCGTAGCCCATCTCAAACCGGGAGAAGCCGTAGTCGAAGAGGTGGGTGACAATGGTGCGCGCCGCGTAGTCCGTGCTGGGGTAGCCGGCCAGCGCCCTCGGCACGTCGCATACGTTGAAGGCCTGGGTGATGGACATGACCGCACCGAACAGCAGCATCGGCTTCATGCTGGGCAGAGTGATGTAGTAGAGCTCCTGCCAGCGGTTGCGAATGCCGTCCACATAGCCCGCCTCATACATCTTCTTGTCCACGCCCTGCAGGCCCGCGACGAAGGAGAGGAAGCCCGTGCCCATGCTCATCCACAGAATGACCACGATCAGCACCGGCATGATGGTCTTGGGATCCGTCAGCCACAGCACGGGACTGTCGATGAAGCCAAACTGCATCAGGAAGGAGTTCAGATAGCCGTACACGTCGCCGCGGAAGATATACGAGAAGATCACGAAGGCGTTGGCCGCGATGGACGGCGCGTAGAACACCACCACGGCGATCGTGCGCAGCCACCGGGGCAGCTCGTTGATGAACCAGGCGAACAGGAACGAGAGTATGTAGCCGATGGGCCCGGTGATGACGGCGATCACGAACGTGTTTTTCACCGCCGTGAGGAACACCTGGTCCTGGAGAATCAGGTTGATATAGTTCTGCAGCCCGATGAACTTCGGGGGCTCCAGGATGTTGTAGTAGGTAAAGCTGTAGTAGATCGAGGTGAGAATCGGCAGGATATAGAACGCGAAGAACAGCACCGCGTAGGGCAGCAGGAAGAGATAGCATACCTTCATGCGCTTGGCCTTGTCGAGGCCATAGCGGAAGTTATCCTGCTTCAGCTTTACGTATTTTCCGATCGTAGATTTCAATGCGCTTCGCTCCTTCCGTTCGCGGCAAAGTCGGCGTTTACAACGGGAAGTTTTCAGAACTATAGACGTGCTCTAATCCAGCGGCAGGCCGAATTCCTGGCGCTTGACGCGGATTTCGTCGTTGATGGTCTTGGCGTAGGTCATCAGCGTCTCGCGCGCGTCCTCCTTGGCGATGATCACGCGCCGGATGGCGTTGGTAATGTGCCTGGTGGTGGAGTAGCCGCCCGCGATCTCGCGGAAGCCGACCGTGTGCGACATCTGCTCCTGGAGCACCTTCAGCTGATCCGCGCTCCAGGCCAGCTGCGCCAGCGCCTCCCTGTTCGCGGTGGCATAGCGGGCGGAGGAGCCCAGGATACTCTCGATCTCGCGTCCGAAGCGCACCTGCGCGTCGGTGCTCACCCACCACTTCATGAATTCCCACGCGTTTTGCTTCACGCGGTCGTCGTCGGTGGCGATCATCATGCAGCAAAGGCCCTGGGCATGCACGGAGCGGTCGATCCCGCCGTCCCGCATCGTGCCGGGGAACAGCGTGAAATCCCACAGGCCGCGAATCTCCGGCGCGGAGACGGCCAGGGTGTTGTACACGCTGTAGGAGGCCACGCCCATCGGCATTTCGCCGGAGCGGAAGCGGCTGACAAAGTCGAACACCGTCGGCAGCCCATAGTCGTTGTACAGCGAGGTATACTGCTTGAAGGCCGCCACGCCCGCCTCGTTGTCGATCAGCGTGCGCTTTGCCTCGTCGTCATAGATCTCACCGCCGTGCTGGTACACCAGCGAATTAAACACCGACATGTCCACCGTGGCGATATCCGGATAGGGAATACCCACGGACATGTTGCTGCCCTGGATGGTAGGCAGCTCGGCGATCAGATCGTCCCAGGTATCCGGCGGCGTCAGGCCCAGCTCCTCCAGGATGTCCTTCCTGTAGAACAACACGGAAAATTCCTGCGTCTCCGGCAGGGCGTAGACGCCGTCGTTGTAGGTGACCGGGGTAAACGCGCTGGTATAGAACGGCGCGGCCACCTCGTCGAAGTCCTCAAACTGGGTCAGGTCCTCCACGGCGTTTCGCATGGCGTAGTTCACCGGGAACCAGGAGCCCAGCGACAGCACCACATCCGGGCCGTTGCCCGCCACCACCGCGGTCAGAAGGGTATCCGCCACGACCAGCTTGACGTTCACGCGAATGCCGGTCGCCGGCGTAAAGGTGTCGTCCACCATGGTCTTCAGCACGGTGCTCTGATCGCGGCCGGTGACGATCCAGACCTCGATCAGATCCTCCGCGCCTTCCTCGCCCTCTTCGAACTTGTCGCCCAGCGCGTTGTAATCCACGAAGTAGGAGGCGACGCAGGAGCGCAGCTCATGGACCGCCTTCTGGATGAATCCGTCGTTGATCCCCGGCAGCTTCGCGTCCGCGCCGCCGACGACCAGCAGATCGATATCCAGCTTCGTCTCCGACATGTTTTGCATGGCGGTGCCGAGGCTGGTGATGTTATCCTTGAAGTTGACGAACTGCTGCGTGATGCGCTCGTTGTATTTGACAAAATTCTCCAGCTGCACGGCCAGCGTCTGGGCCACCGCCACGCGGTCGCTCTTCTGCCCGGTGATGGCGACGGTATCGTCCACCAGCTTGTACAGGCGCTTGCTCTCCACGTCCATGGCCTGGATGACCTCGGGATAGATCTTGTCCAGGTTGTAGTCGCGGAATCGATCCGGATTGACGCCGGTGAGCACCAGGATCTTGCGGTAGATCAGATTCAGCCGGTAGATGCTGTCCTCCAGCTGGCGGAGAATCGGGCCCATGTCGCCCAAGGTCGCCTCCATGCGGATGGTGTGGCTGCCCTCGGAGAGATAGAACTGATAGGGCGCGCCGTCCGCGTCTGAGAGGGTGAGCATTTCCCAGGAGGTGCTGTAGCCAAAGGAGATGGCGGCCATGTCGTCAAAGGGCAGCTCGCCGTCGATGTACAGGCTGCGGCTGGAGACCGCGCCCCGCTGATAGGCCTGGCGGGCCTTGACGGAGATGGTATACCAGCCATCCTCCGGCACGTCCAAGCTCCACTCGATCCACTGGCCCGCCTTGTTCCAGGGGTCGCCGCCGATATAGTTGAGAATGGTATTGGTCACGCTGTAGGGCTTGGTATCGGGCGAGGATCGGTCATAGCGGGCATACAGCGACGGAGAGGAGCGCAGCTCGGCCGCCTCGCCCTGAAGGACGGTCTGCCAGCTCCGCGCCGCGTCGGAGGTCTCCCCCTGGGGCTGCGCGGCCCTGTATTCCTCATACGTCCTGGCCTGCCTCACGGGAACCAGCTCGATCCCCCGCAGCAGCATCGGCTCGTTGACGGCGCGAAGCGCGAGGGTATTCTCCCCCGCCTCAAAGTAGAACCGATAGGGCTCCACCTCGTAGCCCATGTCGTCCCGGCAATAATCCTGCTGCCAGTCGAAGCGCTCCACCTGGGTGGGGCGCACGTCGTTGCCCTGATTGTCCTTGCGCACGGGCCCGGCGTCCGTCCACAGCCGGGCAAACGTCAGCGTACCCGCCCCGTCGAAGGGCAGCTCGCCGTTGATGTAGAGCGCCCGCTCCATATCCACGCCGCGAGAGGGAACCGTCTTGTAATCCAGCAGAATGTTGTAAAAGCCGGGCGCCGCCACGTCCGCCCGCCAGGTAACGAAGGAGCCGTCAGGCGTATAGACGCACGTCGAGCCATCCTCCTGCCGGAGCTCGCCGTCGCCCTCGAACGAAGCGATATCCACCCGCACGCCGTCGGTAACCGTGTCCACGCCGGCATGGGCCTGCAAATAGGCGTCATAGGTGTCGCCCCGCCCGAGACCGCTGACCTCAGCGTTCAGGTCCGCGCCCTCGTATTTGGTCTCAAAGCTCTGGCTGCCGCCGTTTAACAGCGCGATCAGCGCAATCGCCGCCGCCAGGAAAAGCAGGAAAAACAGTGCGCCACGATATTTCTTGAACATTTGTTCACCCCTCTGACGGAAGCTGTCGAAATTCCATCGAACATGCCGCCATTTACAGAAATACCAATTTTAGTCATAAGTATATAATTTATTATATTAATTTTCCCCAAATTTGTCAAGAATTTGAGAAAACAATTTGGGGACATTTTTTTGCCCTGGTTTCCTTGCATGCGCCTTCCCGGCGGCTATCCATCGCCCTATCCACGGCCGCGTCCATGATGCGCCGATCAGCCCAGATGGCGCGGCCCTCGCGTTCATTTCCAGGGCGGCATCATTTACTTTTGCGGAAATAGGCAGGACCGAATAAAATCCAGGACCGGGGAACGGGGAATTTTGGGGGTATGCTTTCAGAACAGGAATCTTC
>JAFVBK010000068.1 GCA_017480045.1 Clostridia bacterium
CAGCGGCATGACGGACACCTTGAACGGGGCCAGCGCCGGGTGCAGGCGCAGCACCACGCGGGTGTCGCCGCCCTCCAGCTCCTCCTCGTCATAGGCGTTGCACAGGAAGGCCAGCACCGCGCGGTCCACGCCCAGAGAGGGCTCCACGCAGTAGGGGATGAACTTCGCGTTCGTGGTGGGATCGAGATACTCCATGCTCTAGCCCGAGTGCTCCTGATGCTGTTTCAGGTCGTAGTCGGTGCGGTCGGCGATGCCCCAGAGCTCGCCCCAGCCGAAGGGGAACAGGAATTCGAAGTCCGTGGTGGCCTTGGAGTAGAAGGCCAGCTTCTCCGGCTCATGGTCGCGCAGGCGCAGGTTCTCTTCCTTGATGCCCAGGCTCAGCAGCCAATTCTTGCAGAAGGAGCGCCAATAGTCGAACCATTCAAGATCCTCGCCGGGCTTGCAGAAGAATTCCAGCTCCATCTGCTCGAACTCGCGCACGCGGAAGATGAAATTGCCGGGGGTGATCTCGTTGCGGAAGCTCTTTCCGATTTGAGCGATGCCCGCGGGCAGCTTCTTGCGGGTGGTGCGCATGGCGTTCTGGAAGTTCACAAAGATGCCCTGGGCCGTTTCCGGACGCAGGTAGATTTCCGCGGCGGAATCCTCGTTCACGCCTTGGAAGGTCTTGAACATCAGGTTGAACTGGCGGATGCCGGTAAATTCCTTCTTGCCGCAGACGGGGCACACGATGTCGTGCTCGGCGATGAAGCTCTCCAGCTCCTGGTTGGTCCAGCCATCGCCGGTCTCCTCGCCCTTGGTGAAGTCCTCGATCAGCTTGTCGGCGCGGAAGCGGGCCTTGCAGGCCTTGCAGTCCATCAGCGGATCGTTGAAGCCGCCCACGTGGCCGGAGGCCACCCAAACCTCGCGGTTCATCAGAATCGCGCAGTCCAGGCCCGTGTTATAGGGGCTCTCCTGGACAAATTTGCGCCACCAGGCCTTCTTCACGTTGTTCTTGAATTCCACACCCAGAGGGCCGTAGTCCCAGGTGTTGGCCAGACCGCCGTAGATTTCGGAGCCCGCGAAGATGTAGCCGCGGTTCTTACACAGCGCAACCAGCTTATCCATTGTCAGTTTCGCCATTCCGGTTACCCTCTTTATCGTATTATTTGCAGATCAATTCTGCTGATTTCTTATAAAGGGTAGCAGATTTTGGCGGGGATTTCAACCTGCCTGTGTTAATTATCGGCGATATATCACCGCGTAAAAGACACTTGCGATTTAGCGTGCCAATGCGTATAATATAATTGGTAATTTATAGAAGGCGGGTGTTTCTATGAGGAATCGACTTGGCAAGGCCGCCGTATTGGCGCTGGCGCTGCTGCTGGCTCTGGCATGCGCGAGCGCGCTGGCGGAGACGGAGCGCGTGATATTGACCGGCAAGTGCGGCGCGAACCTGACCTGGGAGGTGCGCAAGGCTGGCGAGGCCGATTTCACGCTGGAGATCAAGGGAAACGGCGCGATGACGGCGGGCTTTTCCTTTGTGGAAAATGGCGGTGATGACGAGGAGGATTTTTATTTCGGCTGGAGCCTGGTCCGACGTCTGATTCTGCCCGACGGCCTGACCAGCATTTCAGACAGGGCCTTCTACGCTGTGCTTGGCGGCGCCGACGTGGTGATTCCCTCAGGCGTAAAGACGATTGGCGAGGAAGCCTTCGCGAATTGCTGGCTGAGCAGCCTGACGTTGCAAGAGGGCCTGCGCAGCATCGGCAGCGGGGCGTTCAGCGAGGGCTACAACGCCTATTCGACGGTCATTCCCAAGAGCGTGACCACCGTTGGAGAGGACGCCTTCGACGTGCAGCTGCTTTGGGTGTATTCCGGCTCCAATGGTGAAAAATACTGCAAGAACGACGGCATTCAGCATTACCTTGTGATCGACGAATCTGACAAGACGCGCAGCGACGCGCTGCTGGCGTTTTCAAAGGCCGTCGGCGCCGTAGAGGATGTGCCCGTTCGCTATCGCGTGCCTGCGATCGAGGCGGTGGCTTCGTTGAACCTCACGGCCGCGCAGCTCCAATCTCTGACCGCCTATGTGCGCCAGGAGGAGACGGCGTTGAAGGATGTGATGAATGACAATGCTATGACCGCGGATGAGATTTCGGGCTTTGTCACCCGATTCAAAAAGCAGATGAGCGACATCGGCGTCACCGTCGCCACAAAGGTGAAGCTGATCAACGGCTATTATGGCGTGGAGCTGATTGCGACGGTCAACGGCGAGGAGCGGCGCGTACAGATATTCCGCACAGGCCGCCCGTGGAATTCCGCAAGGTCAGAAAGGCCGGAAGTGGAGGAGGGCACGGCTGAAGAGATCGTGCTGAGCAGCAGTGATGTGACGCTTTCGGTGGGCGAAAGCTTCAAGATCAAGGCGACGCTGAAGCCGGCGGGCGCCACCGCGACGCTGTTTTGGGGCGTCTATCCCTCTACGGTGCTGCGTATCGACGAAATGACCGACGACAGCGTTACCGTCACCGCCTTGCGGCCGGGCACGGCGCAGATCGAGGCCTATACCCAGGACGACGCCTTGCTTTGGGGGAGCTGCGATTTCACGGTGTCTGAGATAGACAAGCCCACCAAGGGCGGCGGCGTGTTCCCGAAGCGCCTGACGACCATCAGGGACGAGGCGTTCGCGGGCACGAAATTCAAGCAGTTCTACATTCCCGATGGCGTGACCACTATCGGCAGCGGCGCGTTCAGAAACTGCAAGTCGCTTCGGTTCATCCGGATCCCGAACTCCGTGACCTCTATCGCCAGCGATGCCTTCCAGGGCTGCACGAATCTACAGGTGTTCTGCGACAGCGAGAGCTATGCGGCTACCCGGTTGATGGGCAACGATAATATCACCTTTATCTTCATGTATGAGGAAGATGATTCCGATTAATGAGAATGATCCGATTGGGCCATTCACTGCCTGGCGGCAGCGCGCGGCGGCGGGGTGAACATTCACCCGCCGCCGTTTGCGCGCTTCTGGCCGCGCGGTTCCGCCCGCGTGTTTTGCAAGGTCAGGAAACGTCGATATCCAGCACCCAATAGCCCTCGCTGCCGTCGGTGGAAACCCAGGCATACTGCTCCAGACCGGCGGGGGACTCGGCGGAATACCGGCCGGGAAGGGCGTAGCGTATGCCGGTGATCTGTCCGTTCTCCACGCGCAGGCCGGCCAGGCAGCTTTCGTAGCCGCTGCCCACCGGCATGCTGTATTTGGCGTAGACGTAATCGCCGGGCAGCGGCGCGTCCGTCGGGGCTTGTGTGGCGAACAGCCGCCGTAGGGCTTCCGCCGCCCGCGGCCAGGGTTGCGTGATGTTCAAGTCCGGCATCTGAGCGGCGATCTGGGGGGCATCGCACTCCGCCTCGCCGCCATCCTCCGCCTCTGTGGCGGCCGCATCGGTCTCTGTGGATTCGGGCTGCGCGTATAGGGCGAGTATCTCTTCGGGGCTTGGCAGCGCTTCCGCGTTGGCTGAAACGGCGGGCGCGTCATGAACGGCGGCCGTTTCAATCTCAGCGGCGTTGCCGGACTGAGCCGCGAATACGCGGGCGCGGGAGCTCGTATATATCTTCACATCGCTCTCCGCAGCGGCGGAAGCAGTGGCGGAATCGTCCGGCGCGGGGGAGGCGCTCAATTCAGAGTCCGACCGCCCGTCCGGCCGGGTTTGCGCTGGCGGCGCTTCGGGGCCGGGAATATCCGCCGCCGGGACGTTCGACGCTGAGCGCGACTGGGCGAACAGCGCGCATACAGCGCGCTCAAGCGCGGCGGGATCCACCTCGCGGGAGCCCTCCACGTTGCCGGTGAGGGCGACGCGGCAGCTGTCGCCGGTATCGGCGACGGCCACCCAGGCGTAAGCCTCCAGTGGCCGCCCGTCGATGCTGCGGGGGTCGAACTGACTGGCAAGCGTCAGCTGTCCGCGGCGGTCCTGTGTGAGCTCGCCCAGCGGCACGGCGTAATATTGGCCGTCCCGCTGTCCGGCCAGCGCCGCGGCCAGCGGCCCCGCGCCCTCCGGTGCGGCGACGATAAAATACATGGCGCCGGTCAACGTGCGGCGCTCCAGCCGCACATGGCCGGAGAAGCCCTGCATGGCGGCGCGCAGCATGATAAAGGCGCGCCGGTATTCGTTTCGAATCATGGTCATCCCTCCCGTTCATGGGTATGCGCTCAGCCCGCGCGTTATCCATTGTTGTTCAGATGTTGCGTACCCATGCGGTCGTGGCTGCGCATCAGCTCGCTGTACAGCGCGTGCCCACCGGTCGGGCGCGCGATCCGCTGGGCTGGCGCGACCGGCTGATCTGATGCTGATTGTGGAGCAGGCGCTGCTTGCGGGGTTAGCGCCGGTCGCGGAGCC
>JAFVBK010000069.1 GCA_017480045.1 Clostridia bacterium
AATCGAGCGATGTTTCGCGCGATGTGCGAAACCCGCGAAGATTCCTGTTCTGAAAGCATACCCCCAAAAATCCCCGTCCCCGGCCCATCCATCTTAATCGGTCCTGCCTATTTCCGCAAAAGTAAATGATGTTCCCCTGCTTTCAATGTGGGGAAATGGCCCCCTTGCGGATAAAAAACCGCCGTCCCAGCGGACGGCGGGCGGGAAAATCAATCCTTGGCCGGGGGATACTCGTTGCACAGCAGGCGATACGGCGGCTCGTCCTCTTCGATGGTGGGGAAGCGGCCCTGCACCTCCTCGAAGCGGTTGTCGGTGTTGTCGTCGTTGCACATGCTCACCTCGCCGATGATGGCGTAGCCGGTGCCGGGCTGGATGGTGAACTCATGATAGTAGTAGGGATAGAGGCTCAGGCTCTGGCCGGGCTCCAGGATGATATCGGAGCCGCAGGGCACGGTGTATTCGCGACCATCGCTGAAGATCTTCACGGGGCTCTCGCGATCCACCTCCTCGTTCTTGTCGGCGTTCCACAGCCGGAAAACCAGGTTGCCGCCGCCGCGATTGATGATGTCCTCCATCTTGTTCCAGTGGAAGTGGTTGGGGGAGACCTGGCCCTCCTTGAGCATCATGATCTTCTCAGCGTAGGTCTTGGTGTACTTGGGATTGTGCACATTGCCGTTGCGCAGGGTGATCAGGTACAGGCCCTTGGTGTCGAAGTGGCCCTCGCCATAGTCGGTGATGTCCCAGCCCAGGGCGTTGTCGCGAATCTCGTCGTACTCGTGGCCCTTCTCCTGCCACTCCTCCGGCGTGAAGCTGAGGAACGGCGGCAGCGCGAAGCGATACTCCTTCAAAACTGCCTCAAACTCCTTGATGCGCTGATTGACTTCGGAACGTTTCATAATGCACAACCTTTCTATATATTATAGTCGAATGGGGTGGGAATCAGGCAAACTGCTTCCCATACGCCGCCAGCGCGGCGTCGATTTCCGCTTGGCCGTCCAGCACCGTGAAGGTAAGGACGTTGGTTTCGCTGGCGAAGGGCGCCAGACGATGCACGTCGTTGCGAGCCTCGTGCCACGGCCGGCCGTAGACGCTGGAGTTGGCCGGCTCCAGGCCGATCACGTAGTCGCCGGAGGCGGTGGACTTCCACTCCATGAACCGGGGCAGGTTCTTCACGTTCCAGCCGATCCTCAGGCCCAGCCCCAGCGCCGCATTTACCGCGATGGCGCAGGTGTCGCCGCTTGCGTCGGTCTTGAGATCGTGTATGAACACGTATTCCGGCTCGTTGTCCTTGGGCGGATCCATGCGGTCGTATTCGCCCTCGTGGCCCTCGGCCTCGGCGTCCCTGGGGGTGACGCTTCGGGTGGGGAGGTAGAGCCGCAGATTTTCGTCCAGGAAGGGCCAGCCCAGGTTGATGTGATAGAGCAGCATCAGCGGCTCGTCCCGATAGCTTTGATTCTGGAAGGTGTCGGTGAGGGTGAAGGTCTTCTGGCCGTAAACCGTGTCAATGCTCCGGCGCAGCGCCATGTTCTCGCCAAACAGCGCGGCCTCGCGCATCTCGGCGCTGGCGCTCAGATGATAGCCATCCTCGGCCCAGTAGGCGTCGGCGGAGAGATGCTCGCCGGGGGTGGTGCGCATGCGGCCGTGCATGGGATAGTCCACGCCGTCCACATTGCAGGGGGCGCAGATGCTTTCCACGCCGCAGGTGAAGAACATGCCGCCCATGATGCTCCGACCGGCTTCGGCCCCGGCGGTGTCGTAGGCGTTGCGGCCCTGCAGGCCGGGCTTGGAGAGGAAGCTGAAGTTGACGCCCTTGTAGGAGAGCTCGCTCATGTCCAGACACTTGTCCGCCAGCAGCTTGTAGCTCATGGGGCCGTTCTTCACCTCATAGGCCTTCAACCCTGTGCTGCGGCCCTCGGCGTAGGTCAGCGGGCGGATATAGGCCGCCTGCTGCATGGAGCCCATGTATTTCATCATGTCAGATTGCTTGCTCATTTCAAATGCCCTCCGTCGTCTGATTGGGAACGCGCCGGCGATCATTCCAGGTTCGCGTGGTACTGCCACAGCCCCTTCATGTCCAGGTGCTTTTCCTCGATGATCATCTTCGCCAGCACGTCGCCCAGCAGCAGCACGCTCTGCTCGAAGAGGCTGGTCATCGGCTGACAGGAGTCGATCTCGTCCTCCAGGTACCACTTGGTGCGCACGGGAACGCGGACCATGAAGTCGGCGATGTCCTTCATTTCGCTGTTCGGATTGGAGCCGACATGCGCGATGGTGCAATCCGCCGCCGCGCGGGCCTTTTTGGCGATGCCCAGCGGGAACAGCGAGCCGCCGGAGCCGGAGCCGACGATCAGCAGGTCGTCCTTTTTGATGGCGGGCTCGGTGATCTCGCCCACGTAATGGGCCTTGATGCCCAGGTGCGCCAGGCGCTTGCAGACGCATTGCAGGGCCAGCATCACGCGCCCCACCCCCACAAAGAACACCTGGTCCGCCTTCAGGATCTCATCCCGCAGACGCTCCAGCTGGGCGGGATCGACGCTGCTCAGCGTGCGATCCAGCTCGGCGATCACGTCCTGTCGGGCCTTCGCGTATTCCTCAGAGAAAGTCATTGTCATTTCCTCCATCTATTTGAGTATGCGGCTTCGCAGCGCCTCCAGCTTCGCGAAGCTGCCGGGCAGGTCGTCGCGGCTGAGGCAGGTGCTGCCGGTGACGAAGATATCCGCCGCGCCGCCGCCCCAGTCCTCGATGTTCTTGGGGGAGACGCGGCCGTCCAGCTCGATTTTGGTGTCCAGCCCGCGCCTATCGATCATTTCCCGCAGTTCGCGAATCTTGCGGTCGGCGTAGCTCACCTGCTTTTCGCCCTTCACGAAGGCGTAGCCGGGGTTGATGAGCATCAGCAGCACCGTGTCGCACTTTTCCAGCACGTATTCCAATTCGCTCAGCGGCGTCGCCGGCTTCAGCGCCACGCCCGCCCGAACGCCCTTGGCGCGGATGCGATTCAGCATGCCGTCCACGTGGGGCTGGGTCTCGCCGTGAAATACGATCTGCTCCACGCCGATATCCAGCAGCTCGTCCACAAAATAATCCTGCTCCGTCACCATCACGTGGCAGTCGAAGGCCAGGCTCGTCTTGGCGCGCAGCTGGCGCACGGTGTCCAGGCCCAGGGGCATGCTGGGGCTGAAGTGGCCGTCCAGTATGTCCACGTGCAGCATCTGAATGCCGCTCTGCTCCAGCAGGCGCACCTGGCTTTCCAGATTGCACATGTCCAGGCAGATCAGGGAGGGGGAGAGGATGCACCTTTCATTCCAGATCGACATAATCACTTCTCACTTTCAATATAGGCTTCGATTTGCGCCCGCGTGGGGATGGAGGCGATGGCCCCCTTGTTCTGCACGCAGATGCAGCCGGAGACGTTGCCGTAGTCCAGGGCGTCCCTGATGATGTCCTCGGTGAGGTCGGCGGCCTTCTCCACGCCGGAAAGCCTGAGCTTCGACAGGAACGCGCCCCAGAAGGCGTCGCCCGCGCCGGTGGCGTCCACGGCCCTGGCCTTCCTGCCGGGCACGTCGAAGGAGGCGCCGTTAAAATAGGCGCGCGCGCCGCGGGAGCCGAGGGTCTGCACCACCAGGGCGATGCCCTGCGCCTGCATCAGCGCGGGGATCGCCGCCTCGCCGCCCATCATCCCGACCTCCTCCTCGGAGATCTTCAAAAGGTCCACATATTTGAGGATGTCCATCACCGCCGCGGCGCAGGCGTCCACGTCGTCGTTCCACATCAGGTTGCGGTAATTCACGTCGAAGCTCACCAGCTTGCCCTTCTCATGTCCCAGCCGCAGCGCCCGCACCGTGGCGGCGGCCTCCGGCTGCGCCGACAGCGAGCAGGAGCCCGCGTGGATGATCACGGCATCTTCAATATCGGCCTCGCGCACATCCGCCTCGCTGAGCAGCATATCCGCGCAGGGCTTGCGGGCAAAGGTGAATTTCCGCTCGCCGTCCTCGGCCAGCGTGACGAACGCCATGGTGGTGATGGCCTCCGCGCAAAGCCGGGGGCAGGCGGCGGCCACGTTGTATTCCGCAAGGGTATCCATCAGGAAGCGACCGAAGTCGTCGTCGCCCACCTTGCAGCACATGGAGGCGCTCAGGCCGTTTTTGGAAACCGCGATGGCCACGTTCGCGGGCGCGCCGCCGGCCTTGCGGATATAGCTTGCGGGCTCGCTGCCGGGAATGAAATCGATGACCATTTCGCCAATGCTGTAGAGATCTCTCATGGCTTGCATCGTCCTCCTTATAATAGTAAACTAAAATTACTATATTTTACGCATAGAATTATACACGAAGGATTGTGGCATGTCAATGTGAATTTTCATAGAGAATAAATTTTAGTGAAAGTGCACAAATGAGAAACGCCGAATGACGGAAATGTGGCGTGAATTAAAACGCGATAGAAACGCCATAGCCGTCGCTTCCATCGCGCTGATAAGTAAGCTCAAATTACCATTCGTCTCCGGGCAGCTCGCCCTCGAAGCAGCGGGAAACGGCGTTGCATGCCGCGCCGAGAATCTGGGTCTGGTCCAGGACGCCCGCCTTGCTCACCAGGCTGCGGCGGCCCCGGTTGGAGAATTTGCGCTCGTTGATGATGTCCTCCAGAAGCTGCACATAGCGGTCGGGCCAGTAGATGCTGTCCAGCCCCAACAGCACGATCTCGCAATTCAAGATATTCAACAGGCTCACCACCGCGCCGGACAGGTCGAGGATCATCTCCTCCATGATCGCGTTGATGGCCGGGCTGTTTTCCCGCTGGCATATCTCGCGATAATCCATGGGCCGGCCCATCGCCGCGCGCACCTTCTCCTCGATGACGGGGGACATGATGTAGGTCTCCAGACAGCCGATATTGCCGCAACGGCATTGGTTGCCGCGCACGTCGATGGACACATGGCCGATTTCCGGCGGAAAACCGGTATGGCTATGATAGCGCTGGCCGCCCATCACGATGCCGCAGCCCACGCCGTGGCCGATGCCGATCATCAATATGTCCTGATAGCCCCGCCCATTGCCGAACAGCTGCTCCACCAGGGCGGCGCTCTGGTTGTCATGGTCGAAAAAGACCGGCAGGCCGTAGCGCGCGGCGATGGGCGCGGTCACGTCCACGTTTTCGATGCCGTTGAAGTATAGGGGGGTGAGGATTCGGCCCTTGTTCACATCCACCTGGCCGATACTGGAGACGCCGATGGCGCGCACGTTTTCCTCCATCTCCATCATGTGGTCCAGCAGCCTGTAGGCCGTCTGCATCAGCTCCTCGCCGTTTTTCCAGCGCTTTTCCACGCGCTCGTAGCGCAGAATGCGCATGTTCATGTCGCAGACGGTGGACTCCGCGTAGCCGCGCTGGAGCAGCAGCCCGGCGAACTTGGGCGCGCCGGGGCCGATTTCCAGGCAGATTGGGTTGGGACCGGGATCGCTGGTCATCTGCTTGTGGGTCTCCACCAGATAGCCCTTCTCCATCAGCTCGTTTACGATGGCGGATATGGCGGGCTTGGTGAGGCCCATCGCCTTGGAGAGCTCGATGCGCGAGGCGCATTGCTTTGTGGCGATCAGCTTCAGCGCCAGCCCACGGTTGGATTTTTTCAGAAAGTCCCGGTTGACGCCCTTCGTCGCCATGCAGCGCACCCCGTTTCGAAAAACTGTCTCAGATAAGCGGCCGCTTAAATAAAGCGACGTCTGCTTAACGATTAGCATAGCACAGAATACCTGGCAATGCAATTAAATTATTTCATTTATTGTGCAGTTGAGAAACGACCTTGTCCGCCCTCCTCTTTTTGAAGTCGATTTTGCCGCATGACTTGCTTTTCATCGCCGGCGCTGAGAAAAAGCTTGACAGGCCGCGGGGGGTGTGGTATACTCTATACAATTCAATATGGTAAACCGATGATGCGGAGATAACGGCGACCATGCCTTCACAGAGAGCCTGCGATGCTGAGAATCAGGCAAGAGACAATTCGTCAAATGGACCGCGGAGGGTGCAGTCAAATGCGCGCGGGCGCAGAGTATTCTGCAACGTGGGGGCATACGTCAGTTGCCGGGGATATATAGGTATCCCGACAAGGGCGCGCCGCAGGGCGCGAAATCAAGGTGGCACCGCGGATAATTGCAATTATTCGTCCTTGACAGAATCACATCTGTCGGGGACGTTTTTTTGGAATTGGGCCCGATTAGCGGATGGACCGCCAGGCGCGAAATCGATGATTTCGCGGTCTGCTTTGCGGACTGGCATGGTAAAATCAGAGGCTTTAGCGTGCCACCGCACCGGAGGCCGCAGGGCTTCGGCGAAAATCGTGGCACCTGAGAGCGAGGAGGCGCAAAGCATGAACATCAAACCCAGCCTGGACGAGATCAAGCGCATCGCCGCGACCGGCGAATACCGGGTGGCTCCGGTCTACTGCGAAATCCTGTCGGATATCCTGACGCCGATCGAGTGCATGCGGATACTGAAAAAGGTGTCCAACCACTGCTATATGCTGGAATCGGTGGCGGAGCAGGAGAAGTGGGGCCGCTATACCTTCCTGGGCTACGACCCTAAGCTGGAGATCACCTGCCTGGACGGCGAGCTGAAGGCGGGCAGCATCAAGGTAAAGACCGACGACCCTTCCGCAGTGCTGCGGCAGATCCTGGCCGAGCACAAGAGCCCGCGCTTTGAAGAGCTGCCCACCTTCACCGGCGGGCTGGTGGGCTATTTCGCCTACGACTACCTGGGCTACAGCGAGCCCAGCGTGCGCCGGGAGGTGCAGGACACCGAGGCCTTCCGGGATGTGGACCTGATGCTGTTTGACAAGGTGATCGCCTTTGACAACTTCAGGCAGAAGATCGTGCTGATCGTGAACATGCCGCTGGACGACCCCGACACTGGCTACAGCCGCGCGGTGCTGGAGCTCAGGCAGCTCAGAAAGCTGCTGACGGAGGGCGAGAAGAAGGTGGAGCCCGGCGGGCGCATGACGGGGCCGGTGGAGCCGCTGTTTGACCGGGATCAGTTCTGCGACATGGTGGAGCGGGCGAAGGGCTACATACGGGAGGGCGACATCTTTCAGATCGTGCTCTCCAACCGGCTGAGCGCCCCCTTTGAGGGGAGCCTCTTGAACACCTACCGCATCCTGCGCACCCTGAACCCCTCGCCCTATATGTTCTACTTTTCGGGCACGGACGTGGAGGTGGCGGGCGCTTCCCCGGAGACACTGGTGAAGCTGGAAAACGGCGTGCTGCACACCTTCCCGCTGGCGGGCACGCGGCCCAGGGGCGCGACCGACGAAGAGGACGCCGCGCTGGAGGCGGAGCTGCTGGCCGACGAAAAGGAGTTGGCGGAGCACAATATGCTGGTGGATCTGGGCCGAAACGACCTGGGCAAGATCAGCAAATTCGGCACGGTGCAGGTGGAGAAGCTGCACTCCATCGAGCGCTTCTCCCACGTGATGCACATCGGCAGCACCGTGCGCGGCGAGATTCGCGATGATTGCGACGCGCTGGACGCCATCGAGGCGGTGCTGCCCGCGGGTACGCTCTCCGGCGCGCCGAAGATTCGGGCCTGCCAGCTGATCGGCGAGCTGGAAAACAACAAGCGCGGCATCTACGGCGGAGCCATCGGCTACATAGATTTCACCGGCAACATGGATACGTGCATCGCCATCCGCATCGCCTACAAGAAGAACGGCCGCGTGTTCGTGCGCAGCGGCGCGGGCATCGTGGCGGATTCCGTGCCGCAGAAGGAGTTTGAGGAGTGCATCAACAAGGCCCGCGCCGTGGTGCGGGCGCTGGAAGAAGCAGGGGAGGCGGAGGCATGATTCTGCTGATTGACAACTACGACAGCTTTTCCTATAATCTCTATCAGCTCATCGGCGAGATCGAGCCGGACATCCGCGTGATTCGCAACGATGAATTGACGGTTCAGCAGATCGCGGCGCTGGAGCCGGATCACATCATCCTCTCGCCGGGGCCGGGACGCCCGGAGGACGCGGGCGTGATCATCGACGTGGTGCGCGAGCTGGGCGCGAGCATTCCGATCCTGGGCGTATGCCTGGGTCATCAGGCCATCTGCGCGGCCTTTGGAGCCACCGTCACCTACGCGAAAAAGCTGATGCACGGCAAGCAGTCCGTAGTGCGGTTCGAGCCGGGCTGCCCGCTGTTCAAGGGCCTGCCGGAGACGGCGCCCGTGGCCCGCTACCACTCGCTGGCGGCGGACGCGGCGACCATTCCGGAGTGCCTTGAGATCACCGCTCGGACGCTGGACGGCGAGGTCATGGCCGTGCAGCACGCCCAGCGGCCCATCTTCGGCGTGCAGTTTCATCAGGAATCCATCCTCACCCCCGACGGCAGGCAGATGCTGCGAAATTTCCTGAGCACCTGGTGCGTGTGCGGCAGAACCCTGGGATAAGCGTGAGTGAGGAGTGAGGAGTGTGGAGTGTGGAGTTAGAGACAAGGGCTTAGATGATATTTGTCTGGCCAGAGGAGTAATAAAAAATCCGCAAGGATTTCTACCGGAGCTCCACACCCCACACTGAATCCAGAAAATCAACCCTAGAAAAGGAGTTGTCCATAATGATCAAGGAAGCCATCGTAAAGATCGTGAGCAAGGAGGACCTGACCTACGACGAGGCCTACGCCGTGATGAACGAGATCATGTCCGGCGAGACCACGCCCACCCAGAACGCGGCGTTCCTGGCGGCGCTGTCCACCAAGAGCGCCAAGGCCGAGACCACTGACGAGATCGCCGGCTGCGCCGCGGCCATGCGGGATCACGCCACCAAGGTGGAGACCGACTACGACGTGTTTGAAATCGTGGGCACCGGCGGCGACAACGCCCACAGCTTTAATATCTCCACCACCTCGGCGCTGGTGGCGGCGGCGGGCGGCATGAAGGTGGCCAAGCACGGCAATCGCGCGGCCTCCTCCAAGTGCGGCACCGCGGACTGCCTGGAGGCGCTGGGCGTGAACATCCAGCAGAGCCCGGAGCTCTGCCGCGCGCTGCTGGACGAGGCGGGCATGTGCTTCTTCTTCGCCCAGAAGTATCACGCTTCCATGAAGTATGTGGGCGCCATTCGAAAGGAGCTGGGCTTCAGGACCGTGTTCAACATCCTGGGCCCCCTGACCAACCCGGCCAGCCCGAAGCTGCAGCTGCTGGGCGTCTACGACGAATACCTGGTGGAGCCGCTGGCGCAGGTGCTGATCAGCCTGGGCGTGAAGCGGGGCATGGTGGTCTACGGCAGGGACAAGCTGGACGAGATCAGCATGAGCGCGCCCACCGTCGTGTGCGAGTTCAAGGACGGATGGTTCAAATCCTATACCATCGCGCCGGAGGATTTCGGCCTCAAGCGCTGCGCCAAGGCCGACTTGGTGGGCGGCGCGCCGGAAGAGAACGCGGCGATCACCCGCGCGATTCTGGCCGGCGAAAAGGGCCCCAAGCGCGACGCCGTGCTGATGAACGCCGGCGCGGCGCTGGTCATCGGCGGCAAGGCGGCCAACCTGGCCGAGGGCATCGCCCTGGCGGCGGAGCTGATCGACTCCGGCAAGGCCGCGGCGACGCTTGAGAAGGTGATCGAAGTGAGCAACAGATGAATTCAGACTTGCCGCTCCGCGGTAAATCATGATTCAAGGAGGACACCATGACCATACTCGACCAACTTGCCGACCACGCCCGCGAGCGAGTGGCGGCGGCGAAGGCCAAGGCGCCCATCGAAGCCGTGCGGCGCGAGGCGCTGGCGCTGCCCAGGGGAGCTTTCGCCTTTGAACGGGCGCTGGGCGGCGCGGAGCTGGCCTTCATCTGCGAATGCAAGAAGGCGTCGCCCTCGAAGGGCCTGATCGCGCCGGAGTTTCCCTATCTCGAAATCGCCCAGGCCTACGAGGCCGCCGGGGCGGACGCCGTGTCGGTGCTCACCGAGCCGAAGTGGTTTCTCGGCAGCGACGCCTACCTGCGCGAGATTGCGGCTTCCGTGTCCATTCCCTGCCTGCGCAAGGACTTCACCGTGGACGAATACATGCTCTACGAGGCGAAGCTGCTGGGCGCGTCGGCGGCGCTGCTGATCTGCTCCATACTGAGCGAGGCGCAGATCGCGGACTGCATCGCCGTCTGCGACGCGCTGGGGCTCTCCGCGCTGGTGGAGGCCCACGACGTGGCGGAGGTGGAAACGGCGCTGCGGGCCAGGGCGCGGATCATCGGCGTGAACAACCGCAACTCGAAGGATTTCACCGTGGACACCGGCAACAGCCGCCGCCTGCAGGCGCTGATACCTGCGGGCGTGCTGTTTGTCTCCGAGAGCGGCGTGCGCGGCCCGGAGGACGTGCGGGCGGTGCGGGAGATGGGCGCGGACGCCGTGCTGGTGGGGGAGGCGCTGATGCGCGCCCCGGACAAGCGGGCCAGGCTCGCGGAACTGCGGGGGACGCCATGACGAGGATCAAGCTGTGCGGGCTGACCCGCCCCTGCGACATCGAGGCGGCCAACGAGCTCATGCCGGAATACATCGGCTTCGTGTTCGCAAAGAAGAGCCGGCGCTATGTCTCCCCGGAGGGCGCGGCGGCGCTCAAGGCGCGGCTGAATCCGGCGATTCAGGCGGTAGGCGTGTTCGTGAACGCGCCGGTTGAATTTATCGCCCAGCTGCTGGCGAAGGGTGTGATCGACGTCGCCCAGCTGCACGGCAGCGAGGACGCGGCCTATATCGAAAACCTCCGCGCGCTGACGGACAAGCCCATCATCCAGGCGTTCCGGGTGAGCGACGCCGCGGATCTGGAGCGGGCGCGGGCCAGCGCGGCGGACGACATTCTGCTGGACAACGGCGCGGGCGGCACGGGCGCGGCCTTTGACTGGGCGCTGGTGGGGGAGATGGACAGGCCCTACTTTCTCGCGGGCGGGCTGAGCCCGAAAAACGCGGGGGAGGCCGTGAAGGCGCTGCGGCCTTTCGCCGTGGACGTCAGCTCCGGCATCGAGACGGATGGACTGAAGGACCCCGATAAGATGCGGGCATTTGTGGCGGCGGTGCGCGCCGCCGATGGAAAGGAAGATGTGAAATGAGCAAGGCGAGCGGGCGCTTCGGCGTTCACGGCGGGCAGTACATTCCCGAAACGCTGATGAA
>JAFVBK010000070.1 GCA_017480045.1 Clostridia bacterium
CCCAGCACATCCCCCACCTTCACGTCGGTGCCCGGCTTGCCTTCCTTGCCGTTCACGGTGACGTGGCCGGTGGCGCAGGCGTCGTTGGCGACGCTGCGGCGCTTGATGATCCGGGAAATCTTCAGGAACTTATCCAGGCGAATGGACGTGGGCGCGGTGCGCTCCACGGGCTTTTTCGCCTCCATGGCCTTCCTGCTCATAGCTCTTCACCTCATTATCTCGCATTGACCAAACAACAGGGCACTCCCAATCGGAAGCGCCCTGTCGTGCATTGCCCTGATGAATCAGAACTCGTCCTTGAAGCCCTTGCCAGCCTTGAAGGAAGGGGTCTTCTTGGCGGGAATCTCTATGGTCTCGCCGGTAGAGGGCTTGCGGCCAATGCGGGCGGCGCGCTCCTTCACCTCAAAGGTGCCAAAGCCCATCAGCTGAACCTTGTCGCCGGCCTTCAGCGCTTCGGTGATGGTCTCGGTGAAAGCATTCAGAGCGGCCTCAGCCTGCTTCTTGCTCAGTTCGGACTTCTCCGCGATCTTCGCGATGAGAGTAGCCTTGTTCATGAAAATACACCTCCAGATATTGTAAGCACCATTGAGCACAATAAATCATTGCATATTGAGCACAATTCACGTATTTATTCGTGCTGCCCTGCTGTAATTCCTGCTATTTTTTGAGAGTCAGCACAATTTTACCAAATCCCAATATTTTCTCAATGTTTCTTCGGACAAATGCTCGATATTTCCGCCGTTTTCGGCGATTTCACACTCAAGCTTGCCAAATCTGTCGATAAACCGGTCGACCGCACCGTTCAGCGCGATCTCTGGATCCACCTTCAAAAGCCGCGCGAGCCCCGCGATGTCCAACAGGACGCCGCCAAGCCACGCTTCCGCGTCCTCCGCCCTGGGGATATTCGCCAGTCTGGCCGCGCATCGGTCGGCAACCGGCGCCGCGTCCGCGTCGCACAGCCCCGCCTCGGCGCTGCGCCTCAATACCTTCACGGCCCTGAGCAGCGAAGGCAGTGCCCGCGTCACGTCTCTCAGCACTTGTTCATGGGTATGCTGGCCCCGCTCCGCCATCTTGTTTTTGCTCCACAGATCCATCACCTGTTCCGGGTTCGCCGCCCTGTCGTCGCCAAAGATGTGGGTGTGCCGATGGATCATCTTCTCGCAGATGGCGGTCGTGACGTCGGAGATGTCGAACTCGCCGTGGCGCCGCGCCAGCTCCGCGTGGATCGCCACCTGCAGCAGCACATCGCCCAGTTCGTCGTAGAGGTGGTCCATGTCCCCCTCGTCGATGGCGTCCATCACCTCGTAGGCCTCTTCAAGGATGCAGGTGCGCAGGGAGGCATGCGTCTGCGCGCGATCCCATGGACAGCCGCCGGGGCCGCAGAGTACGCGCATGATCTCGTTCAGGTGCTCAAAGTCGTAGCGCTCAAGCGCGGTGATCTCCCGCTGAGCGGGCACGAGCGCGCAGGTCATGTGGTCGTAGCGCGCCGCACGGTCCAGGGCGTAGAGCGGCATCGCCGCCGGGGCCTCCCCGCCGTTCATGAACCATATCTCCGTCTCCTCCGGATAGACCTCCATCAGCCGCAGCTTTACCTCGGCGGCCAATTCCCGGCTCTCCAGCTCCCGGATCAGGCAGTTTTCCCGCGCGGTCAGGTGGAAATCCTCCCAGTCGGAGGCCTCCACCGAGCGCGTCTCGCCGCTGACGTAGGCCAGCAGCGCGCCCTCGGAGGGCGGACCCGCGATCACGCGAACGCGCGCCTCCGCCGCGCTGACCAGCAGCGGCACGCTGCGATCCCGCACGTCGGCCACGCAGTAGACGACATCTCCCGTCGCGGCCATTTCCGCCACGGCATCCGCCGCGGCGCGGGCATGCTCGTCGAAGTCCTCGCAGGTCTCATACAGCGCGTCCAATGACTCAAATCCGATGCCCTGCTCAGAAAGCCATCCGGCACAGCCGCAGCGCTCGGTGTGCAGCACGACGCGCGCGCCGCTTTTCAGAGTCTCGGCAGCCTCCAGCGTCAGCTGTCCGGCCAGCCAGCCCGTGCCGATGATCGTGATAGCACCCATGAATTGCCTCCCGAAACGTTTGATTTTCAGGAGATATTATAGCACATAGGCGACGGACTGGCAAGAAACGGACTACTGCTCCATCTGCCTGCCGATGATGTTGGCGGTGGTTTCGGCCACCTTCTGATCCACGTTGGTCATCTGCAGGCCCGATTCCCGGCTCAGCAGGATGAGCCCGCCCACAATCTCACCGTCCGCCAGAATCGGCGCGATGATCTGCGCGGAGTAGTTCTCCGCTCTGTCGTCGGCGGTAATCGGCAGCATCTTCATTCCCGACGACAGATTGAGCAGCGCCAGCTGACGGCTCTGCAAAATCTGGTCCGCCTCAGGGCTGAGCGCTTTTTCGATATACTCCCGCTTCGCCGCGCCGGAGCTGGAAACGATGGCGTCCCGGTCGCTGATGAGCGCCACATGGCCCAGCGTGCGGTACAGTGAATCGGTGTAATCCTTCGCGATAGAAGCAATTTCACCGATGGGCGAATACTTCTTGAGCACAACCTCGCCATCGTGGTCGGTGAATATTTCCAGCGGATCCCCCTCGCGAATCCTCAAAGTCCTTCTTATCTCCTTGGGAATGACGACCCGTCCCAGCTCGTCTATTCTTCTGACAATGCCCGTTGCTCGCATAAAAAACGCCTCCGATTGCTCAAACTGGCTGATGCAGTCGATTCAA
>JAFVBK010000071.1 GCA_017480045.1 Clostridia bacterium
CGCCGCGTAGTAGGGGGGACAGCGAGCTTCGAGCTGCCGGACTCGGAGAGGTATTTAATTCTGGTCTCCGAGCGCGGTACGCATGACTCGCTGATCCCCACGGCACGGGGGTATGCTTCTCAGAACAGTTCAATCGAGCGCGGTTTCGCGCGATGTGCGAAACCTGCGAAGATTCCTGTTCTGAAAGCATACCCCCAAAATTCCCGCCCCCCGGTCCTCGATTTTATCGATCCTGCCTGTTTCCGCAAAAGTAAATGATGTCGCCCTGTTGCCGCGGCGTCCCGCGTTGACAGGCCGCGAGGGGTATGGTAAGATGGGGGCGGACGAATGCTGATATGCGGGCTGCGTCCGACAAATCTGAATCCAGCGAGGTGTTGTCATGGTGCATTTTATCGGCGCGGGCAGCGGCGCGGCGGATCTGATCACCGTGCGCGGGGCGCGGCTGCTCGGTGAGGCGGACGTGATCATCTACGCCGGTTCCCTGGTGAACCCGGTGCTGCTGGAATACGCCAAACCCGGCTGCGAGGTCTACAACAGCGCGAGGATGACGCTGGAGGAAGTGATCGAAGTTATCAGGTTGGCCGAGGCGGAGGGCAGGACGACCGCGCGGCTGCACACCGGCGATCCCAGCCTCTACGGCGCGGTGCGGGAGCAATTCGACGCGCTGGACGCGCTGGGCATTGAATATGACGTCTGCCCCGGCGTCAGCGCCTTCTGCGGCGCGGCGGCGGCGCTCAGGCGCGAGTACACGCTGCCGGAGGTCTCCCAATCGGTGATCATCACACGCGTGGCGGGGCGCACGCCCGTGCCGGAGAGGGAGCACATCCGCTCCTTGGCGCGGCACGGAGCGACCATGATCCTGTTTCTCAGCGCGTCGCTGGCGCGGGAGGCGCAAGACGAGCTGCTCGCGGGCGGCTATCCGCCGGATACGCCCGCGGCCATCGTCTACAAGGCCACCTGGCCCGATGAGAGGATCTGGCGCTGCACGGTGGAGACGCTGGCGGAAACGGTGCTGTCCAATGATATCACCAAAACCGCGCTGATCGTAATCGGCGATTTTCTCGGCGACGGTTACGGGCGTTCGAAGCTCTACGATCCCGGCTTTGGGACCGGTTACCGGGGGGCCAGACCATGAACGCGACGGTATTCGCCTTTACCGAGCGGGGCAAAGCGACCGCCCGGCGCGTCCGGGAAATCCTCGGCGAAGGCGCGCGGATCGTTGTGCCACCGCGCCTGTCGGAGGCGGATTGCGCCGCCTATGCGGGCGACCTGACGACCTTCACGGGCGGCGTGTTTCACAGCGACGCGCTGATCTTCGTCGGCGCCTGCGGCATCGCCGTCCGGGCCATCGCGCCCCATGTCGCCAGCAAGCACAGCGATCCGGCGGTGCTCTGCGTGGACGAGCGGGCGCGGTTTGTCATTCCGCTGCTCTCCGGCCACATCGGCGGCGCGAACCGGCTGGCAAAAGAGCTGGCGGCGGCGCTGGGGGCCGCGCCGGTGATCACCACGGCCACCGATGTCAACGGCAGGTTCGCCGTGGACGCCTGGGCGGCGGAAAACGGCCTGTTCATCTGCGACATGGCGCTGGCTAAGCGAGTGTCGGCGGCGATACTGACGGGGAACATCCCCTTCTGCGCGGACCATTCGAACGCGGGCGCGGGGCTTCCGGAGGGCCTCGTCTGGGGCGATTCCGGCGCGCTGGGCGTGTGCGTCTCGGTGTACGACAGGCATCCCTTTGACGATACGCTGCTGCTGGTGCCCCGCGCGCTGCGGGTGGGCATCGGCTGCAAGCGTGGCGCGCCGAAGGCGGCCATCGAAGCGCTGATCGAAAAGGTGTTTCGGGAGAATAACCTGCGCGTCGAAGCGGTCCGCGAGGCGGCGACCATCGATGTGAAGGGCGACGAGGCGGGCCTTAACGCCTGCTGCCGGGAGCGCGGCTGGCCGGTGGAGCTTTGCGCGGCGGAGCGGCTGAACGCCGTGCCGGGTAATTTCGCGGAATCTGAATTTGTGCGGAGCGCCGTGGGCGTCGGCAACGTCTGCGAGCGCGCGGCGGCGGCCTCAGGCGGCAGGCTGATCGTGCCCAAGACCGCCGGGAACGGCGTGACTGTCGCCGTGGCGGAATTGAAATGGGGGATTGACTTTGGCGAAATGTAGCGTGGTGGGCATCGGCCCCGGCGACTGGCGGGAGATGACGCTTCGGGCGGTGGAAACGCTGGAGGCCTCCGACGCGATCGTGGGCTATCAGCTGTACATAGATCTGATTCGGGGGCGTTTCCCAGGAAAAGATTTTCACGCCACCCCCATGCGCGGGGAGGCGGAGCGTTGCAGGCTGGCGCTGGCGTTGGACCGGGCGGGCCAGCGCGTGGCGGTGATTTGCAGCGGCGACGCCGGCGTCTACGGCATGGCGGGGCTGATCTACGAGCTGCGCGGCGAGGACGCGGAGGTCGAGGTGGAGGTCGTCGGCGGGCTGACGGCGGCGGTTTCCGGCGCGGCGCTGCTGGGCGCGCCCCTGGGCCACGATTTCGCGGTGGTCAGCCTCTCCGACCTGCTGACGCCCTGGGAGGTCATTGAGCGGCGACTGGAATGCGCGGCAGCGGGGGACTTCTGCGTCGCGCTGTACAATCCGGGCAGCCACAAGCGCCGCGACGCGCTGAGAAGGGCCTGCGAGATCCTGTTGCGCCACGCCAGAGCGGATACGGTGTGCGGCGTCGCCCGAAATATCGGGCGCGCGGGCGAGGCGACGCGGCTGATGACGCTGGCCGAGCTTCGGGACTGCGAGGCCGATATGTTCACCACCGCGTTCGTGGGCAATTCCCATACGCGGGTGATCGGCGGCAAAATGATCACGCCCAGGGGGTATCGGAATGTCTGATATTTGCGTATTCGCCGGCACCACCGAGGGGCGGCGGCTCGCGGAATTCCTGCGGGGACAGGCGGTTAGGGCGTTGGCCTGCGTGGCCACGGAATACGGCGAGGCGCTGATTCCCAGGGGGGAGAACGTTGAGGTTGCCGCCGGACGACTGAACGCAGGGGAAATGGAGGCGCTGTTCAGACAGCGCCGCTTTGACGTGGTGATCGACGCCACCCATCCCTTCGCGACCGAGGCTTCCGACAATATCGCCGCGGCCTGCGCGGCCACCGGTACGGCGTATCTGCGGCTGAACCGGAGCGACGCCGGAGCGGATGGCGGCGCCATATACGTGGATTCCATCCAGGCCGCGGCGGATTTTCTGGCGGCCCATCCGGGCAACGCCCTCATCACCACCGGCGGCAAGGCGCTCATGCCCTACGCGGCGGTGCCGGAGTATCGGGAGCGGCTCTGGGCGCGGGTGCTGCCGATGGAGGCGTCGCTGGCGGCGTGCGCGGCGGCGGGCTTCAGCCCCGCCCACGTCATCGCCATGCAGGGGCCGTTTTCCGTGGCGCTGAACGTCGCCCTGCTGAAGGAGATTCGCGCGGATTGGCTGGTCACCAAGGATTCCGGCGACAGCGGCGGCCTGCGGGAAAAGCTGGAGGCGGCGCGGCTGGCGGGCGCGCGGTGCGTGGTGGTTGGACGGCCCCCGCAGGCGGCGGGCATGGATTACGCCCAGGCGGTGCGCTGGCTGATCGAGCGTTTCCAGCTGAGGGACGTGCGGGAGATCGACGTGGTGGGCATCGGCATGGGCGCGGAGGAGACGCTGACGCTCGAAGCGCGGAGGGCGATCGAGACCTGCGACTGCGTGATCGGCGCGGCGCGGATGATCGAGGCGGCGGCGCGCTTCGGCAAGCCCGCGTATGTGGAAATTCTGCCGGAGAAGATCGCGGCGACCATCGCCGCCTATCCGGAGCACCGGCGCGTGGCGGTGCTGATGTCCGGCGATACCGGCTTTTTCAGCGGCGCGCGGAAGCTGCTGCCGCTGCTGGAGGGACACCGGGTTCGGGTGCTGCCCGGCATAAGCTCGCTGCAATATCTGTGCGCCAAACTGCAAACCGGCTGGGACGACGCGCGGGCGGTCTCGCTGCACGGGCGCGCGGGCGCAGTGGCGCCGGAGGTCGGAAGGCACGGCAAGGTGTTCGCCCTGACGGACGGCGCCGACGCCGTATCGCGGATCTGCGCCGAGCTTTGCGCGGCGGGCATGGGAGACGCGAAGGTTGTGGTGGGCCAGCGGCTCTCCTACCCGGACGAGGCCATTCTGACGGGCACGGCAATGGAGCTCTTGGACGCGCGATGTGCGCCGCTGAGCGCGGTGCTGATCGAATGGGCGGGCGCTGCCATGCCGCTGCCGGTGGGCTTGCCGGACGAGGCCTTCGCGCGCGAGGCGGGCGAAAACGGCAAGGTCGTGCCCATGACCAAGTGCGAGGCGCGCGCCGTGTCCATTTCGAAGTTGCGGCTGACGGAGAATGCCGTGGTTTGGGACGTGGGCGCGGGCACCGGCTCGGTGTCGGTGGAGGCGGCGCTGCTCTGCCCGAAGGGTCAGGTGTGGGCCGTGGAGCGGCGGGCGGACGCGGCGGCGCTGATCGAAAGGAACGCCGCGAAATTCGGGCTGCGCAACTTGCGCGTCGTGCATGGCGAAGCCCCGGCGGCGCTCGAAGCGCTGCCTGCGCCGGACCGCGTGTTCATCGGCGGCAGCGGCGGCAATATGCGCGCGATCGTCGAGGCGGCGCTCGCGAAAAATCCCCGCGTCCGCATAGTGGCGAACGCCATCGCGCCGGAGAGCGTGGGCGAAATCGCGGGCGTCATCCGTGATTTTGAATTTGAGGCGCATGAGCTGGTGCAGCTGAGCGTGGCCCGCGCGAGGCCGGCCGGACGGGTGCATCTGCTGGAGGGCCTGAATCCCGTGTGGATTGCGGCGATGCAGAGAGACGAGGGAGGGGAGACCAGATGAAGGTGGAGCTGGAGCGCGTCGCGCCGGCGGCAATCGAGGCCCGCAGCTTTGAACTTATCGAGCGGGAGCTGCCCCATCCCATCGACCCGGCCCTCGCGCCGATCGTCAAGCGGGTGATTCACACCACGGCGGATTTCGACTATGCCGATACGCTGTGCTTTTCAGCCGGCGTGGTGGACGCGGCGCTGGAGGCCATCCGCGCGGGCGCGGTGATCGTGACCGACACCAGCATGGCAATGGCTGGCATCAACAAGCGGGCGCTGGCGAAGCATGGCGGCGAGGTTCGCTGCTTCATCGCCGATCCGGAGGTGGCGGAGGCCGCGGCGATGCGCGGCGTCACCCGATCCTCGGTTGCAATGGAGCAGGCCGCAGCCATCGAACGCCCGCTGATCTTCGCCATTGGCAACGCGCCCACGGCGCTGGTTCGCGTCTATGAGCTGATTGCCGAGGGGCGGTTGAAGCCCCGGCTGGTGATCGGCGTGCCGGTGGGGTTTGTAAACGTCGTGCAGTCCAAGGAGCTGATCATGACGGCGAACGTGCCCTGGATCGTGGCACGGGGCCGCAAGGGCGGCAGCAACGTGGCCGCGGCGATCTGCAACGCGCTCATTTATATGCTGGGAAGATAGGCTATGCTGAGACACTACATTACCAAAAACGGCAGGACGCTGCGGTGCGGCTACACCACCGGCGCCTGTGCGGCGGGGGCAGCCGGCGCGGCGGCGGAGATGCTGCTGACCGGCACGATTGTCACGGTTGCGCATCTGGATACGCCCAAGGGCGTCCCGCTAACGCTTGATATATTGGAGCCGGAGCTCGGAGCGGATCTCGCCCGCTGCGCGATTCGCAAGGACAGCGGGGACGACCCGGACGTGACCAACGGCGTCCTCGTCTTTGCCACGGCGCGGCGGATTGCGGCGGGCATAGCGATCGACGGCGGCGAGGGCGTGGGCCGCGTTACGAAAGCGGGGCTGGATCAGCCCGTGGGCGCGGCGGCGATCAATTCCGTGCCCCGGCGAATGATTGAAAAGCAGGTGGAGGCCGCGTGCATAAAATGCGGCTATGCCGGCGGCGTCGGGATCACCATTGCCGTTCCCGGCGGCGAAGCGCTGGCCCAAAGGACCTTCAACCCGCGCCTGGGCATCGAGGGCGGCATCTCCGTGATCGGCACCACCGGCATCGTGGAGCCCATGTCCAGCACCGCGCTGGTGGACACCATCAAGCTGGAGCTGAGCGTGCGGCGGGCCGCCGGGGCGAAGGGCGTGCTGCTGTGCCCCGGGAACTACGGCGAGACCTTCGCGCGGGAAGCGCTGGGCCTGAGCGCGGCGGGGCAGGTGAGCACCGCCAACTTCATCGGCGACGCGGTGGACGCGGCGGTGGCGGCGGGCTTTGAGCGCATCCTGCTGGTGGGACATATCGGCAAGCTGGTGAAGCTGGGCATTGGCGCGCGCAACACCCATTCCGCGAACGGCGACGGGCGCATGGAGACCCTCGCCGCCTGCGCGCTGGCCAGTGGCGCGGACGTACCGCTGCTGCGCCGGATCATGGATTGCGCCACCACCGACGCCGCGCTGGCGGCGCTGGATGAGGCGGGGCTGCTGGAAGCGACGATGGCCGCGCTCGGCGCGCGGATCGAGGCGACGCTTCGGCGCTGGGTGCCCGCGGGCGTTGAAATCGGCTACATCTGCTTTACCAACGCGGGCCCACGCGCCGGGGTGTTGGCGGATAGCGAGAACGCGAAGGCAATTGCCGGGAAGCTCTGATTGCCCACTCAACCATCGGTTGAGCGCCAGTTTCCAGGGCATTTCAACCGACGGTATGTTGAGTCGCGGCCGGAAAGGAGCTATCGTGTTTCCCGAAAGGAGGTTTCCCGATGGATCAGGTGAAAATCGGAAAATTCATCGCGGGGTGTCGCAGGGAAAAGGGCCTGACGCAGGCGAAGCTTGCGGAGGCGCTGGATATCACGGATCGCGCGGTCTCCAAGTGGGAGACGGGCCGATCGCTGCCGGACGCATCCATCATGCTGGCGCTGTGCGGGCTGCTGGGCATCTCCGTCAACGAGCTTCTGTCGGGAGAGCGCATCGCTATGGATGATTACAGGAAGAACGCGGAGGAGAATCTGGTTGAAATGAAGCGGCAGCAGGAGGAACACGTCAGGATGCTGCTGACGCTGGAATGGGTGATCGGCTGCCTCGGTACGGCCACTTTCCTGGCGCTGAATTTCGTCGCAGCCTTTCTGGTGGAGGCGCCGCTGTGGCGGGCTCTGCTGATCGCGCTCGCCATCGCCGCTTTCGCGGTGGGCGTCGGCTTCGCCATGAAGCTGGAGCGGGAGGCGGGGTACTATGAGTGTCAGAAGTGCGGCCATCGCTACGTGCCGGAGGGCGTGCCCTTCTGGCTCTCGATGCACGTGGGGCGCACCCGCTATTTGAAGTGCCCCCATTGCGGACAGCGGAGCTGGCAGCGCAAGGTGATCAGCAGAGATTGAGCGCGCACAAGCCAGGGCCCGGAAGCATCGCTTCCGGGCCCTGGCCATTCATCCACTGATCACTTATACACTTTGGATAGATACTTCGCGGACACCCAGCCGGAGCCGCCCTTGTAGGTGACGTACACCCAGCTCTTCTTCTGCTTGACCACGCTGACCTTCGTGCCCTTTTTCAGCTTCGCGCGCACATAGCCGGATGTGATGGAGGGCTCAGAGCGCACGCGCAGGTTGACGGTGGTCTTGTAGTTGGTGGAGAGGGAGATGGAGCTCTTGGAGGAGCTGGATTTCGTGGAGGTGGGCGCCACGGAGGACAGATATTTGCGATACACGTAGCCCTCGATGACGGAATTGCTCTTCTTGCTGTAGTAGGAGACCTTGTACCAGCCGTTGGACTTGGAGATGTAGGTGACCACGTCGCCCTTCATCAGCTTGGCTTCGCTGGCATAGCTGCTGCTGGGGCCTGAGCGCAGGTTTACCCGGTTCGCCGTGCAGTAGTAGGAGCCGGAGGAAGCGCAGGCCACGGGCAGCGCGAACGCGCCCGCCAGCAGCGCCACGACCAGCGTCAGCAGGAACATCCGCTTCAAGGTGCTTGCGATTTTCATTTGCCAATCCCCCTCAAATATCTGGCTGTACAGTATACAACCCGAGCCTTTCAGTTAAAAATATTATAACACGGCGCCATATAAAATGTCAATATCTTGCGAAAATTATGTCACAATTTGGCGAACGCAAGGCGAGCGCCGGATTCTGCGCGCCATGCGTCTGATACTATTCTCAAATCAAAAGTGAATGAAAAGCGACGCGGGAACGTGCTATTTCCCCGCGCCGCTGCGATGGTTAATCCTTGATGGCGACGGCTACGCCTTCTTCACCTTCGGCCCCTTGGGGGTATCCTCGATGATGTAGCCCTTTTCCAAGACCTCCGCGCGAATGCGGTCGGCTTCGGCGAAGTCCTTGGCCTTCTTGGCGTCCACGCGAGCCTGAACCAGCGCCTTGACGTCCTCCGGCACGGTGTCGGCCTCCTTCATCAAGAGGCCCAGAACGTCGTGGGCCATGGTATTCAGGGCGGCGAGCCCCGCTTCGATGGCGGCGCGGCTGGGAGCCTTGGCGTCGGCGAGGGCGGTGTTCATGTCGCGCACGTACTCAAACAGCACGCCCATGGCCTCGCTGGTGTTCAGATCGTCGCACATGGCGTCGTCAAACTGATCCATGAAGCCCTTCGCGCGCGCTGCAAAAGCCCGCTCCTCGCCGTTCATCTCCCGCTCCGGCGCGTGCTCCAGCGCGAACTGCGCGTTGTCGCGGGCGGTATACAGGCGCTCCAGCCCCGCCCTGGCCTGCTCCATCAGGTCGCGGGAGAAATTGATGGGGCTTCTGTACTGGGCCGACAGCATGAACATGCGCACGACCTCCGGGTCGAACTCCTTGGAGATGTCGCGCACGGTGAAGAAGTTGCCCGCGGATTTGGACATCTTCTTGTTGTCCACGTTGATGTGGCCGTTGTGCATCCAGTATTTGGCGAAGGGCTTGCCCGTGGCGCCCTCGGACTGGGCGATTTCGTTCTCATGGTGGGGGAAGATCAGATCCACGCCGCCGCAGTGAATGTCGAAGGTCTCGCCCAGATATTTCATGCTCATGGCGCTGCACTCGATGTGCCAGCCGGGGCGGCCCTCGCCCCAGGGGCTCTTCCAGAAGGGCTCGCCGGGCTTTTTGGCCTTCCAGAGCGCGAAATCCATGGGATGGCGCTTGATGTCGTCGACTTCGATGCGCGCGCCGGATTCCAGATCGTCCAGATTCTGACCGATCAGCCTTCCGTAGTTGCTGCGCCAGGCCTGGGTGTCGAAGTATACATCGCCGTTGTCGACGCGGTAGGCCAGTCCCTTGGCTTCCAGCTTCTTGATCAGACCGATGATTTCGCCGATATGCTTCGTGGCGCGGGGGTGTACGTCCGCCCTTTGCACGCCGATGGCCTCGGCGTCCTTGAAGTATTCCGCGATGTATTTCTCGGCGATGGCCTCGACGGTGGTGCCTTCTTCATTCGCGCGCTTGATCATCTTGTCGTCGATGTCGGTGAAGTTCTGCACGAAGGTCACGTCGTAGCCCAGATGCTTCATAAAACGGCGCAGCGTGTCGAAAATGATGAACGGGCGGGCGTTGCCGATGTGGAAATAGTTGTATACGGTGGGGCCGCAGGCGTAGATGCCCACCTTGCCCTCATGTACCGGCACGAAGGGCTCCTTCTTGCGGGAAAGGGTATTGTAAATCATCATCTGTTTCATGGCGTTTACCTCTTCCTCAGGAATGCTATGCCAGTATTATAGTACCGGGCCGGTGCGCCGTCAAGGCGAGGGTGGTAAATTCTGATTGGAGTGTGTTTCTAAAATATCTGAAGCGCTATTTCGGCATCTATCTGCTCGATGCTGCGTCTCCCGGCATTTGGAAACACGCCCTGGTCGCAAAGCGACAAGCTGAAGTTCACCTCAGCCTCTCCCTGATCGCCTCGTGCAATAGCCCGTTGCTCGAAACCACATTGCCGGTTTTGAGGCCGTCCTCATCGTCGTCCCAGCCGGTGAATTTCCCACCGGCCTCGGTGAGGACGACGTAGCCGGCGGCGTAGTCGTACAGATTGAGACCCAGCTCCACATAGCTGTCGGAGCGCCCGTCGGCCACGCAGCACAGGTCGTAGGCGGCGGTGCCGGTGCGCCGCACATCGCTGACGGACGCCAGCAGGGCGGGGAATACCGCCAGCGTGCGCTCCATGTTCTTCGGAATCCGGTGTCCGAAGCCCAGGTGCACGATGGCGTCGCGCGGGACCGCGGTGCCCGACACGTGGATCGGCCTGCCGTTCAGCGTGGCGCCCTCGCCGCGCACAGCCAGAAACAGCTCGTCGGTGCCGGGGCAGTATACGCAGCCCACCGCCAGCGCGCCGTCTTGCTCGTAGGCGATGGAGATGGCGTACAGCCGATGGCCGCGCATGAAGTTGGTGGTGCCGTCGATGGGATCCACGATCCAGCGGCCCGGAGCGGTGGTCGCGCCGCCGGTTTCTTCGCCGAAGAATTCATCCTCCGGGCAGGCGCTCAGCAGCGTATCCCGAATCAGCGCCTCGCTCTTAAAGTCCATTTCGGTCACAAAATCGTTCTCGCTCTTGCGCTTTACCTTGAACGCGCCGTGGCGCTCCAGCATCGCTCCCGCGGCTCGCGCCGCGCGCTCCGCAAGCGCCGCCTTCTCCCGAAGGGTCATTTCGCTCATCTCCCGATAAAATATGTTTGCAATTTGAATAAAATGTGTTATAATAACACTAACTACGTATGGGCGTCTGTGTACATCCCGCCGGATATTATAGCACAGCGCCTGTCTGGGCGGTGTTATTTTCGTGAAAATCATATCGTGGAATGTGAACGGATTGCGGGCCGTGCTGCAAAAAGGCTTCTATGAGAGCGTCGCCAGCCTGGACGCGGACGTGATTTGCCTGCAGGAGATCAAGATGCAGAAGGGCCAGTGCGAGGTGGAGCTGCCCGGCTACGCGCAGGTGCTGAACTACGCCGACCGCAAGGGCTATTCCGGCACGGCGGTGTTCTCCCGCGTGCCGATGCTCTCCAGCACCACGGGCATCGGCGTGGATCTGCACGACCACGAGGGCCGCGTGATCACCTGCGAATTTCAGGATTTCTACCTGGTGTGGTGCTACACGCCCAACTCCCAGAACGAGCTGCGGCGGCTGGACTACCGCATGCAGTGGGAGGACGATTTCAGGCGCTACCTGGTCGAGCTGGACAAGGTGAAGCCCGTGATCCTCACCGGCGATTTGAACGTTGCCCATCAGGAAATCGACCTGAAGAACCCGAAGACGAATCATCGCAACGCCGGCTTTACCGACGAGGAGCGCGGCAAGCTGACCGAGTTGCTGGGCGCGGGCTTCATCGACAGCTTCCGGCATTTCTATCCGGACGTCACCGGCGCCTACAGCTGGTGGAGCTATATCGGCGGCGCGCGCAGCCGGAACGCCGGCTGGCGCATCGACTACTTCATCGTGTCGGAGAAGCTGAAGGATCGCATGCTGGATTCGAAGATCCATCCACAGATCATGGGCAGCGACCACTGCCCGGTTGAATTGGATATTTCCGCGCCGGAGACAGGAGAATAAGCTCCGCGCATAGAATAACGCCATAATGGCCAAACAGGAGGCAGAGGCATGAAAAAGGTGCACATCAAATCGGCGATACCGATCTATCTGGCGGCGGCGCTTTGGCTGCTGGTGGGGCTGATCGCGCCGAAGTTTCTCATGAAGCTGTCGGGGCTTTTGATCACGGCGGGGCTGTCTCTGGCGGTCTACGTCGCGGGCATGAAGCTGTTTCCCGGCCGCGATGTGGAGCAGGCCATTTCCACCGGCGACGCCGCGG
Source organism: Clostridia bacterium (assembly GCA_017480045.1). Lineage (GTDB taxonomy): Bacteria > Bacillota > Clostridia > Christensenellales > Aristaeellaceae > UBA2862. Next base: position 11,742 of record JAFVBK010000071.1, read on the forward strand.
TGGACCGGGAGATCGCCAAGGCCCGCGAACGCCTGGAAAACCTGCGCAAGGCCAACGAGGCCATTCCGGATCCGGAGATCAGCAGGAATCTGGACCGCATGTACGCCTCCGGCGCGCAGATCTTCAACGAGCTGAGCCGCGACCCGCGCAAGATCGCGCTGGTGCGCCGCTTCATGAATTACTATCTGCCCACGTCTGAAAAGCTGATGGAGCAGTATCAGGTTTTGATGAACGCGACCACCAAGGGCGAAAACATCACCAATGCCATGGGCACCATCGAGCGCAGCCTGGGGCTGGCGGCGAACGCCTTCGAAAAGTGCGCCGACAACCTGTACAAGGACGACGAGATGGACATCGACGCCGAGATCAAGGTGATGCAGACCATGCTCACCGGCGACAATCTGATCAAGACCGAGATGAACTCTATCCTCGAAACCTCCGGCGCCGCCGCGCAGGCGACCGCGCCGCAGGAACCGGAAAAGACCACCAAGGACGGTATCAGGCTCACCCTGGGCGGGCACTGAGCTTAAATTGGGATGAGGAATGGCGGATGCTCCGGCGCGGTGGAAGCCGTCGCCCTCCGCGGTTTATATTCCTGATTGACGGAGCGCGATGTTGAATTGCAATACAACCAACAAAACAATATTGTAGGAGGTACACGAACATGTCTGACGAAATCAAGCTGACCCTGGAACCCTTTGACGGCGAGAACAAGCAGGAACTGGACAGCGCGGTGGCCGCCGCCGTGCAGGCAACCGAGGCGCTGGAGCAGGCTGAGGCCAGCGTGCAGAAGGAGGTTCAGCAGGCCACGCTGGACATGCAGAGCTTTTCCGAGGAAGAGCAGAAGATGATCGACGACTTCGCTGAGAAGATCGACGTGTGCGACAGCAACCTGGTGTTCTCCTACGGCGCCGCCGCCCAGCAGAACATCTCCCAGTTCTCCGACGCGGCGCTGAAGAACGTGCAGACCAAGGATTTGGACGAGGTCGGCAACATGATCTCCAACCTGGTGGTGGAGCTGAAGAACTTCGACACCGACGACGAAGAGAAGGGCGGCCTGTTCGGCCTGTTCAAGAAGAAAGTCAAC
>JAFVBK010000072.1 GCA_017480045.1 Clostridia bacterium
TGATCGTGTCCCGTCCTACCGACAGCAAACCCCACCGCTCGATGCATGGTTTGTACCGGTCCCTGATCCACAATATGGTGGTTGGTGTTACCCAGGGATTCGAGAAGAAGCTGCACATCGAAGGCGTCGGCTGGCGTGTTGCCGAGTGGAACAAGAATCAGTTGAACATCGCGATTGGCTTCTCTCATCCCGTGATCGTCGACGCCCCCGCGGGCATCGAGTTCGACGTTGACAAGAGCAACGTGAACTTCTCCGTCAAGGGCATTGACAAGCAGCAGGTCGGCGCCATCGCCGCAGACATCCGCGCCATCCGCAAGCCGGAGCCGTACCACGGCAAGGGCATTCGCTATGAGGGCGAGTATGTCCGCCACAAGGAAGGCAAAGCCGGTAAGAAGTAATGAGGGAGGGTACCGCAAATGTTTAAAAAGCGTGATCGCAACGAGGTTCGCAAGATCCGTCATGAGCGCGTACGCAAAAAGATCAGCGGGACGCCCGATCGTCCCCGGCTGTGCGTATTCCGCAGCAACAAGCACATCTACGCTCAGATTATTGACGACGTAGCCGGCAACACCCTAGCGGCCGCCAGCACCGTTGAGAAGGAGATCGCTTCTCAGCTGGGCGAGGTGGACAAGAAGGGCGAGGCGAAGCTGGTCGGCAAGATCGTGGCAGAGCGCGCCATCAAGGCTGGGATCAAGGAAGTCGTCTTTGATCGCGGCGGCTATATCTACACCGGTCGCGTGGCCGAGCTTGCAGCCGGCGCTCGCGAGGGCGGTCTGGACTTCTAATAGGAGGAGACAACGCAATGCAGCGCAGAGAAGAAGATAACAGATATTTGGAAAAGCTGGTTGCCGTGAATCGCGTGTCCAAGACCGTCAAGGGCGGCCGCAACATGCGCTTCAGCGCGCTGATGGTTGTGGGCGACACTGAGAACCCCGGCACCGTCGGCTGCGGCATGGGCAAGGCGGTTGAAATTCCTGAGGCCATTCGCAAGGGCCTTGAGGACGCCAAGAAGTCCATGATCACCGTTCCGCTGAACGGCACCACCATTCCCCACGAGGTCGTGGGCGTGTTTGGCACCGGCAAGGTGAAGATGCTGCCCGCTCCGGAAGGTACCGGCGTTATCGCCGGCGGCCCGGTGCGCGCCGTCCTGGAGGCCGCTGGCATCAAGGACATCGTCACCAAGTCCATCGGTTCCAACAACAAGATCAACATGGTTCGCGCCACCCTGGCAGGACTCAAGCAGCTTCGCAGCGCCGAACAGGTTGCGGCTATGCGCGGCAAGACCGTCGAAGAGCTGCTCGGTTAAGGGGGTAACACGATATGAAGCTTAAGATTACGCAGACCAAGTCCACTATCGCTTGCCTGAAGGACCAGATTGCCACGATCGAGGCGCTGGGCCTGCATCGGATCGGCCACACGGTCGTCAAGGAAGACAATCCCGCCGTCCGCGGCATGATCTTCAAGGTAAAGCACATGGTCAAGGTCGAAGAAGTAGCAGAATAAGGAGGTCAGAACACCATGAAACTTCATGATCTCAAACCCGCCGTGGGCGCTACCACGGCCCCGAAGCGCCTCGGGCGCGGCACGGGTTCCGGTCTGGGCAAGACCTCCGGTAAAGGTCACAAGGGCGCGAAGGCCCGCTCCGGCGGCGGCAAGCGGCCCGGCTTCGAGGGCGGCCAGATGCCCCTGACCATGCGCCTGCCGAAGCGCGGCTTCACCAACAAGTGGCGCGTGGAATACGCGACCGTCAACGTCGAGCGCCTCAACATCTTTGAGGACGGCGAGGTCGTGTCCCCTGTCGAGCTGATCCAGGCCGGCATCCTGAAGAATGTTCAGGATGGCGTGAAGATCCTCGGCAACGGTGAGATCACCAAAAAGCTGACCGTGCAGGCGAACAAGTTCACTGCCACGGCCAAGGAAAAGATCGAGGCGGCAGGCGGGAAAGTCGAGGTGTTCTGATATGCTTGAGACATTGAAGAACGCTTGGAAGATCGCCGATCTTCGCAAGAAGATTCTCTACACGCTGGGCATGCTGCTGATCTACCGGCTGCTGTGCTATGTGCCGACCCCTGGCGTCAACACCAGCCTGATCGCGTCGGCGCTTGAGCGTTACTCCCTGCTGGGCTTCATCAATTCGATGACCGGCTCGGATCTTTCCAACTACACCATCATGGCGATGGGCATCACCCCGTACATCAACGCGAGCATCATCATGCAGCTGCTGTGCGTGGCGATTCCGCGGCTGGAGGAGCTGCAGAAGGAAGGCGAAGAGGGCCGCAAGAAGATCGCGCAGATCACCCGCTATGTGACGGTGGGTCTGGGCTTCGTGCAGGCCATCGCGCTGACCATCGGCCTCCATGCCAACGCCACCAACGGCTTCCTGGGTCTGCTGACCATCGGCTTCTGCCTGGCGGCGGGCACCGCGATCGCCATGTGGATGGGCGAGCGCATCACGGAGAATGGCATCGGCAACGGCATTTCCCTGCTGATCTTCGCCGGCATCATCTCCAACCTGGCGCGCAGTGTGGGCACCAATGTCTACAACATCTTCTCCCATCCGGAAGCTGTCAGCATTCCCGCTGTCATCGCTTCCCTGATCGTGTTCATCATCCTGGTCGTGGGCATCGTGCTGGTGGACCTGGCCGAGCGCCGCATCCGCATCCAGTATGCCAAGCGCATGGTGGGTCGCAGGATGTACGGTGGCCAGAGCACCCACATCCCGCTGAAGCTGAACGCCTCCGGCGTGCTGCCGCTGATCTTCGCCAACGCGATCATGCAGTTCCCGGCGACCATCCTGGCGTTCTTCCCGAACTCCGCCGCGAATGCCTGGTGGACCGCGCACGTCTCTTCGACGCACGCCCTCTATCAGATCATCTTCGCGCTGATGATTTTCGGCTTCACCTTCTTCTACTCTGAGATTTCCTTCAATCCCGTTGAGATTGCCAAGAACATCCAGAGCAACGGCGGCATGATCCCCGGCATTCGTCAGGGCAAGCCCACCAGCGACTACATCAAGAAGATCACCCACCGCATCACCATGTTCGGCGCGATCTATCTTGCCGTGCTGGCCGTGGTTCCGATGATCATCTACTCGATTGCCGGCGTCAGCCTGCCCTTCGCGGCGTCCTCCCTGCTGATCGCGGTTTCCGTCGCGATGGAGACCATGCGTGAGCTGGAGAGCCAGATGCTGATGCGCCACTACAAGGGATTCTTGAACTGATCCCTGGAGGAAACCAGATGAAACTGATCTTTTTGGGCCCTCCCGGAGCCGGAAAGGGCACACAGGCGGCTGGAGTGAGCGCGCACTTGGGCGTGCCGCACATCTCCACGGGCGATATGTTCCGCTCGGCCATCAAGAACCAGACCCCCACGGGTATCGAAGCCAAGAAGTATCTGGACGCCGGTGAGCTGGTTCCCGACAGTGTGACCATCGCTATGGTGCGCGAGCGCTTGAGCATGGACGACTGCAGGAACGGCTACCTGCTGGATGGTTTTCCCCGCACGGTCGATCAGGCCATTGCGCTGGATTCTATCAGCGCTCCTGACGCCGTAGTGGATATTGACGTTCCCGATGAGCGGCTTCTCAGCCGCCTCACCGGGCGTCGGATTTGTGGCAAGTGCCAGGGCACCTTCCACATTTCCAAGCTCGCCGATGAGCGCACCTGCCCCGTCTGCGGCGGCGAGGTGTACCAGCGCAACGACGACAAGCCTGAAACGATCGCCACGCGGCTGAAGGCCTACCACGAGCAGACCGAGCCGCTGATTGGCTACTACAAGGGCCTGGGCAAGCTGCGCAGGGTGAACGGCGACAATCAATTGGAGGATGTGTTCAAGGCCATCCTCGCGACGCTGGAGTAACGCATGATCACAATCAAGAATGAATCACAGATAGAGAAGATGCGCAAGGCCGGAGCGCTTCTGCATGAGGTGCTCGAAGCGGTGCGCAAGGAGATCGAGCCCGGTGTGACCACGATGTATCTGGACCAGCTGACGGAAAAGCTGATTCGGGACGCGGGCGCCATACCGTCTTCCAAGGGCTACAACGGCTTCCCGTATTCCATCTGTGCTTCTGTTGACGATCAGGTGGTTCACGGTTTTCCGAACAAGAACAAGCTCCGCAAGGGGCAGCTCCTTTCCGTCGATTGTACCTGCATACTGGATGGCTGGCAGTCCGACAGCGCGTTTTCCGTGGTGGTCGGCGGCGGCAATCCTCAGGCGCAACAGCTGGTGGAGGCCACTGAAAGGTGCTTCTGGCTGGGCGCGCAGCAGGCTGTGGCGGGGAATCACCTGGGCGACATCGGCTACGCGGTTCAAAGCTATGCCGAATCCCTTGGCTATGGCGTCATCCGCGACCTTTGCGGTCACGGCATCGGCACTGAGATGCACGAGGACCCCAATGTGCCGAACTATGGCAGGCCCCATCGCGGCGTACGCTTGCAGCCGGGCATGACCATAACCATCGAACCGATGATTGCCATGGGCACCTGGAAGGTATACCAGGAGGACGACGGTTGGACGATCGTCACCAGGGACGGCATGCCCTGCTCCCACTATGAGCACACGCTGCTGATCACCGACGGCGAGCCGGAACTGCTGTCCTGGCCCGGCAAACGGGTTTCGGAGGTTCTGAAATGAATAGGTTGCCCATAGGAATTGGCAGCATCGTCATTTCAAAGGCAGGCCGCGACCAGGGAAGGCTTTTTCTGGTCGTCGGGGAAGTGGACGACGATTTCGTGATGGTTGCCAACGGCGCCTTGCGAAAGATGGATCGCCAAAAGAAAAAGCGCCGCAAGCACCTCAAGCCCACGGGCACGGTGGTGAAGGCGGCAGCGGAGCGGCTGGCGGAAGGCCGGCCGATAGAGGATCATGAATTGCGCACCTGGTTGAGCGAGGAGGAGGAAAAGCTTGTCCAAGTCTGATGTTATCGAAGTTGAAGGCGTTGTTACGGAGTCCTTCCCCAACGCCATGTTTGAGGTTCAGCTGCCCAATGGGCACAAGATCCTGGCGCACGTCTCCGGCAAAATGCGCATGAATTACATTCGCATCTATCCCGGCGACAAGGTTACGATTGAGCTCTCGCCCTATGATCTGACCCGCGGCCGGATCACCTGGCGCTCCAAGAGCTGATCTACAACATTTCCTGTCAGATCGTTTCAGCCGCACGGTTGAACGGCTGGCGCGATCCGATGAAGATAGGAGGTAATGTCATCATGAATGTGAGACCTTCCGTTAAGCCCATCTGCGAAAAGTGCAAGATCATCAAGCGCAAGGGCCGCGTCATGGTCATCTGCGAGAATCCGAAGCACAAGCAGAAGCAGGGTTGATCGTTGCTGAA
>JAFVBK010000073.1 GCA_017480045.1 Clostridia bacterium
CTCCTGAACGGAGTTGGAGGCCAGCATCGCAAAGCCGGTCTGACGACAGGCCATCACGTCGCTGTGGTCGCCGAAGATGTTCAGCGCGTGATACGCCAGCGCGCGGGCGGAGACGTGGAACACGCTCGGCATCAGCTCGCCGGAGATCTTGTACATGTTCGGGATCATCAGCAGCAAGCCCTGGGAAGCGGTGAAGGTGGTGGTCATCGCGCCGGCAGCCAGGGAGCCGTGCACGGCGCCCGCCGCGCCTGCTTCGGACTGCATCTCGGCCACGCGGACCTTCTGTCCAAACAGGTTCAGCCTGCCATGGGCAGCCCACTCATCGGCAACCTCTGCCATGGGGGAAGACGGAGTGATCGGATAGATAGCGGCCACGTCGCTGAAAGCATATGCGACATGGCTGACGGCGGTATTGCCGTCAACGGTAAGTTTGACGCTCAACGGAATTACCTCCTTTTAGATTTCTGTTGAGTATGGGCCTAAACCATCAATATTATTATAAGGATTTGCGTGTACAAAGTCAAGATAATCACGGCGGACAATTTCATATTTATGGAGCGATAAGAGGGAACGGGGGCCGGGGAACAGGGATTAGGGAACAGGAATAGCGGCTGCCGCGTAGTAGTATGGCGTAACAACTAACTCTTTGCAATGGCAATCTGGTCGTCTAAAGAATTAGGCGTTACACTACAGAAGGGGCCTATGCATCAAAATTTGCGTCTCTGTCGCTGCTCCCCATGGAAGCGGCGGCCTGCAACCCAAAACCCTTGAAACGAGCTGGTTCAGCGCAGCGTGCTGAATCGTGAAGTTTCCGGGTTTTGCGTGCAGGCCGCCAAACATCCCGCTCCTCGGTAACGATTTATTCCATGTTAGGGATTATATTGATAGTGCGACGTGGCGTCAATAATGTCAAAAGCCGCCGAACCATATTTTATATATAAAGTGTATACCAAAGTTTCAAGATTATTCATTGCATTACCGGCATTAACCCATATAGCTGTTGTATAGACAATCACGGATTCGTCATCCACAGCGTGTAAGGCTGTAATGTAGCAGGGCGACGACTCTGTAAGTTGATAAGCAATGTAGCCGGTATTGCTAAAGCCAACTATATGTTTACAATCCAATAAGCTCATTGATTCGGCCAGATATTTTACTGCCGGACGAGATTGACCTGTTTCATTAATCATATTAACATTCCACAAAGCCTTCCAGGCCATATCAGATTCGCTGAGATTATCGGTACTTAGCCCATTTTGCTTATATGAAAATGTAGGATCAAAAAAATCTGTCGGGTAGAATATGTATACTCTATAGGGATGCTGGATGTCTTTTTCATTGTATGAACCCGCCAGCTCTTGATCGAAAAGTTCCATCACCCGTTCTTCGTTGTTCCAAGTCCGCGCTAAATCCGACACTTGATCATATGAAAGCTCAAGGCAAGCGTCTAAAATACTATCCTCTCCAGCTTTGTACTGTAACGGCTCCTCTGCGAGGCAATTAAAAGATAATATCGCCGACAGAAGTATACTCAGCATGGCAATAACGATTTTCATCATAACCCCTCCTAAAGTATTCAGAGTCGTGGGAGCGACTCCTTGACTCAAAAAAACGAGGAATGATCTTTTGGCGGCATGGTTTCAGAACCGCCGAACTTCGCTTTTGCACACGATGCGTGCAACGCGCTCGTTCAAGAGTTCATGAGAACCATGCCGCCGTTCAAAAGGAGAACAGCGATAGAGGTATCATTTCTCGTATGAATACACTCTAATACAATGTCCTCGCAGGGCGCTCGCCCTGTACGATACGCGACGTAGTACCCGGCGGGCGGCGCAACGCCGCCCCTACGACCGGGCTTTAGCTCCAGAATTTGCGCCTCTGTCGCTGCTCCCCATCGAAAGCGGCGGCCTGCTACCCAAAACCCTTGAAACGAGCGGGTTCAGCGCAGCGTGCTGAACCGTGAAGTTTCCGGGTTTTGCGTGCAGGCCGCCAAAAAATCCCGTTCCCCGTGGCTCATCCTTTCACCCCGCCCGCGGTCAATCCGGCCGCGAGGTGCTTCTCGATGCACATGAACAGGATCACCACCGGCACCGTGGCCACCAGGGCCGCGGCAAACAGGTATTGCCACTCGATCATGTTGAAGGAGGAGAACTGGGTGATGCCCACGGTGATGGGTTTGTTGGCCGCTGTGGAGATCAGCACGGTGGAGATGGTGTATTCGTTCCAGGCGTTGATGAACACGAAGATCAGCGTGGTCACGATGCCCGGCGCGGCCATGGGCAGCAGCACCCGCAGCATGGCGCTCACGGTGTTGCAGCCGTCGATATGGGCCGCCTGCTCCATCTCGGAGGAGATGGACACGAAGGTGCCCCGCAGCAGCCATATGGCGAAGGCCTGGTTGAAGGCCGCGTTGATGAACATCAGGCCCCAGACCGAGTCGTTCAGATGCAGCGCGTTCATCAGCCGCGAGATGCCCACCAGCAGCACCACCGGCGAGAACATCTGACTCATGATCACGAAGCCCAGAAACGCCTTCTTGCCCGCGAAGTTCATGCGGGCCATGGCATAGGCCGCGGGGATGCCGCACAGCAGCGCGATGCCCGTGGCGCCCACGGACAGCATCAGCGAATTCAGCAGATACCTCGGCACGCCGCGATTGATGATGTCGCGAATGTTGCTCCACACCCAGCTGGTGGGCAGCAGGTGCTGGAAGTACATGTCGGTGGTCTCCGCGTTGCTGCGGAACCCGGTGATCACCATCACGTAGTAGGGATAGAGGATCAGCGCGCACAGGCAGATGATGAAGGCATAGAGCAGCGCCCGCTGGAGCGTCGCGGCCGGGTGTCCCTCGGCGGCCACCACGCAGGCAAGCGCCTGAATGCCCAGCAGAATCAGCAGCGCCCAGACGACCCAGGTGGGTCGGTAGCTGACGCCGCCCATCAGGGAAAGGGTGTTCTCCCCCGCCGTGCCGCCGTAGAGGAAGCGATCCAGCTTTTGCAGCAGCGCCTCCAGCCCCGGCTTCGAAAAGCCGTCCGCCGCCAGCTTGATCTGGCGGGAGAAGGCCAGGTTGTTCTGCATCAGGAACACCGGCACCAGCAGCAGCGCGATCAGCGCCAGCCAGCCAGCCAGCCGCCGCAGCGCCTTGCGCCAGCCGACGACCTCGGCCCAGTCCACGGAATCGGACTTGCTCATGCCGATCCAGTTGCAGAACATCGCCGCGCAAGACAGGACAACGATGATCATCAGCAGAACGCCCGACGTCAGACCGGACCCTGCGAAGTCCCGCCCGGTCTTTTTCATGGTCTCGCGCACCTCGAAGGCCACCATGCTGGTCTTTTCGCCCTTGGAGTTCACGCGCTCAGTGACGTTCTCCACGATCTCCGGCATGCTGCCGGTCTCGGCGGCGCGGGCCTCGGCGGCGGCCTCCACCTCCGCGCGGGCCTCAATGTATCGCTCGTCGCCCACGAAGGTGTTGCCGGATTTCTTCGTGAACACCGTGGCGGAGAAATCGTAGAGCGGCACAAATAGCGCACAGGTTATGACCAGCGCGAAGGCAATGAAACAGGCCGCCATGGCGGTCGCATTGATCCTGCGAATTTCGGAAGAGGTTTTCATCGCGATTCCTCCTTCCGCATGGTGATCATCATGTACGCGCCCGCGCACACACAGAGGATCGCGAAGCCGATGACGCTCATGGCCGTGGCCGCGCCCTTCTGATTGTCGTAGAAGGCGCGCATGTAGAGGAAGGTGACCATCGTGTCGGTCTTGTTGGCAGGCGCGCCCTTGGTGATGGTGTAGATGATCGGGAAGGAGTTGAACACGTAGATGATGTTCAACACGGTGCAGACCGTCAGCGAGGGCTTCACCAGCGGCACGGTCACGTGCCACAGCTTCTTCCAGAAGCCCGCGCCGTCCACGGTGGCGGCCTCATAGTAGGCGTCGTCGATGGATTGCAAGCCCGCCAGCACCGTGAACGCCACGAAGGGAATGGTGACAAATATGCCCACGCCGCACTCCCATGCGAATTCGATCTGGTAGGTGGCGCGCCAGTTGACGGCGCTCTTGATGACGCCCAGGTTCAGCAGCACGTTGTTCAGGCTGCCGTACTCGCCCTTGATGATGTAGTTCCACACGGAGGCCTGGATCACCAGCGAGGTGGCCCAGGGAAACACCACGATGGAGCGGGCGACCTTCCGGCCAAAGAACTTGGCGTTCAGCGCCATGGCCGTGATGAAGCCCAGCAGCGTGCTCAGGCCCACCACAGACACCACCCACACGGCGGTGTTCAGCATAACGGTGCCAAAGGCGGGATCGCGAAGCACCGCCCGGAAGTTTTCGAAGTTGTTCCACGTTCCCACGATGCCCGCCTTGGAGATTTCGCTCAGGGACAGCTTGAACACGATGCCGATGGGAAACACTACAAATATGGACATCAGCAGTATGCTGGGCAATAGCCACACATAGGGTTCCCACTTATGCCGGATCGGTATGGTGTTCATAGGCGACGCTCCTTTGTGCGTAAAGGTTTGAAAAGAACAGCTGAAAGCAGTCAGCAGAATCGAGTAATCTTCGGAATGCCACGTACAGATTCTTCGACTTCGCGCCGCCGGTGGCGGCGCTTCGCTCAGCATGACGGCACGGCACATCGCTTGTCATTCTGAGCGGAGCCGCTGGCGGAGTCGAAGAATCTATACATCGCAGACGCAGCGCCTTCCATAATGCGGAATTATGTCCATTGAACACCGCTCCCGGCCCCATTTGGGTCGGGAGCGGAAAAGCGCTATGGGTTGCTCGACCATCAGCCGGCGATCTTCGCCTGCAGGTCGTCCAGCAGCGTCTTGACGTCGCCGCCGGTCAGCGCCTGCTGCTCGACATCGATGACGCCCTGCTTGATCTCGTCCCAGTTGTCCAGCGCGGTGGGATAGAACTGGCAGCTGTCCAGAACATCCAGCCAGGCCTCGAAGGACGGATCGGCCTCGACCAGCGCCGCGACGGAGCTGTTGACGGCGGGCAGGAAGCCCTCCATGGAGACCCAGCCCACGTAGTTTTCGGGTGCGTAGAAGAAGCTGAGGAACTTGCCGATGGCCTCGTTGCGGGCCGCCTGATCCGGATACTCGTCGTCGCGGAAGGCCATGACGCGATCCATGACGCCGGTGGCGCCGGGGTTCTTGCCCTCGTTCACGGGCAGCGCGGCGGTAGCGAAGTTCACTTCATATTCCTTGTCGGCCAGATAGCTCGGCAGCTGGTTGGGGGCGATGACCATGGCCAGCTTGCCCGCGCCGAACATATCCTGCAGATCGTAGCGGGTCTGGGTGGCCGGGTTGGGGTTGGTGTAGCCCTTGTTGTACAGGCCGATGGCGAACTCGATGGCTTCGACGTTCGCGTCGCTGTTCAGGGCGACGTTGCCGTCCGCGTCCACGAAGCCGCCGTCGTTGTTCCACACATAGTAGGAGAACGCGGCCTGACCTTCATCGGTGGTCATGTCGATGCCCCAGGGATAGACCTCGCCGTCATAGAAATCGATGATGGCCTGGGAGACGTCCTCCAGCTCGGCCCAGGTGGCGGGAATGTCCACGCCGACCTCGTCCAGAATGTCAGTGTTCACGTACAGCGCGCGGGCGGAGGCCAGATCCGGCACGGCCCAGACGGTGTCGTCGATCACGGACTGCTCGATAAAGGAGGGGAAGAAATCCTCAAACAGTTCCTCCGGGCAATAGTCCTTCACGGGCAGCAGCAGGCCTTCCGCCGCGTAGTTGGCGAACACGTCGATGTTCAGGATGTCGGGGGCGTTGTTGTTGGAAATGCGCGTGGAAACCTCGGTATACACGTCGTTCCAGGAGACGACTTCGAGGTTCAGCTTGATGCCGGGGTTCTCCGCCTCAAACTTATCCACAAAGTTCGTGCCGTCCATGCCCGTGCCCAGGAACCAATCCTGCGTGTTGGGGCCGTACTGGCAGATGATGACGTCCAGTGTGATCTCGTCGCCCTCCGCATAGGCGGCACAGCCGAGCACGAGGAGCATGGCCAAAAGCAGCGCAGCTAACTTTTTCATTTGAATTCCTCCTATTATGATTAGTTGCCGCATATATTATAACATAACAGTCGAGTTGTGTAAAGAAGAAATTAACCGGCATTCTGATTTATACAGCAAATCGGAACGACGCGGAAGGAGGATGTGGGATTGAAGCAGCGGCCGCCGCGGCAAAGACCCAATGGCGTGGAAACGATCCATTCGTTTTCCCGAAATATATTGCCCGCGGACGCCGTATCGCAGCGCCTCGGCTCCTATCCTTCCTTAAGCGCCGGGCCTCGTCGGCATCACGCCGCCTCGATTCTGAGACAGATCGCCGTCATGTCGTCCCGCCTGCCACCCGCGCAGGCGGCGCCGGCCGCGTCGAGGACGCGCTCCGCCAGCCGGGTCATGTCAGCCTCCGCCGCGCCGTCCAGCAGCAGCGCCTCCAGCAGCTCGCTCCCCGCCGCGTCCATCACGCCGTCGCTGACCAGCAGCAGCACGTCGCCCGACATCAGCCGCATCCGTGCCCGCTCCGCTCTCACCTTCTCCAGGATCCCCAGGGGCAGACGGCCTCCCTCCACCCGAAGCACCTCCCCGTTCCGGGCAATCAGCGTGGGACAGGCCGCCAGCTTCACAAACTCCGCGTCGCCGGTAGCCAAATTCAAGAGCAGCAGGTCCGCCGTGGCGAACATATCCTCCCCGACCCGGTTCAACAGCAGCGTATTCACCGTTTCGACGGCGAGGTCGCAAGGCGCACCCGCCCGCAGGAACCGCCCCAGCAGCCGCACCGCCAGGCCGCTCTCCCGCGCGGCGTCCGGGCCGCTGCCCATGCCGTCTGAAATCAGCGCCAGAAGCCGCGCGTCATCCAGCGCGCAGATCAGATGACTGTCGCCGCTGAGCACGCCCGCCTCCCTCGATGCGCAGGCCGCGCCGCGCTCCACCCGCAGCCGGGGCCGAATCGGCCGCACAGGCTGCGCCAGCTGACCCGCGAGCGCCTCCAACAGCTGCCGCGCCTGCAAGAACTGGGCCGATACCAGCTGATTCCTCGAACCGCGCAGCAGCGCCTCCCGGCGCGTTTGGGCAAAATCCTCCAAAATATCCTGGGCGCGCTCCGGGATCAGCCGCCCCCGGCGGCAGCGCCGCAGCAACTCCGGCGTCACCTCTCCTTCAACCAGCGGCGCGTCGGCCGGCTGCAGCACCGACCGCGCGATCAGGTCGCAGAGGAAGCGCGCGCCGCGGTCGCGCTCCCCCGCCCAGCATTCCCCGTAGCTGCCGCATC